>NZ_JBYCZV010000012.1:0-169257 GCF_057586415.1 Nocardioides sp. SRI_004
TCGACGGGCGCGGGCTCGACAGGCGCGGCCTCGACGGGCTCGGGAGCGGCGGCGGGCGCCGGGATCCGGACCGCGGCAGGCGCCGGGTCCTCGGCCTCCGCAGCGGGCACGGGGACCCAGGCCAGCCCGGCGCTGCGCACGACGCCGGCGGTGATCGGGAGGGTGGCACCGGCGAGCGGCGTACCGAACCGGGCGACCTCCACCGTGTCGCCGGGCGTGAGGGCGGCGGTGGCCTCGGTCCAGGTGGCGGCGTCGCGTCCCTCGACGGCGAAGCCGGCGATCCGCACGGCGAACCCGCCGCGGACCAGGACCCGCGCCTCGCTGCCGTCGACGCAGACGACCGCGAAGTCGGGCAGGTCGCCGAGCGCGCCCCGCGAGAGCGCCTCGACGACCTTCAGCGGGTCGATGTCGGCGCCGGCGAGCGGGACGAGGTCGGCGAGACGGTCGGCCGCCGCGAGGACGATGCCCTGCGGGGTGACGAGGGTGGCGAGCTCGCCGACGGCGTAGGACGCGCTCATGGCTGCACCGCCGGGAAGGGCTGGGTGCGCTCGGTCGCATGCTCGTCGCCGCCCTCGACGTCGACGACCACCACGGTGACGTTGTCGTGCCCGCCGGCGGCGACCGCGGCGTCGACCAGCGTGGCCACCACCTCGTCGGGCGGCAGCTGGCCGGTGAGGATGTGCACGAGTGCGGTGTCGGAGAGCTCCGAGGTCAGTCCGTCGGAGCACAGCAGCAGCCGCGACCCGGGCCCGGCGGGGACCAGGGAGAAGTCCGGCTCGGCGTCGGTGAGCGCGCCGATCGCACGGGTGATCACGTGCCGCTCGGGGTGGCCGATCGCCTCCTCGCGGGTGATCCGGCCGGCGTCGATGAGCTCCTGCACGACCGAGTGGTCCTTGGAGATCTGCTCGAGCACGCCGTGGGCGTAGGAGTAGGCGCGGGAGTCACCGAGGTTGGCGACCAGCCAGTAGCCGTGCCCGTCCTGGAGGACGTACGCCGCCGCCACGAGCGTGGACCCGGGCGCCGTGGTGAACTCGGCGGCCAGCGCGGAGACGCGCACCTGCGCCGCGGCGATCGCCGCCTCGACGTCACCGGGCTCGACGCGCGCGCGGGCGGACAGCGGCTCGAACGCCTCGACGACCAGCCGGCTGGCGACGTCGCCGCGGGCGTAGCCGCCCATGCCGTCGGCGACCAGGAAGACGGGCGGGGCGACCAGCGAGGAGTCCTCGTTGACGGTCCGGATCCGGCCCGGGTGGCTGCCGGCGGAGTAGACGAGCCGGGTCGAGCCACCGGGGACAGGCCACGACTCGACGCCCGTCGTGTTGACCCGCACCACTACCCCCGAGAACGACCCCTGCCCCACCCCTCCCATCCAGAAGTGGGGACGCTGGCCCGCAGCGTATCGCGGACCCGGCCGCCTCCGGGCGGCAATGGCGCCAGATCCGGGCACGCCACCGGGTGGCGCAGGCCACGCCGCGGGGCGGCGTCGGGCACGCCGTAGGCTTGCGGGATGAGCCAGAAGCCCGAGATCGACTTCGTCGACCCCACCCCGCCCACCGACCTCGTCATCACCGACCTCACCGTCGGCGACGGCGCCGAGGCGACCTCCGGCAGCACCGTGTCGGTGCACTACGTCGGCGTCGCCCTGTCCACCGGCGAGGAGTTCGACGCGTCGTACAACCGCGGCACCCCGCTGGACTTCCGCCTCGGCATCGGCCAGGTCATCCAGGGCTGGGACACCGGCGTGCAGGGCATGAAGGTCGGCGGCCGCCGCCAGCTCGTGATCCCGCCGCACCTGGGCTACGGCGACCGTGGCGCCGGCGGCGTGATCAAGCCGGGCGAGACGCTGATCTTCGTCGTGGACCTGCTGGCTGTTCGCTGACCCGTCTCACCAGGGCAGGTTGTCCGGGGCGTCGCCGTCGGCGACCCGGGCAGCCTGCCCCTCCAGCACCACCACGTCGCCCACGCGCAGCTGGCGCCCGCGACGGGTCTCGACCTCGCCGTTGACCTGGACCAGCCCGTCGGCGATGACCGGCTTCGCGTCGGCACCCGACTCGACCAGGTTGGCGAGCTTGAGGAACTGACCCAGCCGGATCACCTCGTCGCGGATCGCGACGTCGACGGGCACCGGGCCCTCGGGCTCGATGGGGTCGGGGTCCTTGCGCTTCCGGCCGAACATGGCCATCAGTGAACCAGCACCCGTCTGGATCGACTGATTTGCGGCGAGCGGAGCGTGCCCACATGGGGCGCCACGCCGGCGGAAATCAGTGGATCCAGACGGAGATCGCGTGGATCAGCAGGCCCACCAGGCCGCCGACGATCGTGCCGTTGATCCGGATGAACTGCAGGTCGCGGCCGACGTGCAGCTCGATGCGCTGCGCCGCCTCCTTGCCGTCCCAGCGCTCGATCGTGTGCGTGATGACCGCGGTCAGCTCGGTGCCGTAGCGCTCGACGGCGAAGACCGCGGCGTCGGCGGCCATCCGGTCCATCCGCTCGCGCAGCGGGGCGTCGGAGCGCAGCCGCGCCGAGGCCGCCTCGACCTCGACGAGCAGCCGGCGTCGTACGGCGCCCTGCGGGTCGTCGAGCGAGGTCAGCAGCGCCTTGCGGAGCGCCTTCCACAGCGTGACGGCCGTGCCGATCACCGCGGGGTGCTCGAGCACGCGCTCCTTGAGCCGGTCGGCCCGCGCCTGGGTGTCCGGGTTCTCCAGCAGGTCGTCCGAGAGCCGCTCGAGCATCGAGTCGAGCGCGCGGCGGGCCCGGTGGTCGGGGGTGTCGCGGATCTCGGCCATCCAGCGCACCATCTCGAGGTGGGCGCGGTTGATGACATAGGTGTTGACGCTGTCCGGCGCCCACCAGGGCGCCCGCTCCCCCAGCACCTCGTGCACCGTGTCGGGGTTGGCGACCAGCCAGTCGTGCATCTCCTCCAGCATCAGGTCGACGACGCCGTGGTGGAGGTTGTCCTCGAGGGCCTCGGCGAGCAGCCCGCCGAGGAGCGGGGCGATCGGCTCCTCCCGGAAGCGCGGCACCAGGGCCTCGTTGACGAGCGCCTCGATGTGGTCGTCGCGGACCTTGCCGAGCGCGACCGCAGCGACCTCCGCGACCTCGGTGACCACCCGCTCGGCGTTGGCCGGCACCGCGAGCCAGTCCGCCACCCGCTGCGCGATCTGCACGCCGAGCACCCGCTCGCGGATGATGTCGGCCTGCAGGAAGTTCTCCCCGACGAACTGCTCGAGACCCTTGCCGAGGTCGTCCTTGCGCTTGGGGATCAGCGCGGTGTGCGGGATCGGCAGCCCGAGCGGGTGCTTGAACAGCGCGGTGACCGCGAACCAGTCCGCGATCGCGCCGACCATCGACGCCTCGGCGCCCGCGTTGACGAAGCCCCAGGCACCGTCGCGGCCGAGCGTGGCGGCGTACACGGCGGCGGCGAGGAGCAGCAGCGAGACGGCGACCGTACGCATCCGGCGCAGGGCCGATCGGCGGACCTCGTCGGCGGACGGGTCGGACGGGATCAGCGGGCCGGCGGACACGCGGCCATCCTTGCGCATGAACGGAAGCGGGGCGGCTCCGGTCTCGGGCCGGAGCCGCCCCTGCGCGTGTCGCGAAACCCCCCAGTCACCGCAGCCACGCACTCCGATCAACGACCGGGGAACGGCGAGGTTCCGGGTACCCGTGATGTCTTGTCACGGACATGTGACCGGATCTGAGACTGGTCACCTGTCCGCTCGGCGGGCGGGCACCAGGGCGGCCAGGAGGACCCCGGCGAAGGCGGCCGCGGCGCCCACGACGAAGCAGATCCGGAAGGCGCTCTCGTCGGGGATCTCGTAGCCGCCGAGGCTGGTCGTCGAGGACGTCAGGATGGCCGCCATCACGGCGGAGGAGACACTCGTGCCGATGGAGCGCATCAGGCCGTTGATGCCCACGCCCGAGCCGGCCTCGCTCAGCGGGACGGACTCGAGGATGAGGGTCGGCATGGCGGCGTACCCGATCCCGATGCCGGCCGAGGTGATGCAGTTGGACACCAGGAGCTGCCACGGGGCGTCGGTCAGGAAGATCGCGAACACGTAGCCCAGGCCGAGCACCGTGGCGCCCACCATCAGCGTCCGGCGGGCGCCGACCAGGCGGATCAGCCGACCCGACACGGGCGAGAAGGCCATCATCACCAGGCCACCGGGCGCGAGCCAGAGGCCCGTCTCGAGCAGGCTCTGCCCCAGGCCGTAGCCGGTGGCCTCCGGCGACTGCAGGAGCCGGGGTACGACGATCGCCTGGGCCATCATCCCGAAGCCGATCGCGATCGCGGCGACGTTCGTGAGCAGCACCGGGCGGCGGGCGGTGACCCGCAGGTCGCACAGCGGGTCGGCGACGCGCAGCTCGTAGCTGCCCCAGGCGACGAGGACGACGACGGCAGCGGCGACGAGGCCGAGGGTGCGCCCGTGGGCCCAGCCCCAGTCGTTGCCCTTCGACACCGCGACGAGCAGCGCGACCAGGCCGACCGCCAGGCCCACCGCACCGACGGCGTCGAAGCGGCCGGGCACGGCGTCGCGCACGTGCGGCACGAGCAGCACGACGGCCGCGGCGACGAGCGCCGCGAGGCCGGTCGAGACCCAGAACAGGGTGTGCCAGCTGAAGTCCTGCACGATCCATGCCGACAGCGGCAGGCCGATCGCACCACCGACGCCGAGCGTGGCGCTCATCGCGGCCATGCCGGTCGCCGCGAACTGCGGCGGCACGACCTCGCGCATCAGCGCGATGCCGACGGGGATGAAGCCCATCGCGAGGCCCTGCAGCATGCGGCCGGCCAGCATCGGGGCGAGCGAGCTGCTCAGCGCGCAGACGAGCGAGCCGAGCACGAGCAGCGAGGAGCTGACCACGAGCACGCGCTGCTTGCCGAACAGGTCGCCGAGGCGCCCGGAGATCGGCATCGAGACGGCGCCGGCGACGAGGGTCGCGGTGACCACCCACGACGCGTTGGCCTCGCTCGTGCGCAGCAGCATCCCGAGCTGGCCCTGGATCGGGATGACCATCGTCTGGGTCAGCGACACGACCAGTCCACCGAGGCACAGGACGGCGACGGTCAGCAGGGGCGACCCGGTGCGGCCACCGGTCGCGGCACTCGCCGCAGGCGCAGTAGTTGTCACGGTCAACCAGTCAACGGCGTTGACCGAAGGGCTGTCAACACCGTTGACCGGGCTGGTCGATGCCCTACGGTTGCGGTGTGACCAAGACCTCCTCCCCCGACCGTCCGGCCCCGCCGGACGAGCGCCAGCTGCGGCCGGCGGGGCGGGCCACGCGGGCCGCGATCGAGGAAGCCGCCCGGCGGCTGTTCGCCGAGCGCGGGTTCGACGCGTCGGTCCGCGCGATCGCCCACGAGGCGGGCGTCGATCCCGCCCTGGTCATCCGGCACTTCGGGTCGAAGGAGGCGCTCTTCCTGCGCTGCGTCGACACCTCCACCGGCATCGGGACGGTCCTCGACGGACCACTGGAGACCGTCGGGCGTCGATTGGTCGCCTACTTCCTCGAGCCCGGCCGTCCGCTGCTCCGCCAGCGCTACCTCGCCCTCGCCCAGGCCGCCCACCTCGACCAGGTCCGCGAGGAGATGAACCGCCACACGGCCGAGACCTATGTCGCCGCGCTCGCGCCCCGGCTGACCGGCCCCGACCGTGAGCTGCGGGTCGCGCTGGCGGTCGCCCAGCTCGGCGGCCTGCTCAACCTCGTCTTCCGGCAGGAGGACCCCCTCGTCACGGCCGCCGACACGGACCGCGTCGTCGCGCTGTACGGCGACGCGATCCAGCACCTGCTCACCCCCGACGCCGAGGGACCCTGATGCGCGGCGCGCGCGGCTGGCACGTGCTCACGGCCGCGGTCACCGTGGCGGCCGTGGTCCTCCAGCTGGTCCTCGTCGTGCAGGGCGGGCGGGTGCTCGACGAGGTCGAGCCCCCGGGCCTCGGCCTCCGGCTGGCCCGCTTCGTCGCCTACTTCACGATCCAGAGCAACATCCTGGTCGCGGTCGCCACCACCCTGCTCGCGCTCTCCCCCGACCGCGACGGCGCCGCCTTCCGGGCGCTGCGCCTCGCCGCCACCGTCGGCATCACGGTCACCGGGCTGGTGCACTTCTTCCTGCTCCGCCCGCTGCTCGACCTCGCCGGAGCCGACTGGGCCGCCGACAAGCTGTTGCACATGGTCGTCCCGGTGCTGGCCGTCGTGGGCTGGTTCGCGTTCGGCCCGCGCCCGCGCGTCGACGGCCGGGCGGTCGCCGTGGCCTTCGCGTGGCCGATCGCCTGGCTGGCCGTCACCCTCGCCGTCGCCGGCGCGACCCGGTGGGTCCCCTACCCGTTCCTCGACTTCCGCGCCGAGGGCTGGGCGCACGTCGCCGTCGTCTGCATCGGCATCACCGTGCTGTTCAGCGTGCTCATCGCCGGCTTCCGGTACGCCGACCGGCAGCTCACGACCCAGCCGGCGACCACCGGCTGAGGCTCATCGCCGGTCGGCGGCCGCGAGCTTCGCCGGCGCGCGCACGATGTCGACCCGCGCCACCCGCCCGGCCCGGGCGGTCAGCACCACCAGCGAGGTGAGCACGCCGCCCTGGCGGATCCCGATGGCGGGCAGACCGTTGGCGAGGAGCAGGTCGACCTCGGCCTGCTGGTCGACGTACTTCGCGACGATGCCGAGGACGTAGCGCGCCGCACGGTCGGCGCCGAGCACCGGACGACGGGCCGCGCTGACGACGCCGCCACCGTCCGAGGTGACGACGACGTCGGGGTCGAGGGTCGCCACGAGCGCCTGGAGGTCGCCACCGGCCGCCGCCGCGAGGAAGCGTCCGAGGACCTCCTCGTGGGCCGTCCGGTCCACCTCGAAGCGCGGTCGCTGCGCGGCGAGGTGGGCGCGCGCCCGGGACGCGAGTTGGCGCACGGCCGCCGGTGTCCGACCGACCACCGAGGCGATCTCGGGGAAGCCCATGCCGAAGACGTCGTGCAGCACGAACGCGGTCCGCTCCGCCGGCGAGAGCGCCTCCAGGACGACCAGGAGTGCGTACCCGACGGTCTCGTCGAGGGTGACCCGGTCGACCGGGTCGGCGGTCTCGGCGGCCGTGACCACGAAGGGCTCCGGGAGCCACGGGCCTACGTAGGCCTCCCGCCGTACCCGCGCGGAGCGGAGCACGTCGGTGGCGGCCCGCGCGACCGCGACCGTCAGCCATGCCGTGACGTCGCGGACCGGCTCACGGGCGTCGGCGTCGACGAGCCGGGTCCAGCAGTCGGCGACGACGTCCTCCGCCTCGGCGCGCGAGCCGAGGATCGCGTAGGCGACGCGCACCATGCGGGGCCGCAGGGCGTCGTACGCGGTGGCGAGCTCGTCGCTGCGCTCAGGCACCCGTCGCCCACTCCTCGAAGGTCTGCCGGCCGAGCGTCGCGCCCGGCCCCGGCAGCAGTCCGCCGCCCTTGACCTGGCGGCCGGCAGCCCCCGCCATCGGAAGCGGTACGACGACGCGCCGCTCCCCGCGCCGGCGCAGCTCCGCGCGCACCAGCCGGTCCATCCGCTCCGGCCGCGGGCCGCCGAGCTCGCGCGTGGCGTGCTGCGGCTCACCGAGGGCGGTCGCGACCAGCAGGGCGGCCACCTCCGCGGCCGCGACCGGCTGGCTCAGCATCCGCGGGGCCAGCGCGAACGGGCCGGGACTGCGGTCGACGAGCTGGCCGGCGAACTCGTGGAACTGCGTCGCGCGCGCGATCGTCCACGGCACCGGGCCGGCCGTGACAAGCTCCTCCTGGCGTCTCTTGCCGAGGTAGTAGGGCAGGTCGACGACGTCGCAGCCGACGATCGAGAGCGCGACGTGGTGGCGCACCCCCGCCCGCTCCCCGGCCTGCAGCAGGTGCCGGGTCGCGGCCTCGAAGAAGGCGACCGACACCTTGCCGCTCATGGTCTCGACGTTGCTGGCGTCGACGACCGCGTCGACGCCCGCCAGGGCCTCGTCGAGGCCGGCGCCCGTCGTCAGGTCGACGCCCGCGGACCGGGCGACCACGACCGGGGTCGCGCCGGCCCGTCGTACCTCGTCGACGACCAGCCGGCCGACCAGTCCCGTCCCACCTGCCACTGCGATGCGTGTGCTCATGACAGGTGGACGGGACAGCGGCGGGAAGTGTGACATCGCCCGGACCGTCAGTCCCCGCGCGCCTCCAGCGCCGCGGTCAGCAGCGCCGCCAGCGCCTCGGTCTGCAGGTCGATCGCACCGCCCTCGACCTCCTCGCCGGCACCGTCGAGGGCGCGGGCGGCGAGCCCGGCCTTCTTGTCGATGAGCTCGGCGATGCGGGTGTCGAGGGTCTGGGTCGCGATCACGCGCCAGGCGGTGACCGGCTCGGCCTGGCCGATGCGGTGGACCCGGTCGATGGCCTGGGTCTGCTCGGCGTCGGTCCACGACAGCTCCGCGAGCACCAGGTTGGAGGCGACCTGCAGGTTGAGGCCGACGCCGGCGGCGGTCAGCGAGCAGACCGCGATCTGCACCTCCGGGTCGTTCACGAACGCGTCGATCGCCTTCTGGCGCGCGGTCGAGGACTGGTCGCCGCGGATCGAGGTGAACTTGATGCCGCGCTCGGTGAAGGTCCTCTCCGCCTGGTCCATCACGTCGATGTGCTTGGCGAAGAAGACGACCTTGCCGACGTTGCGGGCCAGCTGGGCGGTGTAGTCGGCCGCGAGACCGGCCTTCGCCTGACCGATCCGGCGCATCATCATGAAGACGTTCTCGCCGGTCTTGGTCGAGTTGTCCTCGCGCTCCCAGCCCGCGACCTGGCGGACCAGGTGGCGGTCGATGCCCTCGACGACGGCTCCGGCTCGACGCGTGGACAGTGCGGCGTCGTACCTCTCGACCATGCGGCGGGCGAGCTCCTGCTCGGCCTTGCGGATCGAGCGGCCGGCCTCGCCCTCCAGCTCGACGGGCATGTCGGCGACGCGGCGGGCGGGGATGTCGGCGGCGACGTCGATCTTGCGGCGGCGCACGATGCCCTCGTCGATGACGGCGCGTCGGGCCGCGGGGTAGAAGGCCGGGTCGGCCGGGGTCAGCCCGGTCTCCTCCAGCGCCTCCATCAGGCTGCCCTGCGGGACGACGTCGTCGATCCAGCCGAGGAACTGCCAGATCGCGCGGAAGTCCTCGATGTCGTTGATCAGCGGGGTGCCGGTCAGCGCCATCATCAGCGGCCGGGCGACGCGGGCGCGGATCCGGTTGGAGATCTCCAGGACGTTCTGCGAGCGCTGGGAGGTCTTGTTCTTGATGTAGTGCGCCTCGTCGACGATCATCCCGCGGAAGCCGTGGGTGCCGAGCCAGCCGACGTGGCGGTCGAGGATCTCGTAGTTGACGACGAACACGTCGGCGAAGCCGTCCGCGTCGTCACCGTCGCCGTGGAGCACCGTCGCCTTGCGGTGCGGCGTCCAGATCTCGACCTCGCGCGCCCAGTTGGTCTTGACGACGTTGGGGACGACGGCGAGCAGCGGGAACGCGCCCGCCGCCTCGGCGGCCAGCAGCGCCTGGGCGGTCTTGCCGAGGCCGGGCTCGTCGGCGAGCAGGTAGGTGCGGTGGCCCAGCGCTGCCGAGCCGATGAGCTGCGCCTGGTGGTGCATCAGCTCGCGCCCGACCGGGCCGTGCAGCCCGGTGAGGTTGGTGAGCTGGTCGGCGTCGGGCAGCGGCATGCACGCCGGGGCGTCGGGCGCCGCGCGCTCGAAGGACCGGAAGAGCGGCTCCAGCAGCTCCCAGCCGGCCAGCCGGCGCGGGCGGACCTTGGCCCGTGCGTGCTCGAAGTCGGGGGCGAGGAAGGGGTTGGCGAGCTGGCGCGCCTGCACCGACTGCGGGATGACCCGCTTCTCGAGCAGGGCCGCCGTCTCGGGGTCGACCGTCACGGGCACCGGCTCGGGCTCGGGCTCGTCGACACCGGCCTTGCGGAGCAGCTCGCGGCGCATGGCCTTCGCCGACTCCGACATCTCGGCGTTCTCGTCGAGCAGCGTGAAGAGCGTGCTGTCGCGGGCCGCGGTCTGGGCGAGGATCGTCGCGATCCCGTCGAGGCGCTTGAGCTCCTCGCCGCGGCGGCTGTCGGAGAGGTCCGGGTCGTTCTTCACCCGCGCCCGCTCCTCGCGGGCGAGCAGGGCCACGACCTGGAACTTCGCGCGCACCTCCGGCATCGCCGATCGGCGCGCGACGGCCGCCTCGACCTCGCGCACGGCGCGCGCGAGCTGCGGGATGATGCCCTCCTCGTTGCGACGCGTCCGCGCCGCCTGCGGGTTGTTGCGCCGCTGCTGCGTCGCTCCCCGCTGGCCTCCTCGAGCCACAGGTGTCCTTCCCATCGCGAACAGCGCCGCGAGGTCTTCATCGCAAGGTCGGTCGACGACGGCTCGCGCTGCTGCGGGAGGGCGCCGATCGGGTGAACGTCACCGGGTGCCCGTCGTACGACGGCGTCCGGTGGTGCACCCAGAGTAGCGCACGGCCTCCCGCGGGGGTGACGCCGCGCACATCGCGGCGACCACCCCCGGGGATTCAGACCAGCGCCAGCGGCGTCCGACCCGTGTACGCCGCCAGCCGCGTGAGGGCATCGGCGTCCACCGGAGCCGGCGACTCCTCGGCGAAGGCACGGCCCCGGGCACCGGGGACGACCCGCTCGGCGAGGCCTGCGACGTAGGTGACGAGCTCGTCGCTGACCGTGATGACGGCGCCGGTCGCCTGTGCGAAGTCCCACGCGTGGACCAGCAGCTCGAGGGCCACGATCCCGGCGAGGACCGGCGCGGGGGCCTCCCCGAACGGGCTGCGCGCCATGCCGTCGAGGCCGCGGCGGCGCCAGGCCTCGACCACCTCGGCGGCGAGGACCGCGACGCGGTCCTCCGCGTCGGCGCCCTCGGGCCGGGTGAGCTCGGCCTCGGCCATCGCACCGAGGTCGACGAGGGTGTCGAGCAGGTGCTCGGTCAGCTCGCCGACGGTGAACTCCGAGCACGGGGTCGCCCGGTCGCCGTCGCCGGGACCGACCTGGCGCAGCACGTGCTGGAGCACGGCGAGGGCCGCCTCGGCGGCGACCAGCTCGTCGATCGGGTCGGGCGCGGCAGCCCAGTCGTCGGGGCCCGCGTCGCCCTCGGCCGCGGCGACCTCGAGCCGGCCGAGGAAGTGGTCCCAGCCCTCCGCGTGGCTGGCCTCCTGCTCCACGTCGAGGCCCTCGTGCACGAGCGTGACCGTGGAGCCGTCACCGGCGGGCTCGACGGTCACCGTGACGGTCCCGAGCGAGCCCTCGGCTCCCGGCATCAGGTCCCAGCCCCAGTCGAGGACGACCCGGCGGCCGGGCTCGACCTCACGGACGGTGCCGCCGGCGACATTGCCCGGCGTGACGGTCCAGCGCCAGGCCCCACCGGCGCGCAGCTCGAGCCGCGCGGTGACGGCCATCCAGCGCCGCAGGCGCTCGGGCTGGGTGACGAGGGCGAAGGCCTCGTCGGCAGGGACGGGCAGGGACACGGTCTTCGCGTAGGTCATGGCTTCACTCCTGGCTGTCGGGGTCGTGGCTGTCGGGGTCGTGGCTGTCGGGGGCACGGGTGGGCGGGTGCGCACCGGCGCGGTGGAGCTCGTCGGCGTCGGCGACCAGCAGGTCGAGCTCGGCGGTCCAGAACCGGTCGATCTCGGCCTGGAGCCGGCGCAGCCCGTCGGGCACGACCCGGTAGAAGCGCTGCCGGCCGGACTTCTCGGCGGTGACCAGCCCGGCCTCGGCGAGGACGAGCAGGTGCTGGCTGATCGCCGAGCGGGTCACCGGGAACTGCCCGGCCAGCTCGGTGACGCTCTGCGGACCGCTCGCCAGCAGCTGCAGCAGGCGGCGCCGGTTGGGCTCCGCTGCGGCGCTGAGGGGGTCGGTCACGTCGTACACGTTAGTCAGCACTAACGCGTTAGTCAACACTGACGCGTTCCGTGGGCACTCACAGGCTCCTCCCAGCCGTGGCGCAGCGCTCCCCCAGCCGCCGTCGGCACCGTCGAGGCAGGTCCCCCAGCGAGGCGGGACAGAGACAAGGAGACCGAGATGACCACGTACCGCACCCGCGCCGCGGCCCTGCTCGCCGCCGGCGCCGTCGCCGGCGGCGTGACCGCCGCCAGCCTGTCCGCCCACGCCGCGGACGACACGGGCACCACCTCCGACTCGTCCAGCGCCACCGCGGGCGAGCCCGGTCCCGGCGGCCCCGGCGGCCCCGGCGGCCCCGGTGGACACGGCCGCGGCGGTCCCGTGGACGCCGCGGCCCTCGCGAAGGCCCTCGGCGTCAGCGAGGACAAGGTGTCCGACGCCCTCGACGCCGTCCGCGACGAGCTGAGGCCGGACGCCGACAGCAGGCCCGCCGACGGCGAGCAGCCGACACCGCCGACCGACGAGGAGCGCGCCGAGCGGGAGGCGGCGTTCGTGACCGCGCTGGCCGAGGAGCTCGGCATCGACGAGGACAAGGTGTCCGACGCGCTGGAGACCCTGCGCGCAGCCGCCAGGGCGGAGCACCGCACCGAGCTCTCCGACCGCCTGGACCAGGCGGTCGACGACGGTGACCTGACCGCCGCCGACAAGGCGTCGGTGCTCAAGGCGTTCGACGCCGGGGTCCTCGGCGGCCGCTAGGCCACGAACCGCCGACTCGACGCGCGAAACCGCCAACTCGACGCGCGAAACCGCCAACTCGACGCGCGAAACCGCCAACTCGACGGGCGGAAGCGCCAACTCGGCGGGCGGGCCGGGCCGCCGCTACCCCACGTCGCGGCGGCCCGGCCGGTGCTCCCGGTGCTCTCGGTACTCCCGGTGCTCCGGGGTGCTCAGGCCTCCGTGCCGAGGGCGTCGCGGCCGAGCGCGAGGAGGGTGTCCTCCGGGGTGAACGGGTGGAACTTGACCGCACGGATGTCGCGGTAGGCCCGCTCGATGACCGAGCCCTTGAAGAAGGCGGGGCCGCCGGCGACCTCCATGGCGAGGTCGCAGACCTCGAGCCCCGCTCGGGCGACCTCGGCCTTGGCGGCCATCACGGCGAGCACGGTGTCGTACGACGGCGTCGGGTCGTCGCCGACGAGTGCGAGCGCTCCGTCGAGGGCCCAGCCGGCGACCTGGAGCCGCGAGCGCATCACGCCGACCTGGCGCTGCGCGCTGGGGTCCGAGGCGCGGCGCGAGGCGGCGGCCACCGCGGCGTCGTACGCGGCCTCGGCGACGCCGAGGTAGGCGCCGGTCACGATGGGGAACGCGATGCTCGAGATGACCTGCAGCGGCGGGTCGAGGACACCCCACGGCCGGTTGGCCAGGACCTTCTCCTCGGGCACGAACACGTCGACGAGGTCGATGTCGTTGCTGGCGGTGCCGCGCATGCCGAGGGTGTCCCAGTTGTCGGCGACGGTGACGCCCTCGGACGCGAACGGGACGGCCATGTTGAGCACGCGGCGCCCCTGCTCGGGGTCGTCGAAGCAGAACATCGTCGACATCACCGCACCCTGCTCGGACTGGCTGGCGAAGCGCTTGCGGCCGGTGACGCGGTAGCCGCCGTCGACCTTCACGGCATCGCCGTGCGGGTGCGTGTAGTCGCCGCCGCCGGTGGAGACGAGGAGGATCTGCTCCTCCGCCACGCGGCGCAGGGTCGCCTCGGCGCCCGGCAGGCCGCGGCGGTAGCGCCACGCCGTGAACGCCACGACGTGCTGGTGCATGGCGCTGGCCAGGGCGGTCGAGCCGCAGTGGTGGCCGAGCTCGCGCTGGAGCGCCGTCAGCTCGCGGACGGTGGCGCCGTCGCCGCCGAGCTCGACCGGGACGGCGGCCCGGAGCAGGCCGGCGGCGCGCAGCTCGTCGTACGCCTCGGACACGAAGCTGCCCTCGGCGTCGTGGCGGGCGGCGTGGGCGGCGATGCGGGGCCCGATCTCGCGGGCGCGCTCGAGCGGGGTCGTGGTGGTGGCCGTGCTGCTGGTGGGCTGTCCGGCCGTCTGGGTGGTGTCGGTGATCGTCATGCGTCCAATGTCCGCCGGGCGCGACGGCGCAACCAGTCCACATTCGTGACCTCGCCGGTTCGGATTCGCGACCTCGACAGCGCGCGCGACCAGAGGTTCCATTTGCTGGCGGCGGCCGCCGTGCCGGAGGACCATGGGCGCATGCCCGACTACGGCAACTACTGCCCCGTCTCGATGGCGTCCGAGGTGGTCGCGGACCGTTGGACGCCGCTCATCATCCGCGAGCTGGTGCTCGGCAACACCCGCTTCAACGACATCGCCCGCGCCCTGCCGGGCATCTCGCGCTCGCTGCTGGTGCAGCGGCTGCGGCACCTGGAGAAGCGCGGCGTGCTGGAGATGTGGCCGGCGCCGACCGGGCGCGGCAGCGAGTACCACCTCACGCCGGCCGGGCGCGACCTCGAGCGGGTCATCGACAGCCTCGGTCGCTGGGCGATCGAGTGGCTCTTCGAGGAGCTGCGGCCGCACGACGTGGCGCCCACGACGCTGATGTGGTGGATGCACCGCCGGGTCGACCACGAGCGGCTGCCGCCGGGCCGGACGGTGGTGGAGTTCCGGCACACCGCGCCCGACCCCGTCTCGATCTGGCTGGTCATGGCGCAGAGCGAGGTGTCCGTCTGCCTGCAGCACCCGGGCTTCGAGGTGGACGTCGAGGTGGCCGGTACGACGCCGGCGCTGGCCGACGTCTTCCAGGGCTACTGCTCGTGGGGCGAGGCGGTCGACGCCGGCCGGCTCGAGGTCGCCGGCCCGCCGCGCCTGGTCCGGGCGCTGCCGCGGTGGTTCCTGTGGAGCCCGTGGGCCGCCGTCACCCGCGAGCGGGCGGACCGGGCGGACCAGTCGGCGCAGTCGGAGCGGGAGGACCAGGTACCCGCCAAGTAGAACCTGTTCTAGAGTCGCTGCGTGGGTACCTACGCAGTCACCGGGTCCGCCTCCGGCATGGGCGCCGCCGTCGTCGAGCGGCTCCTCGCCGACGGCCACCGCGTCATCGGGGTCGACGTCAAGCAGGCCGACGTCACGGCCGACCTCTCCACGCCGGCCGGCCGACGCGCTGCCTCGGCGGCCGTGCTCGAGCTGGCGGGCGGCGTACTCGACGGGGCGGTGCTGGCCGCCGGGCTCGGACCCGCGCCCGGCCGTGACCGCGCGCGGCTGATCGCCGAGGTCAACGTGCTCGGCGTCGTCGAGCTGCTCGACGCCTGGCGGCCGGCGCTCGCGAAGGCCGACCGCGCCAAGGTCGTGGTCTTCTCCAGCAACTCCACGACGACGGTGCCGATGGTGCCGAAGCGGGTCGTCCGGGCGCTGCTCGAGGGCGACGTCGAGAGGGCGCTCGGTACGCTGCGGCTGCTCGGCAGGGCGGCGCCGACCTTCGCGTACGCCGCGAGCAAGGTCGCCGTCTCCCACTGGGTACGACGCCAGGCAGTCACCCGCGAGTGGGCGGGCGCGGGCATCCGGCTCAACGCGCTGGCCCCGGGCGCGATCATGACCCCGCTGTTGGAGCAGCAGCTCGCGACGCTGGCCGAGGCCAGGCGGATCCGGGCGTTCCCGGTGCCGATCGGCGGCTTCGGCGACGCGGGCCAGCTCGCGGCCTGGGTGGTCTTCATGCTCTCCGACGCGGCCGACTTCCTCTGCGGCAGCGTGGTCTTCGTCGACGGCGGCTCGGACGCATGGTTCCGCGCGACCGACTGGCCACGGCCGGTGCCGGCGCGGCGCGTGGGGCGCTATGTCAGCCGGATGAAGGAGTTCCGGACCCTGCGGCGAGCGCCGTCCTGAGCCTGCTGCGCAGCACCGCGGCCGGTCCGTCCGGGGCACTCCCCGCCCGCTCGGTCACGTAGATCCCCCGTGTCGGGGCGTCCGCGACGGCCACGGCGACGACGTCGCGCCGCAGCGCCGGGACCAGCAGGCCCGGCACGAGCGCGACCGCGTGGCCTGCGGCGACGAGGGCGGTCTTGCCGGCGAGGTCGGCGGCCGTGAGGTCGATCCGCGGCGCGAAGCCCGCCGTCGCGGCCGCCGCGCGGAGCAGCGCGGCCGAGCCCTCGTTGTCCTCGACCCAGGTGTCCTCGGCGAAGTCGGCGAGCCGGGGCCGGCGGCGCCCCCGGCGGCGGGTGGCCGCCGGATGGCCGGCAGCGACGACGACGCGCATGACGTCGTCACCGAGCCGGCGCCGCTCCAGGCGCGGATCCGCTGTCAGGCCCGGCGGCGCATCGGTGACGACGGCGAGGTCGAGCGCGCCGATCGCGACCTGCTCCTCCAGCTCGCCGGTGAGCGCGACGGTCAGCGACCACGCGGCGTCCAGCCCGCGCAGCGCCGCCGGGACGAGCCCGGCCGCGGCCGACGGCGTCGCCCCGACCGTCACGAGGCGACGTCCCTGCGCCGCCTCCCGCGCCGCGCGCACCGCGCGGTCGGCGGCCGCCACCACGACCTGCGCGTGGCGGCCGAAGGCCTCCCCCGCCAGCGTGGGTACGACGCCGCGCGGGCGGCGCTCGACCAGGGCCACCCCGACCTCCCGCTCCAGCGCGGCGACCTGCCGGGAGATGGCGGACTGCGTGTAGCCCAGCTCCAGCGCGGCCGCCGAGAGCGAGCCGAGGCGGCAGACCGCGAGGAAGGTGCGCCAGGTGACCGGGTCCACTCCCTCATGGTATGCGGTCCGCGCATGGCAGCACTGCCAGATCTGCGCTAGTCGCAGGGACAGCGCTCGTCCAGCATGGACCCATGCACGTCACCGTCCTCGGCCTCGGCCGGATGGGCGCCGCCATGGCCGCCCGCCTCGCCGACCGCGACCACACCGTCACCACCTGGACCCGATCCGGCCGGACCCTGCCGGGACTGGCCTCCGCCCCGACCGCGGCCGAGGCGGTCGCCGGCGCCGACCTCGTCCTGCTCTGCCTGTACGACGCCGCCGCCTGCCGCTCCGTGCTGGACTCCCTCAGCGGCGCGCTCCCCCACGACGCCGTGGTCGTGAACACCGCCACCGTCGGTCCGGACGAGGCCGCGGACCTGGCGGCCGCGCTCGGGCCGGCCTACCTGCACGCCCCGGTGATGGGCTCGACCCCGGCCGTCGCCGCCGGCGACCTCACCCTGCTCGCGGGCGTCCCCTCGCTGGCCGGGCCCGCCGCAGGGGTGCTCGCCGACCTCGGCGACGTCGTCCCGTGCGGCTCCCCCGCCCGGGCCGCCGCCGCCAAGCTGGTCGCCAACGGCGTGCTGGCCGGCGCGCTGCTGACCCTCCGCGACAGCCGCACCCGCGCCCGCGAGCTCGGCCTCGACGCCGCCCTGACCTGGCACGTCCTCGAGCGGACCTCGGTCGGTGGGCTGGTCCGCGCCAAGCGCCAGCGCCTGGACGCGGGCGACCTCGCCGGCGCCGACTTCACCGCCGGCGCCCTCGCCAAGGACGTCCGGCTCCTCGCCGGCCACGCCCCCTCCGCCGCCGGCCTGCTGGCCGAGACGGAGCGAGTCCCGCTCGCACCCGAGGACGACATCGCGGGCCTGGCCGCGCCGCGGCACGGGCTCACCCTCGCGCCCGGCGCCACCGCGCCACCCGAGGTGCTGGAGCCGCTGCTGGCCTATGTGGCGGGGCACGCGACCGGCGAGGCGTCGTACCACCGGGCGGCGTTCCTGCCGACCGCCCACGTCGAGGGTCTGCGCGACGGCGCCTTCGTCTCGTGGACGCTCGACGAGTTCTGCGCGCTCTTCACCGGCAAGCCCGCCGACGACGAGGCGGAGCGGTGGCGGCGGATCGAGCACCTGAGCACGTCCGGGAGCACCGGGACGGCGGTGCTGACGCTGCAGCATGGCGCGGACACCTTCACCGACGTGTTCGTGCTCCTGCGGGTCGACGGCGCGTGGCGGATCGCGAACAAGGCCTACCACCGCCGCTCCGGATGACGCCTTCTCGCGGTTGGTGACGGTTGCAGCCGTCAGCATGCGCAGGAATCCCCGGCCAGCCGGGGATTCCTGCATCCCGCACGCCCGTGACCCAGACCACCTGAAACTAGTTGCGCAACTAGTTGCATAGCCGCTCCGACTGGGGCATCCTCGTGCCATGGCCCTCGAGCACGCGATCCTCGTGTCGCTGAGCGAGCGCGCCGCGTCCGGCTCAGACCTGGTGCGCCGCTTCGACGCGTCGATCGGCTTCTTCTGGTCCGCGACGCACCAGCAGATCTACCGCGTGCTCGGCCGGATGGAGGGCGACGGATGGGTCAGCGCCGAGGCCGTCCCCCAGGCCGACCGGCCGACCAAGAAGGTCTACGCCGTCACCGACGCGGGGCGGGCCGAGCTCGCCCGCTGGATCGGCGAGCCCACCACGCCCGACGCCATGCGGAGCAGCATCGGCATCAAGATGCGCGGGGCGTCGTACGGCGACCGGGCGACCCTGCTCGACGACCTGCGCCGCCAGCTCGACGAACACACCAAGCGACTCTCGCTGTACGAGTTCATGGCCGCCCGGGACTTCCCGGACCCCGGCGCGCTGACCGGCGCCGAGCTCGACATCCACCTCGTGCTGCGCGGCGGCCTCCTCATGGAGGAGTTCTGGATCCGCTGGCTGACCGAGTACATCGACGCCCACACCACCGCCGGCACCACCGCTGGAGACACCGAGGAGAACCGATGACCAGCTATCCCCTGCTCACCTCGAAGGCCGTCGTCGGCGGGCTGGAGCTCCAGTCCCGCGCGGTCATGGGCTCGATGCACACCGGTCTCGAGGACCGGCCGTGGCACATCGACGAGATGGCGGCGTACTTCGCCGAGCGGGCCGCCGGCGGTGTCGGCCTCATCGTGACCGGCGGCTACGCGCCGAACGTGCGCGGCTGGCTGCTGCCGTTCGGCTCGCAGATGACCACGCGGATGAACGCGCACCGCCACCAGCGGGTGACCGACGCGGTCCACGAGAACGGCGGGCGGATCGCGCTGCAGATCCTCCACGCCGGCCGCTACGGCTACACGCCGTTCAGCGTCTCGGCGAGCGCGACCAAGTCGCCGATCACCCCGTTCAAGGCGTCTGCGCTGTCGACGCGCGCGGTCGAGCGGACCGTCGACGACTTCGTCGCATCGGCGAGGCTCGCGCGCAAGGCCGGGTACGACGGCATCGAGATCATGGGCTCCGAGGGCTACCTGATCAACCAGTTCCTCGCGGCGCGCACCAACCGTCGTACCGACAAGTGGGGCGGCTCCGCCGAGAACCGGATGCGCTTCCCCGTCGAGATCGTGCGCCGGATCCGGCAGGAGCTGCCGGACTTCTTCGTGATGTACCGGATGTCGCTGCTCGACCTCGTCCCCGACGGCCAGACGTGGGAGGAGACCGTCGAGCTGGCGCACCGGATCGAGGCGGCCGGCGCGAGCGTCATCAACACCGGCATCGGCTGGCACGAGGCGCGGGTCCCCACGATCGTCACCAGCGTGCCGCGCGGCGCGTGGGTCGACAGCACCCTGCGCCTCAAGGAGGTCGTGTCGATCCCGGTCTGCGCGAGCAACCGGATCAACACCCCGGACGTCGCGGAGTCGATCCTCGAGCAGGGCATCGACTTGGTCTCGATGGCCCGCCCGTTCCTCGCCGACTCCGAGCTCGTCAACAAGGCCCGCGACGGCCGCGCCGACGAGATCAACACCTGCATCGGCTGCAACCAGGCCTGCCTCGACCACACCTTCCAGGCCAAGCGCGCCTCCTGCCTGGTCAACCCGCGCGCCTGCCACGAGACGACGCTCGTGCTCGGCCCGACGCGCTCCGCCAAGCGGGTCGCCGTCGTCGGTGGCGGCCCCGCCGGCCTCGCGACCGCCGTCAGCGCCGCCGAGCGCGGCCACGACGTCACGCTCTTCGAGGCGAGCGACGAGATCGGTGGCCAGTTCCGCCTGGCGATGCAGATCCCCGGCAAGGAGGAGTTCGCCGAGACGCTGCGCTACTTCCGCCGCCGCATGGAGGTCCTCGGCGTCAACGTGAAGCTGTCGACGTGGGCGACGCCCGAGCTGCTCGCCGGGTACGACGAGGTCGTGGTCGCGACCGGCGTCGAGCCGCGCACCCCGTCGATCCCGGGGATCGACCACGCGAAGGTCGTCTCCTACCCCGACGCCATCACCGGCCGCGTCGCGGTCGGCGGCCGGGTCGCCGTGATGGGTGCCGGCGGGATCGGCTTCGACGTCACCGAGCTGCTCGCCCACACCGACGAGACCGTCGAGGAGTGGAAGGCCCACTGGGGCGTGGCCGACCCGGCCGTCGTACGCGGTGGCGTGACGGAGAAGGCGCCGCGCACCCCGAAGCGCGAGGTGTGGCTGCTGCAGCGCAAGGAGTCCGCCCAGGGCAAGGGCCTGGGCAAGACCTCGGGCTGGGTGCATCGTGCCGTCGTCAAGGACCTCGGCGTCCACCAGCTCAGCGGCGTCTCCTACGACAAGGTCGACGACGCGGGCCTGCACATCACCGTCGACGGAGCGCCGCAGGTGCTCGACGTCGACCACGTCGTCGTCTGCGCCGGCCAGGAGTCGGTCCGCAGCCTGTACGACGACCTGCTCGCCTCCGACTTCGCCGGTCGTGTCCACCTCATCGGGGGCGCCGACGTGGCCGCCGAGCTGGACGCGAAGCGCGCCATCAAGCAGGGCACCGAGCTGGCGGCGGCGCTGTGAGCGCGGCGTTCCGCACCGCCGTCGAGGCGCGCGACATCGAGGCCATGCGGGCGTGCCTCGCCGACGACGTCGTCTTCCGCAGCCCGGTCGCGCACAAGCCGTACCCCGGCAAGCCCATCACCGCGGCGATCCTGGCCAACGTGATCGAGGTCTTCGAGGACTTCCACTACGTGCGCGAGCTCGGCGACGACGCGGGCCATGCGCTGGTCTTCGAGGCGAAGGTCGACGGCCTCGACATCACCGGGTGCGACTTCCTCGTCCTCGACGACGACGGCCTGATCATCGACTTCATGGTGATGGTCCGCCCGCTCAAGGCCGCCAGCGCGCTCGCCGAGGCGATGGGCGCGCGCTTCGACCGGATCGTGGAGCAGGCCGGACGGGGCTGAGCCCCGGCACCTTGGACGACAGAACTCACGCCTGGACGACGAAGTTTCGTCGTCCAGGCGTGAGTTTCTTCGTCCAGGCGCGGGAGTTTCACCGGCCGGCCGGTGAAACTCCCCCGATCACAACGCCGGATTCGGCGGGTCCACGTCGCTCGGGCTCACCGCCCCGCGCCACCCGCCCGTCTCGACACCACGGGCCTCGATGAACTCCTTGAACCGCTCGAGGTCGCCCTCGGTGCGCTTGTCGACGATCTTCAGCGCGTCGCCGACCTTCTCGACGATGCCCTCGGGCTCGAACTCCATCTGCAGGGTGACCCGCGTGCCGCGCCCGGTGGGGTCCGGGGCGAAGGAGACGGTGCCGTCGTTCGTCGTACCGTCGGTGGCGCGCCAGGTGATCCGCTCGTCGGGCGTCTGGTGGACGATCTCGGCGTCCCACTCGCGGTGCACTCCGGCGATGTCGGCGCTCCAGTGCAGGTGCTTGTCGTCGATCTGCTTCACGTGCTCGACGCCCTGCATGAACTTGGGGAAGCTCTCGAACTGCGTCCACTGGTCGTAGGCCGTACGGACCGGCACCTCGACGACGATGGTCTTCTCGATCGTGCTCATGGATCGTGCTCCTCTCGGTCGGGGTTCGTTGTCGGTTCCGCCTCGCGGTACCCGCCGACAACGGCCGAACCCGGGTGGGGGCGCGAAGTGTGAGGTTTTCTCCGCCGAAGTGGGCTGCTTTCTCCGCCGAAGTGGGCCGTTTTCTCCACCGAAGTGGGCCGATTTCTCCGCCACCGGCGCCGCAATCCTCACGTCTCGACGGAGAACCTCTGCCACTTCGCCGGAGAAGACCTCACACTTCGGCGGAGAAACCCACGCACTTCGCGCCCGCCAGAGGTCCCGCCGCCCCTTAGGGTGCAGGACATGACCACCGTCGCCCTCGCGTTCGCGGGCCTCGCCGCCGCACTCCACGTCTACATCTGGGTCATGGAGTCGCTCACCTGGACGAGCCCGCGGACGCGGGCGACGTTCGGCACGTCGGTCGAGGAGGCCGAGGCCACCAAGGAGCTCGCCTACAACCAGGGCTTCTACAACCTCTTCCTCGCGCTGGTGACCTTCGGCGGCATCGCCGCCCACGTCGCCGACGAGGAGACGGTCGGCTCGACGCTGGTCTTCACCGGCGCGGGGTCGATGGTGGCCGCCGGGCTGGTGCTGCTGCTCTCGTCGCCGGACAAGGCTCGTGCGGCGATCACGCAGCTCACCCTCCCCGCGATCGCGGTCGTGCTCCTCGCGATCGCCGTCGCCTAGGCCATCACGCCGACGGTCTCCGGCGTGAAGCCCGGGAACACCGTCGCCGACGAGGCGGCCATCCGCTTCACCACGACCTCGGCGAGGACGCTGCGGTAGTCGGTCGTGACCGTGAGGTCGGCGTTGACGTCGTTGACCAGCCCCGGCCAGGTGCCGTGGTAGCCGCCCTTGACACCGGCGCCGAGCAACAGCATCACGTTGCCCCACCCGTGGTCGAGCCCGTAGTTGGCGTTCTGCTTGACCCGTCGGCCGAACTCCGACAGCGCCACGACGGTCACCTTGTCGGCGAGCGAGCCGAGGTCGGTGAAGAACGCCGCCAGCACGTCGGCGAGCTCGGAGGTCATCCGCTGCATCGCACCCCACTCGAGCGTGCCGAGGTCGACGTGGTGGTCCCACGACCCGAAGTCGACGGTGATCACCTCGGCACCCACGTCGCCGCGGATGGTGCGCGCCGTCGCGGCCATCGCGCGCCCGAAGTCCCCGTCCGGGTACGACGCCCCGTTGGCCGGTGTCGTCGAGGTCGCCTTGACCGGGGCGAAGTCGGCGATGGCCGCCATCGCGGCGCGGGCTCCCGCTCCGAGCGGTCCCGAGGCTGACGCCCAGGTGGTCCGCATCGACCGGGGCCGGCGCCCCTCGGGGTCCCACTTGTCGGCTCCGGAGAGCCGCATGTCCGCGATCCGCTCGATCGCGACGCTCTGCTGCGGCCCGCTGAGGGAGGTCGGCGGGTTGGCGCTGCCGAGCTGGACCGCCTGCAGCGGGCTGGTGTAGGTGTCGCGGCCGATCAGCCGGTTCAGCCAGCCGGTGCGCGTCGTCGAGCCGGGCGCGGCGTCCTCGACCTCCTCCATCGCGGAGAAGTGCGAGCGGTTGGGCGCCGGCAGGCCGGTCGCGTGCACGGCCGCCATGCGGCCGCCGTTCCACAGCGGCAGCAGGGGCGCCAGGTTCGGGTGCAGCCCGAAGAAGCCGTCCTTCGCGAGCAGCTGCGCCGACGGGACGGCGATGCCGGGCCGCGCGCTCGCGTAGACCGGGTCGCCGTGCGGGACGACGAGGCTCATCCCGTCGACCGCGCCGCGCATCGACAGGACGACCAGCACGGCGGGCGCGGAGCGCGTGGCGGCGTACGACGTCTCGACGAAGGCGGTGCCGAACGCGGTGGCCGTGCTCAGGCCGGCCCCGGCGGCGAGCGCGCTCCGGAGCAGGCCGCGGCGTGAGACCCGCGAGAACTCGGGGCATCCGCAGGGCTCGGCGGGAGGGGCAGGGGTCGGGGAGGTCATGGCCGTCACCTCGTCATGTGGGTCGGGCAGTCGAGGAACACGGTCAGCAGGCGCGGCATCTCCCAGCGGACCAGGTCGTGGGTACTGGTGATGATCGTGCCCGGACTGCAGCCGGTCGCCTCGCACGCGGCCTGCAGCAGCAGCGACGTCGAGCCGCGTCCGTGGATCGACCGGGCGAGGTGGTCGACGAGGTGGTCGAAGCGGATCCGCGTGGCCGGCAGCCACGACGCCGGCGTGCGGTAGCGGGTGCCGATGGACGGCCACCAGCCGCCCGCCATCGTGTAGTGCACGTCGAGGGAGTTGAGGAAGCGCGAGGTCGACGACCACGCCGCTGCCGTGTCGGGTCGTCCGTCGGGCGGCTGCCACGAGAACGGCCTGATGCCGACGGACGACGCCTGCCACAGGATCGCGTTGGCGCCGGCCTCGGACTCGCTGTCCGCCGGACGCGCTGAGAGCTGGACGCCCAGCGCCCGCCAAGTCGCGACGACGTCGTCGGTCGGCGTACGGACCTTCTTGCCGATCGAGCTCGCCGCCTTGAACTCCGTCGAGGCGACCAGCGCGCGGAGCACCGGGCGGATCTGGGTGTCGTTGGCGAGGTAGACCTTCGCGAGCCGGTCGACCAGGGCGTCCGGTGGGCTGTCGGACACGAAGCGCCGGGCCAGCTTCAGCGCGATCCGCCGCGCGGTCGCGGGGTGGTGCGCGAGATAGCGCAGGTAGGCCTGGACGACGGGCCGGCCGTCGGCGGCGCCGTTGTCGTGGGCGAAGCCCATGACCTGCACGGGTCCGGTCCAGTGGTGGGCCAGGTCGCAGGAGAAGGCCCACGTCCGCCACGAGTCGACGCGGTAGCCGGTGAGGATCCGCGCGGAGGCCTTGACGTCGTCCTCGTCGTAGTTGCCGCGACCAACGGTGTGCAGCTCCAGCAGTTCGCGGCCGAGGTTCTCGTTGGGGGCGCGCTTGGAGGAGTTCGCGTTGCCGAGGTAGACCGCCATCGCCGGGTGCACGATCGCCGCCTGCAGCAGGTCCTCGAAGCGGCCGAGCGCGTGCTTCCGGATCGTCTTCCCGTACGACGTCCGGAACGGCCCGACCTCGCCCGTCGCCGGCACGTGCAGGTGGTGCTCCCAGAGCTCCGCCATCGTCTCGAGCACCTGCCGCTGCGAGCCGAGGCGGCGCACCAGCGCCCAGCGCTCGTAGTTGGCGTCGGCCAGCCACAGCTCCTCGATGCCGTCGACCTGTCGTTGCCAGAGCGTCTCCGCCGAGGCGTTGATCGAGGTCCACCACGTCGCCGAGGTGGTGTACCAGGTGTCGGCGTACTGCGACGTCAGCTGCTTCTCGAACCACGCCGTGAACCCGCCGGCGGCGACGACCTGGCGGTGGAGCGCCGGCGTGTAGCCGGCGGTGAACCGGCGCAGGCAGTGCAGCGTCGCGGACGACGGGATCGCGGTGCGGGTCCAGGCCCGCGGTGTGTACGCCACCCGAGCTCCCTCCCCCGATCAGTGCGCGTCGCGGCGAGCGTAGGCAGCGGGGACGGCCCGGCGGAGCGGCCTCTCGGACACGATGCGACACCCATCCGGATCACGGACCCGGGACCTCTGCCCCGGGCGCCCGGGTGCCCGGCCCCGCGCCGGGTACCGCCCCGCGCATGGTCGACGACACCCCACCCACAGATTCCCTGCGTGCCCTCGTCCTGTGCTGCACGCTGCGCAGGTCACCGTCCGAGTCCAGCTCCGACCTGCTGGGGCGGCGCGTGCTCGAGGCCCTGCGCAGGCACGGGGTCGACGGCGACCTGGTGCGCGTGGTGGACCACCCGGTCGCGTTCGGGGTCAGCACCGACGAGGGCGACGGCGACGCGTGGCCGGACATCCGCCGCCAGGTGCTCGCCGCCGACATCCTCGTCATCGCCACGCCGATCTGGATGGGCCAGCCCTCGTCGGTGTGCAAGATGGTGCTGGAGCGGCTCGACGCCGAGCTCAGCGAGGAGGACGACGAGGGCCGGATGCTGACCTCCGGCAAGGTCGCGGCCGTGGCGGTCGTCGGCAACGAGGACGGCGCCCACCACGTCAGCGCCGAGGTCTACCAGGCGCTCTCGGACGTCGGCTTCACGATCCCGGCGAACGGCGTGACCTACTGGGTCGGCGAGGCGATGCAGTCGACCGACTACCAGGACCTCGACCCCGAGCCCGAGAAGACCGCGGCCACCACCGCGACGCTCGCCGGCAACGCGGCCCACCTGGCGGCGCTGCTCAAGGCGGCGCCGTACCCGCCCGCCTGACCCTGCCGCCTGAACCTGCCCGGTGGTCGAGGAGGCTGCGCAGCAACCGTCACGAGACCACCGGCGGCTGCCGGATCAGTCCCGGACCAGGACGAAAAAGTACGGCGGGGCGTCGCGCAGGTCCATGCAGCCCAGCAGGGTGTCGGCGTCGACCCGGCGGAAGAGGTCGATGATCGGCAGGTGGTCGTAGCTCATCCCGGCGGTGACCACGCCGCGGTACTCCACGTTGCGCAGCCGGGCCCGGGGCTTCTTCGTGCGCAGCGCCGGGAGCGCCGCGCCCATGACCGCGCGGCCGCGGGCGACCACACCCTCGGGGATCCGGTCGACGATCCCGAAGGGGATCCGTCGCGGGTCGACGGACACGATCTTCCCGGCCGGCGTCCGAAAGAGCAGCGGGTGCACCTCGTCCACGGAGTCGAACTGCTTGCCGTACCACCCGGACGCCTCCAGCAGCCCGTCCATCGGGTGCCCGGTGGCGAGCTCGCGCCCGTGCCAGCGGCCGGTGACCTCCTCGGCACGGACGGCCGGGAGGCTGTCGAAGAACGCCAGTGCGTCCGCGAGCGCGCAGGCGGGCTCGAGCTCGGCGAGGCGGTCCGCGGGAATGACAGTCATGCTGTCATTGTGACGGACGCCCGCTCAGGTGCCGGCCGTTGCCCGCTTCTTGACCTCGGCCCACGGGAAGCGCTGCCGCAGCGTCGCCCCGCTCGGGGCGTCGTCCTGCGCCTTCGCCCACTCCGAGTAGTCGGCGAACGAGCCCGTCGCCCCCGGTGAGCCCAGGTACGCCGCCACGATCGCGACGACGTCCTCGTCGCTCCACCTCCGCGAGGTCGAGCGGGTCTTGTTGGTGGCCACGCCGGCGCGGGCGCAGGCCTCGTTCCACGAGCCGAACCGGCGGATCAGCAGCGCCGGGGAGGCCGCCTCCTGGTCGCGCTGCCAGGCGTCGTACGCCGCAGCGGTCAGCGGCTCGCCCAGTGCGGCGGCAGCAGCGGCGACACCGGCCGCCAGCTGGTCGTCGGAGTACTCGGGGGTCCGCATGCCGCCACCGTAGCGGGCCCCGGTCGTTGGCCGTCGGGGACGAAGAACGGGAGGCAAGTTCGGTCGTCGCGGCCGTGATGACGCAGGTCACATCGCGCCTACCTTCGGGGCGGATCGCCGAGCGGTCCTTCCCGCACCAAGGAGCCAGACCCATGCCCTTCCTCACCCCCACCGTGCCGCAGGTCGACCCTGCGGAGTTCCTCACCCGCCCCCGCCAGGAACGGATCAGGTTCCTGGCGACGTTCTGGGCCGAGAACGGCTTCGGCACCCAGAAGATGGTGCACACCATCTACATCGTGAAGCTGCTCGTCCTCTACATCGGCGGCGGCGTCGCGCTGGCGACCCTCACCTCCGACGTGGGCGGCCCGCTCGAGGTCAGCCAGTGGTGGGACCAGCCGATCATCTACCAGAAGTTCGTGCTCTGGACGCTCTTCCTCGAGCTGTTCGGCATCGGTGGCACGTGGGGTCCGCTCGCGGCGCACTTCAAGCCGATGACCGGTGGCATCGCCTACTGGGCGCGACCGAACACCATCCGGCTCCCCCCGTGGCCGGGCAAGGTCCCGTTCACCGCCGGCGACAACCGCAGCGTCTTCGACGTGGCGCTCTACCTCGCCACCCTCGCGAGCTTCCTCCTCGCCGCGTCGTCGGGCGGGACGACCCTCGAGGGCTTCGGCGTCGACATGGTCGACCCGGCGCTGATGGCGCTCTCCGCCGGCCTGCTCGTGCTCTGCGGCCTGCGCGACAAGATCCTCTTCCTCGCCTCGCGCGGCGAGCAGTACCTGCCGATCCTGCTGATCTCCGCGCTCGCCGGCGAGGTGCTCACGTTCGTCGACTTCATCGTCGCGGCCAAGCTGATCATCGTCACGATCTGGGTCGGCGCGGCCGTGTCCAAGATGAACCACCACTTCCTCAACGTGATCCCGCCGATGGTGTCGAACGCGCCGTTCGTGCCGAAGGCCCTCAAGCGTGCGCACTACCGGTCGCTGCCCGAGGACCTGCTGCCGTCGCGGCTCGCCTGGTTCATGGCGCACGTGCTCGGCACGACCGCCGAGCTCGCCGTACCGCTGGTCCTGCTGCTGAGCACCAACTGGACGATCACGCTGCTGGCCGTGGGGTCGATGGTCCTCTTCCACCTCTTCATCACCCAGACGTTCCCCCTGGCGGTGCCGCTGGAGTGGAACATCAACTTCTCGTTCATCACGATCTTCCTGTTCGCCGGGCACTTCGCCGGTGACGGCTACGCCGTGACCGACTTCAGCGAGGGCTGGATGCTGCCGGTCTTCGTGGCCGCGCTGGTCTTCTTCCCGGTGCTCGGCAACCTGCGTCCCGACCTGGTGTCCTTCCTCCCCTCGATGCGGCAGTACGCCGGCAACTGGGCCTCGGCCACCTGGGCCTTCGCCCCGGGCGCGGAGGCGAAGCTCAACCAGATCCCCGGCGGCGCGCTCAACCAGATCGACCAGCTGGTCGACGGCATGGGCTTCGACCCGGCGGCCGCCGAGATGACGATGCAGATGACGCTGAGCTGGCGCTCGATGCACAGCCAGGGGCGCGGCCTGTTCTCGGTGCTGCAGAACTACCTGGGCGACGAGTACGAGGGCTACTCCCTGCGCGAGGCCGAGTTCTGCTGCAACAAGGTGATCGGGTGGAACTTCGGCGACGGCCACCTGCACGACGACCAGCTGATCGAGGCCATCCAGAAGCGGGTCGGCTTCGCCCCCGGCGAGTTCGTCGTGGTCTGGGTCGAGTCGCAGCCCATCCACAAGCCGACGCAGGAGTACTTCGTGATGGACGCCGCCCTGGGCATCGTCGAGCGCGGCAGCTGGCTGGTCACCGACTGCGTCAAGGAGCAGCCGTGGCTGCCGAACGGCCCGGTCCCGACGGACGTCACCTGGCGCCACCCGCAGCACCACCCGGCGCACGCCCTCGGCGCGGCCAGCCCGACGGCGACGGCCTGACCCATGGGCGTCACCACGACCAGCCCGCTGGCGGCGATCCCGTTCCAGCGAGCCGCGCAGGACCCCACCGGGTCGTGCCTGCAGGACGGTGACCGGGCCTGGGACAACGCCGGCTTCGCGACCGCCGTACGACGCCTCGCCCAGCGCTTCACGGCGCTGGGCGTGGCGCCCGGCGACACCGTCGCCGTGCTGCTGCCGAACTGCGCGGAGATCATCGCCACGATGTTCGCCGCGTGGTTCCGCGGCTCCGCCCTCAACCCGGTCAACACCGCGCTGACCGACGACGAGGTGCGCTACCAGCTCGAGGACTCGGCGTCCGCGGTGATCGTCGGCGACCAGCGGGCCCGGGCACTGGCGGAGTCCCTGGGGATCGCGTGGGTGGACGCTGACCTCGTCCTCCCCGCCCCCGGGGACCCGCCCGTGTCCCCCGCACCCGCCGGCGCCGGGGACGGCGTCGAGGAGCCGTCCGCCCTCGGCGACGACTTCGCGCTCGTGATCTACACCAGCGGCACGACCGGCAAGCCGAAGGGCGTGCTGCTCGACCACGACAACCTCGACGCGATGAGCGCCTCGCTCGTCGAGCACTTCGGGTTGACCGCCGACGACCGCAGCCTGCTGGTCCTCCCGCTGTTCCACTGCAACGGCCTGGTCGCCGGCACCCTCGCCCCGTTGCGGGCCGGCGGTGACGTCGTCGTCGCGCGGCGGTTCTCCCCCGACACCTTCTGGGACGACGTCGAGGCCGCCCGGCCGACGTACTTCTCGGCGGTGCCGACCATCTACGCCGTGCTCGAGGCGCGGACCGAGCGCAGGGTCGACACCTCCTCGCTGCGCTTCCTGGTCTGCGGCGCGGCGCCGATGCCGGCCGAGCTGATCACCCGCTTCGAGCGGCGCTTCGGGGTGCCCGTCGTCGAGGGCTACGGGCTCTCGGAGGGCAGCGTGGCGTCGACGATCAACCCGGTCGACGGACTGCGCAAGCCGGGCACCGTGGGCGTCGCGCTCCCGGGCCAGGAGGTCGCCGTCGTCTCGGCCCAGGGCGTCCCACAGCCGGCCGGGCAGCGCGGCGAGGTGGTGATCCGCGGCGCCAACGTGATGCGGGGCTATCTCGGAAAGCCGCAGGAGACGGCCCAGGTGCTCCGCGACGGCTGGCTGCACACGGGCGACGTGGGGATCATCGACCGGGACGGCTACCTGCGCATCGTCGACCGGATCAAGGACATGATCATCCGCGGCGGGGAGAACATCTACCCCAAGGAGATCGAGGAGTGCCTCTACCTGCACCCCGCGGTCCTCGAGGCGGCCGTCATCGGCAAGCCGGACCCCGTGCTCGGCGAGGTCCCGGTCGCGTACGTCGCCACCCGGCCCGGTCGCGTCGCGACGCCGGAGGAGCTGCGCGAGCACTGCGCGGCCACGCTGGCGCGCTACAAGGTCCCCCAGGAGGTGCACGTGCGCACGGAGCTGCCGAAGAACTCGGTCGGCAAGCTGGTGAAGGGCCTGCTGCGCGAGCAGGTGTCGGCGTGACCCGTTCCCCGCAGCAGACCTTTGGTCGCCGCGACCAAAGCGCGGGCCCGCAGTCGTGGCGCGAGCACAGTGACGCGCGTCACGCTCGGTCTGGGACACTGCGAGACGTGGCAGACGCTCCCCCTCCACTCTCCGCCGACGTGCTGGTGACCACCGTCGCGACGGCGCTCCAGGCCCGGATCACCGAGCTGGCCAGCAGCATGCGCGACCGCCTCTCGAACCGCATCGAGGAGCTCGACGAGGACGGCGCGATCTTCGAGCTGCTCTACGCCAGCATCGAGGGCAACATCGAGAACATCCTCTACTCGCTGCGCCACGACATCACGCTCGACAAGATCGAGCCGCCGTCGGCGGCCTACGAGTACGCGCGGCGGCTCGCCCAGCGCGGGGTGCCGATGAGCGCCTTGGTGCGCGCCTACCGGCTCGGCCAGCAGCACCTGCTGGAGATGACCTTCGCCGAGTGCGACCGGCTCGAGGCGCCGGTCGAGGTGCGCTCGGAGGCCTACGAGCGGATCGTGAAGGTCACCTTCGACTACATCGACTGGATCTCGCAGGGCGTGGTCACGGTCTACGAGGGCGAGCGCGAGCGCTGGCTGGCCGAGCGCAACAGCGCCCGGGTCGGCCGGGTCGAGGAGCTCATCGCCGGCGCCCCGATCGACATCGACGCCGCCGAGACCACGCTGGGCTACCGCCTGCGGGTGCCGCACCTCGGCGGCGTGCTGTGGGTCGACGAGACCGGCACCCAGCAGGACCAGCTCTCCCGCTTCACCCGCGCCGCGACGTCGATCGCGGAGTTCCTCGGCTCTTCGCGTACGCCGCTGGTGATCCCGCGCGACCGCGCGACGGCGTGGATCTGGATCTCGGTCCGCGACGAGGTCGAGCTCGACGTCGGCGGGATCCAGTCCCTCCTGGCCAAGGCCGGTGGACCGCCGGCGCCCAACCTGGCGCTCGGCCGGCTCGCGTCGGGGGTGGAGGGCTTCCGTCGTACCCACCGGGAGGCGTTGCACGCCCAGCAGGTGGCGATGGTCGGCGACGACCCGCAGCGCTCGGTCACGACCTTCGACGAGCCCGGCCTCAAGGTCGCCGCCCTGCTCGCCAACGACCTCGACACCGCCCGCACCTGGGTGCAGGAGACGCTCGGCGACCTGGCCCTCGACGACGAGCAGCACGAGCGGCTGCGGCACACGCTGCTCTTGTTCTTCCAGCACGACAGCAGCTACACCGCCACCGCCGAGGCGATGTTGATGCACAAGAACTCGGTGAAGTACCGGATCGCGTCCGCCGAGAAGGCGATGGGCTGGCCGGTCAGCTCCGACCGACAGGCGATCGAGCTCGCGCTCACCGCGTGCCACTGGCTCGGCCGGGCCCTGCTGATCCCCACGCACTGACACCAGCAGCCCGGGTCCCCCCACCAGGTCCTCCCCGCCGGCGCGGGGAGGACCTGGCGATCTCCGGTGTTGTGCGCGGAGACCAAAGGCCGCGCGCCAAGTCCGCACGCCGTGACATGGGAGGGACGCGGCTGTTGGGCCTACCGTCGTACCCATGACGGACGCACTCGTGGTCGGCAGCGGGCCCAACGGCCTGGCGGCCGCGCTGACCCTCGCGAAGGCCGGCGTGCAGGTCACCGTGCTCGAGGCGCGGGACGACATCGGCGGCGGCACCCGGACCGTGCAGCCGTTCGGCGAGGGGATCCTCGTCGACCACTGCGCCGCCTTCCACCCGATGGCGGTGCAGTCGCCCGCGCTCGCCGGGCTGGACCGCTACGGCCTGCAGTGGGCCTGGCCGGAGATCGACGCGGCCCACCCGCTCGACGATGCCGCCCCGGCGCTGCTGCGCCGCTCCGTGGACGCGACGGCGGCCGGCCTGGGGGCCGACGCGCGCCGCTGGCGGATGCTCTTCGGCGCTCCCTCCCGAGCCTGGGAGCGGCTCGCCGGCGACATCCTCGGGCCGGTCGTCCACCTCCCCCGGCACCCGCTGCTGATGGGCCGCTTCGGCGCCCCGACGATGCTCCCGGCGGCCCTGCTGGCCCGCTTCTTCCGCACCGAGCAGGCCCGCGCCCTCTTCCTCGGTACGACGGCCCACGCGATGCGCCCGCTCACCGAGGTGCTCTCCTCGGCCATCGGCATGGGCATCCTGACGGCCGGCCACCACGACGGCTGGCCGGTCGTGGTCGGCGGCACCCAGGCGCTCACGGACGCGATGGCGAAGGCGCTCGTCGACCTCGGCGGCAAGATCGAGACCGGCGTGCGGGTCACCTCCGCGAGCCAGCTCCCGGCCGCCGACGCCGTGCTGCTGAACCTCTCGCCGACCGCCGCGCTGGGCCTGTACGACGACCAGCTGCCCTCCGGGAGCAGGCGCGCCTACCGCCGCTACCGCTACGGACCGGCCGCCTTCAAGGTCGACTTCGCCGTCGAGCAGGGCATCCCGTGGCGCGACGCCGAGCTCGCCGGCGCCGGCACGCTCCACCTCGCGGGCGGACCGGCCGAGATCATCGCCGGCGAGAAGGCCGTCGCCACCGGGCGGATGCCGGAGCGGCCGTTCGTCCTGCTCGGCCAGCAGTACGTCGCCGACCCGTCCCGCTCACGGGGCGACGTGCACCCGGTCTACGCCTACGCCCACGTGCCGGCCGGCTACGACGGCGACGCCACCGAGGCGATCATCGCCCAGGTCGAGCGCTTCGCGCCGGGCTTCCGCGACCGGGTCGTGGGCACCCACGTGACCCGACCGGCCGACTTCGCCTCGGCCAACGAGAACTGGGTCGGTGGCGACATCCTCACCGGCGCCAAGTCGCCGGCGTCGCTGGTGCTCGGACCGCGGCCGGGCCGCAACCCCTACCGGACCGGCGCCCGTGGGGTCTACCTCTGCTCGGCGGCGGCGCCGCCTGGACCGGGCGCGCACGGCATGGCCGGCTACCGGGCGGCCCAGCTCGCGTTGAAGGACCTCGGTCTGCGCTGACCGGGGTCTCCGGTGGTCGAGGAGGTCGCGCAGCGACCGTCACGAGACCCGTCTTCCCGCCCGTCTGCCAGCATGGCCGGGTGACCCCGAGCATCCTGTGGTTCCGCCGGGACCTGCGTCTGGGCGACCACCCCGCCCTGCTCGCCGCGGCCGCCGACGGCCCGGTGCTGCCGGTCTTCGTCCTCGACGACGCGCTCCTGGCCCCCTCCGGCCCCGCGCGCCGGGCGTTCCTCGCCCGGTCGCTGGAGGCCCTCGACCGCGACCTGCGTGCGCACGGCCCGGGGCTGGTGGTGCGCAGCGGCCGGCCCGAGGAGGTGCTGTCCGCGCTGGTCGCCGAGACCGGCGCCGCGGCCGTGCACGTGAGCGCCGACTTCGGCCCGTACGGCGCCGCGCGGGACGCCCGCGTCGAGGACGCCCTCGGTGACGTGCCGCTCGTGCGCACCGGGTCGCCGTACGCGGTCGCCCCGGGCCGCCTCTCCACCGGAGCAGGCCAGCCCTACAAGGTCTTCACGCCCTTCCACAAGGCGTGGGTCGACCACCGTTGGCGGGCGCCGGCGGAGTCCGACCCGGCCGCCGTCGACTGGGTCGGAGCCCCCTCGGACGGCCTGCCCGAGGCACCCGACCTGGGCGATGTCCAGCTGCCCGAGGCCGGGGAGGCCGCCGCCCTCGCCCGCTGGGAGGAGTTCCGCGGGACGCCGTACGACGACGTCCGCGACCGCCCCGACCTCGACGAGACCTCGCGCCTGTCCACCTACCTGCGCTGGGGCGCGATCCACCCGCGCACCCTGCTGGCGGACCTCGACGCCCGCAACCACCACGAGGCGGTCTTCCGCAAGGAGCTGGCGTGGCGGGAGTTCCACGCGCACGTGCTGCACGCGTGGCCGGACTCCGCGCGCGAGTACTTCAAGCCCGAGCTGAAGGGGCTGCCCTACGTGACCGGCCGCGCGCTGCGGGAGCGGCTGGCCGCGTGGGCGGAGGGCCGCACCGGCTACCCGATCGTCGACGCCGGGATGCGCCAGCTGCTCGCCGAGGGCTGGATGCACAACCGGGTGCGGATGGTCGTGGCGTCCTTCCTGGTCAAGGACCTCCACGTCGAGTGGACCCACGGCGCGCGGCACTTCATGCGCCACCTCGTCGACGGGGACCTCGCGAGCAACCAGCACAACTGGCAGTGGGTCGCCGGGTGCGGGACCGACGCGGCGCCGTACTTCCGGATCTTCAACCCGACCTCACAGGCCAAGAAGTTCGACCCCGACGGGGCGTACGTGCGCCGGTGGGTCCCCGAGCTGGAGGACCCGACGCGGGGCGACTACCCGGAGCCGATCGTCGACCACGCCGAGCAGCGCGCGGAGACGCTCGAGGCCTACCACCTGCTGCGCCAGCATGGCTGAGCAATCCGGCCGCCCGGCCGGCTCCGAAGACGGGGAGATGGATGCCGTGACCACCTCCCCGACGTTCACCGACGAGCACCTTCCCGCCTCGCCACGCGCGATCGCGCTGGTCCTGCACGGCGGTGCCGAGCACGGCACCATGCCGGTCGACGGCCGCAGCCTGTCGTGGCGCCGCGGCCGCGCGCTGGCCCGCCACCTCGCCGGCCCGCTGAACGGCGACGGCATCGGCGTGGTGCTGCTGCGCTACCGGGTCAAGGGCTGGAACGCCGCCGCCGGCGCACTCCCCTCGCCCGTCCCGGACGCGCGGTGGGCGCTGGATGCCCTCGCCGCCGAGCACGGCCTGCCCGTCGCGGTCGTCGGCCACTCGATGGGCGCCCGCACCGGCGTCGCCGTCGCGGACCACCCGTCCGTGCGCGGCGTCGTCGCGCTCGCCCCGTGGCTGCCGCCCAGCGACCCGGTCGAGCCACTGGCCGGCAAGGTCCTGCGCGCCGCCCACGGCCGCCGGGACCGGATCACCTCCGCCCGCGCGACGAGGAAGTACGTCGAGCGGGCGAGCGCCGTCGCCGACGCGGAGTTCACCGACATGGGCGCCGTCGGGCACTACCTCCTGCGCCGCACGTCGCTCTGGAACGCCTGGGCCACCGCGTCCGTGCGCGAGGTCCTCGCCTGACCCGGGTGGTGCGGTTCACCTACCGAAATTGTCGTGAGATCGCCTGATCCACGACGAATTCGGTAGGTGAACGGCGAAGATCAGGCCAGCGCGAGGAAGAGCTTCTCCATCTTCTTCGCGTCGACGCTGTCCGGGCCGCCCTCGACCAGGCACTTCTGCAGGCCGGTGGCGACCAGCGCGTAGCCGCCGCGCCCGACCGCCTTGTTGACGGCGGCGAGCTGCATCAGTGCGTCCTCGCACTCCGCGCCCTCCTCGAGCATCCGGATCACCGACGCCAGGTGGCCGTTGGCCCGCTTGAGGCGGGTGATGATCGCCTTGATCTCCTCAGGCTCCAGCTTCATCGGTTGCTCCCGTCAGGTGCTGCAGTCGCGGTCAGTGCCTCCATCATCCTGGTCAGCCGGGCACGACCCTCGGCGGCCACCCCGGCGAGCCGGGGGTCGGGCGCCAGTGAGGCGATCAGCGCAGGGTCCATGACATCGACGCGGGTGCGCCCCTCCCCTGTGTCGGCGACGACGACATTGCACGGCATCAGCGCCGCCACGCGCGGCTCGACCTGCAGGGCACGGTGGGCCAGCTCGGGCCGGCAGGCGCCGAGGACCACCTGGGCGGGCACCTCCACGCCGAGCTTGGCGTGGAGCGTGGCGCGGATGTCGATCTCCGTCAGTACGCCGAAGCCGGCGTCGGCGAGCAGGGCGCGCACGCGCGCCACCGTCTCGTCGTACGACGCATCGAGGGTGGCTCCCAGCGTGAAGTCGGTGCTGTCCATCGGGTTCTCCTGTCGATTCACTATCCCCCCGGGGGGATCTGCTACTGTCCTGATCCTAACCCCCCGGGGGGATAACTCGAAAGGAGGCGCCACCGTGGCGCAGACGACATCGGCCGCACCGGAGGCGGCCTCGCACACCTGGCGGCCCGGCCCCCTCGGGCGGCTCGGGGTCTGGGTGACCGAGCACCGGGGAGGCGTCGGCCTCGTCTGGATCGCGATCGTGATCGGGCTGGGCGTCTTCGCCCCGTCCGTGGAGAAGAGCCTCTCCGGCGCCGGCTGGCAGGCCGACGGCTCGGAGTCCGTGACCGTGCGCGACCTCGCGCAGGAGCACTTCGGCGGCAACGCCAGCCACGCGATCCAGGTCGTCGTGCACGCGACCGACGGATCGCTCGAGTCCGGCACCGGCGCCCGGGTCGTGGCCGAGGTGACGCGCATCCTCGAGGACGAGCCGCGCCTGGCCGAGGTCATCGCCCCCGTGCCCGGCGCCAGCCTCTCCCCCGACGGCCGCACCGCCGTCGTGCTCGCGGGTGCGGGCGTCGACACCAACGAGATGGTCCGGGTCGCCACCGACCTGAAGGAGGAGCTCCAGGGCCTCTCGACCGGCGGCGTCGAGGTCAATCCCACCGGCTCGTCGCTGCTGTGGTCCGACTTCAACGAGGCGAACCTCGACGCGATGCTGACCTCGGAGATGTTCTCCTGGCCGGTCACCCTGGCGATCCTCGTGCTCGCCTTCGGCGCCCTCGTCGCAGCCGGGCTTCCGCTGCTGCTGACCCTGGCCGGGCTGGTGGCCTCCGCCGGCTCGCTGGTCCTCATCAACGAGGTCGTGCCCGTCTCCATCTGGGCGATGAACTTCGCGATGATGTTCGCCCTGGCACTCGGCATCGACTATGCACTCTTCCTCGTCGTCCGCTACCGGGCGGCCCGGCTCGGCCAGCACGGCTCGCCACGCCAGGCGATCGCCGAGACCATGGACACGGCCGGCAAGGCGGTCCTGCTGTCCGGCGCCACCGTGCTGGTGTCACTGTCCGCCGTGATGCTCGTGCCCTCGCCGTCGTTCCGCTCGATGGCCGGCGGCATCATGATCTCGGTCGTCTTCGTGCTGGCCGCGACGCTCACCCTGCTGCCGCTGGTGCTGTTCAAGCTCGACGGGCGGATCAACCGGCTGGCCCTGCCGTGGGTGAAGGTGGGCGAGCACCGCTCCCCCGTGTTCGCCCGGTGGGGTGAGCACCTGTGGCGGCGGCCGGCGGTGTGGGGCATCGGCTCCACCCTGGTGCTCCTGGTCCTGGCCGCTCCCGTCCTCGGCCTGAAGACGGGCATGCCCTCGATCAAGGTGCTGCCCGAGGACGCCAGTGCCCGGCTCGGCTACGAGCAGGTCAAGGACGCCTTCGGACCGGGCGCGCCCGGCATGCTGCAGGTCGTCGCGGACGGTATCGACGCCGACGCCACGAGCGCCGCCCTGGCCGCGGACCCGGGCATCGCCGCCGTGCTGCCCGCCATGCCGGCCACCGACGGCACCGACCGGGTGCTCGTCCAGGCGATGCCGACGGTGGACCCCTCCGACCCGGCGCTCCCGGACACGGTCGACCGGCTCCGGGCCGAGCTCCCCGACTCGGCGCTGGTCGGCGGCGCCGCCGTCGAGAACATCGACCTCACCGACCAACTGCACCGCTCGACGCCGGTGGTCATCGGCGTGGTCCTGCTCCTCGGCTTCCTGCTGCTGCTCGTCGCCCTGCAGGCACCGTTGATCTCCCTGCTCGGCACGCTCGCGAGCCTGCTGTCCACCGCCGCCGCCTTCGGTGTCGCCCGCCTGGTCTTCCAGGAGGGCCACGGCGCGGGCCTGCTCGGCTTCGAGTCACAGGGCTTCCTCGACGCCTGGGCGCCGGTGTTCTTCTTCGCGATGATCTTCGCCATCGCGATGGACTACACGGTCTTCCTGCTCGCCTCGGCGAAGGAGCACTGGGAGAAGTCGGGCGACCCGCGCGAGGCCATGGTCGGCGCCGTGGCCCACTCCGGCCGGGTGATCTTCGCCGCCGGCGGCGTCATGGTCGCGGTGTTCTTCACCTTCGCCCTGTCCGGCCCACTGCCTCCCAAGGAGATGGGCGTGATCCTCGGGGTCGCCGTCCTGCTCGACGCCTTCCTCGTCCGCCTGGTCCTGCTGCCCGTCCTGCTGCGCGTCTCCGGCCGCGCCGCCTGGGCGACGCCGGTGTGGCTGCGCCGGATCCTGCCCGCCATCACCTTCGCCCACGACTGAACCGCACCACGCACCCGAGAGGAAACCCGACATGACCGACCACACCTCGCCCCACGGCAAGCCACTGCTCGACGAGCTCTCGCCCCTGCACCGCCAGCTGCGCCGGGCCATCCCCGACGTCTACTCCGGCTTCGGCGCACTCTCCCATGCGGCCTTCGCCGACGGCGCCCTCGACAAGCGCACCAAGGAGCTGATCGCCCTCGCCATCGGCGTCGTCGAGGGCTGCGACGGCTGCATCGCCTCCCACGCGCAGGCAGCGGCCCGCGCGGGTGCGACCAAGCAGGAGGCCGCCGAGGCCATCGGCGTCACCTTCCTGATGCACGGCGGACCCGCGACCATCCACGGCGCCCGTGCGTACGACGCCTTCTGCTCCTTCGCCGACGCGCTGGCCGAGACCGAGGAGGCCTGAGCCATGTGCCGTCCCGTGCGCTGCAGGATCTGCAGCAAGACGACCTGGGCCGGATGCGGCCAGCACATCGCCTCGGTCAGGGCACAGGTGCCCGCGGACCAGTGGTGCCCGGGCCACGAGAAGCCGAAGCGGTGGTGGCGATGAACGTCGACCGCTTGGTGCTCGCGCTCGCGGGCTCGCTGGTGCTGCTCAGCGCGGCGCTCGCCGCCCTGGTCTCCCCGTGGTGGCTGCTGCTGACGGCCTTCGTCGGCGTGAACCTCCTCCAGTCGAGTCTCACCGGCTTCTGCCCGGCGGCGGTCGTGCTGCGACGGCTCGGGGTGCCCGCAGGCTGCGCGTTCCCGTCCCGACGTCAGGACGGCCAGCCGGTGTAGCCCTCCGCGAGGTACGTCGAGCCGGCCGTGGACGAGACGATCGACGTGAGCTCGCCGACCTGGCGTCGTACGTCGAAGTCGCTGGCGTCGGGCAGGCGGTGCAGCAGCGTGGTCATCCAGTACGAGAAGTGCTGGGCCCGCCACACCCGCTGCAGCGCCCGCTCGGCGTAGGAGTCCAGCGCGTCCGCGGCGCCGGAGCGCAGGTGGCGCTCGAGCTCCTCGGCCAGCACCCGGACGTCGGCGAGCGCCAGGTTGAGGCCCTTGGCGCCGGTCGGCGGGACGGTGTGCGCGGCGTCGCCGGCGAGCACGAGGTTGCCGTGGCGCAGCGGCTCCTGGACGAAGCTGCGGAAGGGCAGCACCGTCCTCGAGGTGATCGCGCCCTCCTTGAGCACGTAGCCGTTCGCGCCGACGCGGGACTGCAGCTCCTCCCAGATCCGGTCGTCGGACCAGTCGGCGACGTCCTCGCGGGGGTCGCACTGGAAGTACATCCGCTGCAGCGACTCGGTGCGCTGGCTGATCAGCGCGAACCCGCGGTCGGAGTGGCTGTAGATCAGCTCCTCGCTGCTGGGCGGGGCCTCGCAGAGGATGCCGAACCAGGCGAAGGGGTACTCGCGGAAGAACTGCCGGCGCAGCGCCTCCGGGAACTCATGGCGGCAGATGCTGCGCGAGCCGTCCGAGCCGACGAGGACCTTCGCCGCGACCTCGTGCGCGACGCCCTCCGCATCGGTGAACCTCATCACCGGGCGGTCGGTGGTGAGGTCGGCGACCGAGACGTCGCGTACGCCGAAGCGGACGTCTCCCCCGTCCCTGACCCGGGCGTCGGCGAGGTCGATGAAGACGTCGGTCTGCGGGTAGAGCTGGGTGCTCGCGCCCACCAGTCCCTGGAAGTCGATCCGGTGCCCGGCGCCGCCGAAGGCGAGCTCGATCCCGTCGTGGCGGTAGCCGTCGCGGTGCACGCGGTCGGAGACGCCCGAATCGACGAGCAGCCGGACGCTGTCCTGCTCCAGGATCCCGGCGCGGTGGGTGTTCTCGATCTCCTCGCGGGTGCGGATGTCGATCGCGACCGAGTCGATCCCGGCCCGCTGGAGCAGGTGCGCGAGCATCAGGCCGGCGGGGCCGGCGCCGACGATGGCGACCTCGGTGGTCGTGCGGTTCACTGCTGCTCCCCTGTGCTGTCGAGTCCTTCGAGGACCTGCTTCGCGACGGCGAAGGCGTGGTTGGCGGCCGGGACGCCGCAGTAGATGCCGGCCTGCAGGATCACCTCGGCGATCTCGTCGTCGGTGAGCCCGTTGGTGCGGGCGGCCCGCACGTGCATCGCGAACTCGTCCCAGTGGCCGAGCGCGATCATCGCGGTCAGTACGGCGACCGAGCGCGACCGGCGGTCGAGGCCGGGACGGGTCCACACACTCCCCCACGCGAAGCGGGTGATGAGCGCCTGGAAGTCCTCGGTGAAGGCGGTCTTCGCCGCCTCGGCGCGGTCGACGTGCGCGTCGCCGAGCACCTCGCGGCGCACCCGCATGCCGGCGTCGTGGGGGTCGACGTAGGGGTCGCTCACAGGTTCTCCTCGAGGTGGCTCAGGACCAGCGCGGCCGTCGCGGCCGGGTCCTCGATCGGGGGCAGGTGGCCGACGCCGTCGAGCACGACGTCGACCTGGTCGGGCGTGACCACGGTGTCGGCGGACCCACCCGCCACGAGCAGGGGTACGACGGATGCGCGGTCGCGGGCGTCGTACCGGGCCAGCGCCTCGCAGGCGAGCGCGTAGGACTCGTCGTCGACCTCGCGCAGCGCCATCAGCAGCGCACCGCCGGCGGACGGCGAGCGGTCGAGGAAGCCGGGCGCGAACCAGCGCTCCGAGGAGCCGGCCACCATGGCGGAGGTGCCGGCCTTGCGGACGAAGGCGGCCCGGTCGTGCCAGCCTTCCGGCGTACCGATGACGCGTGCGGAGGCGAGGGTGACGACGGCGCCGAACGGGCCCGGGTCGGCCGCGAGGGCGAAGCCGACGGCGCCGCCGAGCGACACCCCGGCGTAGGCGGCCGGGCGGCCGGCGGCCACCCGGGAGGCGCCGTCGCGCACGGCGGAGGCGAGGTCGTCGATCGTGAAGGCCGCCGCCGTCGGGCGGGAGGCACCGTGGCCGGGCAGGTCCCAGCCGACGACCTGGAGGTCAGCCGGCAGCGACGCCGCGCAGGACTGCCAGAGGTCGGCGGCACCGGTGCCGAGCGACGGTCCGACGACGAGCACGCGGGGAGCGTCGTCGTCGCCGGCGAGCTGGGTGAGGGCGAGCTCAGGCATGACGGCCCTCCCACCGCGCGACCGCGAGGTCGACGAGCCGGCCGGCCTCGCCGGTCGCGCCCCGGGCGTCGAGGGCACCGGCGTCCGTCGCGACGGCGACGCGCGCCGCCATGGCTGAGGTGTCGACCTGCAGGCCGGCGACCAGCTCGGCGGCCTGGCTGCCGGCGGTGACGGCGAGCTCGAGCAGTCGCGCGAACGCCGGCCACTCGGCGTGCCAGGCGCCGTCCGGCCGCTCGTCCACGGCGCCGGCCGCGGCGAGGTGGAGCTGGGCGGCGAGGCCCGGCGCCTGCTGGGCGGCGGCGTTGACGAGCACGGACAGGACGGGGTTCTGCTTGTGCGGCATCGTGGACGAGCCACCGCGCCCCTCGGCCAGGCTCTCGCGGACCTCGGCGACCTCGGGCCGTCCGAGCAGGAGGACGTCGGCGGCGAGCACACCGAGCGCGTCGGTCGCGGCGACCAGCGCATCGGCGATCGCCGTCACGGCTCCCCGGCGGGTGTGCCAGGGCAGCGCGTCGGCCAGGCCGAGCGCGGCCGCGAGGGCCGGGGCCGCGGCGTCCGCGCCGGGTCCGGCGAGCTCGGCGAGCAGCGCGCGGGTACCCGCGGCGCCGCCGTACTGGACCGGGAAGGAGAGCGCGTCGAGGCGGGCGACCGCGTCGTCGACGCCGGCCAGCCACTGCGCGGCCCGGAGGCCGAAGGTCGTCGGCACCGCCCACTGCGTGAGGGTGCGTGCGACGGCGACGTCGTCACGGTGGGTCCGGGCGAGCGACGCGAGCGCGTCGCCGGTCGCGACCAGGTGCGACCGCAGCCGTACGACGGCGTCGCGCGCCAGCAGCACGAGCGCACTGTCGAGGACGTCCTGGCTGGTCAGGCCGCGATGCACGGCACCGGCCGCGTCGCCGGCGGCCTCGCGCAGCAGGCCGACCAGCGGCACCACCGGGTTGCCCGCGGCCTCCGCGGCGACCGCCAGCGCGTCGAGGTCGACGTCCAGCCCGGCCGCGGCCTCCGCGACCTTCGCCGCCTCGGCCTCGGTCGCGACGCCGGTCGCGACGAGCGCCTTCGCCCACGCGACCTCGACGCACAGCATCGCCGCCACGACGGCCCCGTCGTCGGCGACGTCGGTGGCCCGGTGGGAGCCGGGGCGCAGCACGCCGGCCATGTCAGGCCCGGTGCCGCGGGTAGGCGAGGAAGACCGTCTCGCGCTCGCCCTGCAGGTGGACGTCGAAGCGCAGGTCGCCGGCCTCGTCGCGGACCACCTGCAGCGTGGCGGCGTCCTCCGGGGCGAGCCCGGCGAGGAAGGCGTCGCTCTCCCCCGGCAGGTAGGCGCGCGTGAAGAGCCGGTCGAGCAGGCCGCGGGCGAAGACGGTGACCGCGAAGAAGGCGGCACCGCCCCGCACTCCCCCGGGTGCGACCGTCGTGAAGGCGTACCGCCCGCCGGCGTCGGTCGCCGCCCGCCCCCAGCCGGTGAACCGGCCGTCGCGGGCGAGGGAGCCCTCGACCCGCGGGGTCGCGCCGGCGGCGTCGGCCTGGCGGATCTCGAGGAGCGCGTCGGGGACCGGGACCCCGGCGCCGTCGTACACGGTGCCGTGGAGGCGGACCGCGCCCGGCGTGCCGGGCGGGACCAGGTGCGCGCCGCCGTCGTACGGCAGGGCGTAGTGGAAGAACGGGCCGACGGTCTGGCCGGGCGTCGGCTCCAGCGTGGCGGTCATCGGTGGTCCTCCCCGTCCTGGTCGTCGAAGGTGGCCTCGAGCGGGGTCGCGTGCGTGCCGGTGAGGACGATGTCCCAGCGGTAGCCGGTCGCCCACTCGTGCGTGGTGACGTCGTGGTCGTAGGTCGCGACGAGCCGGTCGCGCGCGGACTGCTCGGTGATCGACTGGTAGATCGGGTCGAGCGCGAAGAGCGGGTCGCCCGGGAAGTACATCTGCGTCACCAGCCGCTGCGTGAACTCCGTGCCGAACAGCGAGAAGTGGATGTGCGCGGGCCGCCAGGCGTTGTGGTGGTTGCGCCACGGGTACGGGCCGGGCTTGATCGTCGTGAACCGGTAGTTCCCGTCGGCGTCGGTCAGGCAGCGGCCGACGCCGGTGAAGTTCGGGTCGATCGCAGCAGGGTGCTGGTCGCGCTTGTGGATGTAGCGCCCGCCCGCGTTGGCCTGCCAGATCTCCACGAGCTGGTGGCGCACCGGCCGCCCGTCGCCGTCGAGCACGCGCCCGGTCACGACCATCCGCTCGCCGATCGGGTCGCCGCCGTGCTGGATCGTGAGGTCCGCCTCGACGGGGTCGACGTCGGAGTGGCCGAAGACCGGCGCGACCAGCTCGATGCCCTCCGGGTCGGCGTGGCGCAGGTCCTTGGTGGGATGGCGCAGGACCGAGCTGCGGTACGGCGGGAAGTCGATCCGCGGCTGCGCGGCACCCGGCGGCGTCGCGGCGTGGGCCTCGGTGATCTCGGCCGTGACCTGCTCCTGCGGCACGAGGGCCGGGGCGGTGCTGGTGGACGTGGTGGTGAGCACGGTCACACGCTAGGCCCGCGCCGCGCCCCGGGCGATAGAGTCATTCCACTCAGCGAAAGGTACTCATGGCCGGCAACACCTCCGTCCCCGGCGCGACCGTCGTCTCCCGGGCGCTCGCGCTGCTCTTCGCGTTCGACGACGCGCACCGCCGGCTCACCCTCTCCGAGCTCGCCCGGCGCGCCGACCTGCCCGTCCCCACCGCGCACCGCCTGGTCGGCGAGCTGGTGGCCGGCGGCGCGCTGGTGCGCCGCCCCACCGGCGAGTACGTCGTCGCGCGACGCCTGTGGCAGACGGGCCTGCTCGCCCCCGTCGAGACGGGGCTGCGCGAGATCGCGGCGCCGTTCATGAACGACCTGCACGCCGCCACCCGCGCTACGGTGCACCTCGCCGTCCGCGAGGGGACCGAGGTGCTCTACCTGGAGCGGTTGTCCGGTCGCGCGTCGGTGCCCGTCGTGAGCACCGTCGGCTCCCGGCTCCCCCTCCACGCGACCGGTGTCGGGAAGGTGCTCCTGGCCCACGCACCGGAGGACGTCGTCGAGGCCGCCCTCGCGCGGCTGGCCCGCGTGACGCCGTACACGATCACGCAGCCGGGGCGGATGCGTGAGCAGCTGGAGCGGATCCGCCACGACGGCTACGCGACCACCGTCGAGGAGATGACGCTGGGCGCCTGCTCCGTCGCGGTGCCGATCAGCGCAGGCGACCGGGTCATCGGAGCCCTCGGCATCGTGGTGCCCTCGCTCAAGCGCGACCGCACCCGCCTCGTCGCCGCGCTCCAGGTCGCCGCGCAGGGCATCGGCCGCTCGGTCGGCTGACCCGCACCGCTGGTCGAGGAGCCGTCGGCGCGATCAGATCAGCGACGACGTGATCCCGCCGTCGAGGGTGAGGATCGACCCGGTCACCCACGACTGCTGCGCGTCCGCGAGGAAGGCCACCGCCCGCGCCACGTCCTCCGGGTCGCCGAAGCGCCCCTGCTTGGCCTCGATCACCGGACCGAAGCCGCCCTCGGGAAGGCCGAGCAGGCGCTCGAACTCGGGCGCCGCGTCGTTGACCAGGTCGGTGCCGATGAAGCCCGGTGCGACGGCGTTGACCCGGACGCCGTGGTCGCGCAGCTCCATCGCCGCGGTCTTGGTGAGGTTGATGACCGCGGCCTTGGCAGCGGCGTACGACGCGATGAGGGGCGTGCCGGTCGTACCGCTCACCGAGGCGATGGAGACGATCGAGCCGCCGCCGGAGGCGATGATGGCGGGCGCCGCCCAGCGCAGGCTGAGGAAGACGCCGTCGAGGTTGACCGACGTGACCTCGCGCCACTGGGCGAGGTCGGTGTCGAGGATCGGCGCGACGATGCCGATGCCGGCGTTGGGGACCATCAGGTCGAGGCGCCCGTGGTGGTCGGTCGTGGCCGCGACCAGCGCCCGGACCTGGTCCTCGTCACGGACGTCGCAGGGTACGGCGATCGCGCCGTCGATCTCCTTCGCCGCGACCTCGGCGGCCGAGGCGTCGAGGTCGGAGACCACGAGCTGGTAGCCCCGGGAGGCGAGCTCGCGGGCCGTGCTCAGGCCGATGCCCTTCGCGGATCCGGTGACGATGGCGACGGGTGCGGACATGGCTTCCTCCAGGGTGGCGTGCGAGCTGTCGCGCCACCGTAGGGACGCGGGCGCCCCGTCCGGACCGGCCCGACGCGACAACAACCGACGCGTCGGTTGTGCGCCTGTGACGAACGCCCGCCCTACTGTTCATCCATGAATTTCCCCGTGCCGACGTCGACGCTCGGCTGGATCGTCCTCGGCCTCGACATCGTGCTGCGCTTCGTCGCGCTCGGGATCATCCCGGGCAACCGGAAGCCCTCGACGGGAATGGCCTGGCTGCTGCTGATCATGATCGAGCCGATCATCGGGTTCTCGATCTTCCTGCTGCTCGGCCGCACCCGCCTCGGCAACCGGCGGATCACCCGCCAGAAGGCGGCGATCGCGGCGATCCGCGAGCGTGCCGACGAGCTGCCGCTGTCCTTCGACAGCACCGTGCTCCCGGCGCCGATAGCGCGGGTCGCCGACCTCAACCACCACCTCGGGGCGCTCCCCCTCACCGGAGGCAACGAGGTCCAGTTGTGGCCGGACTACGCGGGCGTGATCGAGGAGATGGCCCGCGAGGTCGAGCGGGCGCGCAGCCACGTGCACGTGGAGTTCTACATCACCGCGTGGGACGAGGTGACCGACCCGCTCTTCCAGGCGCTGGTGCGCGCGACGAGCCGCGGCGTCGACGTACGCCTGCTCTTCGACCACCTCGGCTCGCGCCGCCTCAAGGGCTACCGCCGGATGCTGAAGCGGCTGCGGGGCACGTCGATCGAGTGGCACCCGATGCTGCCGATCAAGCCGTTGCAGGGGCGGTTCCGGCGCCCGGACCTGCGCAACCACCGCAAGATCCTCGTCGTCGACGGCACCGTCGGCTTCACCGGCTCGCTCAACCTCACCGAGCCCGGCTACAACAATCCGAGGAACCACCGGCTGGGCCGCGAGTGGGTCGAGCTGATGGTGCGCCTGGAGGGCCCGGTCGTCGGCGGCCTCAACGCCGTCTTCGCCTCGGACTGGTACGTCGAGACGGGCGAGGTCGTGGAGCTGGTGCCCGTCTTCGGCCAGCCCGACGTCCGCCCCGACGAGGTGCTCGACGTCCCCTGCCAGGTGGTCCCCAGCGGCCCGGGCATCGTCGCGGAGAACAACCTGCGCATGTTCACGTCGCTGATCTACGCCGCGACCCAGCGGATCTCCCTGACCTCGCCGTACTTCGTGCCCGACGAGTCGCTCCTCTACGCCGTCACCACCGCGGCCGAGCGCGGCATCGAGGTCGAGCTCTTCGTCAGCGAGGTCTCCGACCAGTTCATGGTCGGCCACGCACAGGCGTCGTACTACCGCGCGCTGCTCGAGGCCGGCGTCCGGATCTTCCGCTACCCCGCGCCGTTCATCCTCCACGCGAAGCACTTCACGATCGACGACGACGTCGCGGTGATCGGCTCGAGCAACATGGACATGCGCTCGTTCGGCCTCAACTACGAGATCTCGCTGATGCTCCCCGACCCCGCCGTCGTCGAGCGGCTGCGCGAGGTGCAGGACCACTACCGGGCCCTGTCGACGGAGCTGGCCCTCCCCGAGTGGCAGCAGCGCCCGCGCCGGACGAAGTACGTCGACAACGTGATGCGGCTGACCGCGGCGCTGCAGTAGCGGATCCGATGGTCGTCGCGGAGAGGATCCGAGACGGTCGTCCCGGGTGGGTAGTCACGACGGGTCATCCGCCCGAATCCTTCGACCTGACCTGACGCGCACCCATTGCTACGGCGGTGAGCGACCCCTGATCCTCGTGAAGAAGGGTCTCGGTCATGTGTCAGGAGTTCAGGGAGGAACCCATGAGCGCTCTCGAAGCCACCGTCGTCGACACTGACGTCACGCTCGGCGCGGCCACCGCGCCGGCCGGTCCGCGGATCCCCGCGGAGCTGGAGGAGACGATCCTCGAGATCGCCGCCTCCGAGCGAGCCCTCGACGAGCTGCTCGGCCGGGCGGACCGCCTGCACGCCAGCCACATCCAGCACGAGCCGCACACCTGCCTCGTCTGCTTCACGCAGCGCTGAGCCCGAAGGGCCGGGCGCACCGGGACGACCGCGGCGGAGCAGCCCGCGTCGAGTGGGGCGGCTGCTCCGCCGCGGCACCCCGGTGATCGCGGAGGTCGCGCACGGCGCCTCCATCCGTCCTGCGATCCGATGGGTCTGGCCCGGTCGTCGCCGGGCACTGACAGCGCCATGTACATCGGACTCGGAATCGTTCTCCTCGTCCTGGGCCTCATCCTCGCCCTGGACGTCATCACAGTGGACCTGCAGTTCGTCGATGACGGCGCGCTCGGCACGATCCTCATCGTCGCCGGCGTGCTCGCGATCGTGCTGTCGCTCTTCATGGCTCCGCCGTGGCGACGCGACCGCGTGGTCCACGAGTACGACGACCGTCCGCTGCGCTGAGGAGCCCGCCATGTCACTCGCCCAGCCCCCGGGCCGCCGCGCAGCCGGCCGCCGGCCCGTCGACGCCGAGGCGTCGGGGCTGCACCTCTTCCTCGGCATCCTGCTGATGCTCGGGCTGCTGGTGGCGCTGACGCTCTGATCCCGCCCGCCCGGTGTCGAGGAGGTAGCGCAGCAACCGCCAGGAGACGCCCTCTCGGCGCACGGGTATGCGGTGGCTGCCCCGGGGCACCGAGCGGGCATGTACATCGGACTCGGAATCGTCCTCCTCGTCCTCGGCCTGATCCTCGCCCTGGACGTGATCACCGTCGACATCGACTACGTCAACGACGACCTGCTGGGCACGATCCTGATCGTCGCCGGTGCGCTCGCCATCGTGCTGTCCCTGGTCGTCGCACCGCCGTGGCGTCGCGAGCGCGTCGTCCACCACGACGACCGCCCGCTGCGCTGAGCCCCGCCCGGCACTGGTCCGGTGCGCGGGCCGTCGGCGCCGAACGGGCATCATGGCGCCATGTCTCCGGGTGACCTGCTGGCCGGCCGTTACGAGCTGCGGAGCCCGATCGGGCGTGGTGCGAGCGGCGAGGTGTGGCAGGCCCGCGACACCGCGCTCCAGCGCGACGTCGCGGTCAAGGTGGTCTCGCTCGCCGGAGCCGACGACGCCGAGACGGCGCGCTTCCAGCAGGAGGCACGCACGGCCGCGTCCCTCAACCACCCGCACGTCGTGGGCGTCTACGACGCGGGCACCGACGGCGACCGCGCCTTCCTCGTCATGGAGCTGCTGCCCGGCCCGACGCTGGCGACGCTGGTCCGGGAGGAGGGACCGCTCGCGCCGGAGCGGGCCGCCGACCTCGCCGCGCAGGCGGCCACGGGTCTCGAGGCCGCCCACCGGGTGGGAGTCCTCCACCGCGACGTCAAGCCCGGCAACCTGGTCCTCGACGCGCGGGGACGGGTGCGCCTGGTGGACTTCGGGATCGCCCGCCTGACCGAGGCGACCGGCACCCGGCTGACGGCCACGGGCATGGTGGTCGGGAGTGCGTCGTACCTCTCCCCCGAGCAGGCCCGTGGCGACGCCGCCACCCCGGCGAGCGACCACTACGCCCTGGGCTGCACCCTGATGACGCTCCTGACCGGGGAGCCGCCGTTCACGGCCGAGCACCCGATGGCCGTGCTGCGCCAGCACCTCGACGAGGCCCCGCCCCGCGTGAGCGACCGGCGCGACGGCGTACCCGCCTGGCTGGACGCCGCCGTCGACGACCTGCTCGCGAAGGACCCGGTACGACGTGCGGCCGGCGTCGCCGCCCTGCAGCGCGGTGGTCCGCCCTCACCCGGCGCCACCGCAGTGCTGCCGGACGCCGCTCCGTCCCCGTCCACCACGGCCGTGCTGCCGCCACCTCCCCCGCCACCACCCACGACCCGGCGGCGCCTGCCCGTCGGCATGCTCGCCGCCGCGGCGCTCGCTGCCGTCGTCGTCCTCGTGGTGGTCATCGCGGTCCTCGCGCAGGACGACGACGCCCCGCCGCCGGACGCTTCGGCGAGCACCAGCGAGCGCTCGACCGCGACGCCGACTCCGACGACGGACGATCCCGGCACGGCGCCCCCTGCGACCACGGACGGTGCCGCGGAACCCTCGACCCTCGCCGACGCCGTCGCCGCCCTCCGCGACGTCGTCGCCCAGGAGGCCCGGTCGGGCGGGCTCGAGGGCAAGACCGCCGACGACCTCACCAAGCGCGTCGAGGACCTGCAGAAGGCGCTCGAGGACGACAAGCCCGGCAAGCCCGGCAAGCCCGGCAAAGGGGGCAAGGGCGGCGACGACGAGGACGACACGCTCGCCAAGCCTCTCGACGAGATCGCCCGGAAGCTGGCAGAGGGCCAGGAGAAGGGCGAGGTCTCCTCGTCCGCAGCGGACCGCATCTCCTCGGCCGTGGACGGGGTCCGCGCGTTCCTGTGAGTCCGGTGGTCGAGGAGGTTGCGCAGCACCGCCGGTGGTCGAGGAGGTTGCGCAGCACCGCCGGTGGTCGAGGAGGTTGCGCAGCACCGCCGGTGGTCGAGGAGGTTGCGCAGCACCGCCGGTGGTCGAGGAGGTTGCGCAGCAACCGTCACGAGACCCCCGGCACCCTCACACCCCGATCAGCTCCAGGTAGTAGTTCCCCAGCTCGCCCGCGCCCAGGATCGCCGTCCACGCGCCCAGGATCATGAACGGCCCGAACGGCACCGCCGTCTTGCGCCCCGCCTTCCCGCCGACCATCAGCAGCACGCCGGCGACGGCCCCGAGCAGGAAGCCCATGAACGCGCCGACGAGGAAGGTCCCCCAGGTCAGGTACGCGGTCATCCCACCGACCAGCCCGGCCAGCTTCACGTCCCCGAACCCCATCCCGCCGGGCGCGACGAACCACACGATGAAGTAGAACGCCCCCAGGACCGCGGCGCCGACCAGCGCCCGCAGCAGCGCGTCTCCGTCCCCGCCGATCAGCAGCAGCGCCGCCAGGACCGGGTACGACGGCAGCACGATCACGTCCGGCAGCCGCTTCACGTCGAAGTCGATCAGCGCGAGCGCGATCCCGATCCCGGCGAAGGCGAGGTACGCCGGCAGCAGCCGTAGCCCCGCCTCGTCCGCCCCGAGCCGGAGCGCCACCAGCGCGAACGCCACCCCCGTCCCCGCCTCGACGAGCGGGTACCGCGGACTGATCGGTTCACCGCAGTCGAAGCACTTCCCCCGCAGCACCAGCCACCCGAGCACGGGGACGTTGTGCCGTGTCCGGATGGCGTGCCCGCACTTCGGGCACGCGGAGGGCGGGTGCACCACGGACTCCCCCGCCGGCACCCGGTGCGCGACGACGTTGAGGAACGACCCGATGGCCAGCCCGAGGAGGCCGGCGATCGCCGGGATCGCGATGTCGAGGAAGTCCTGCTCGGTCAGCGGGTGTGGCTCCAGTTCAGCACGGTCACTTCACGGTTCGGAGGTCCTGGGGTGCCACCCTCGTCGAACAGCTCCACGCGCGACTCCAAAGCCAGCTCCCCGCCACCGGGCGTGCACCCGGACGTGACGCCGGGGCAAAGGTAGACCTTGAGGCGCACGAGTGTCCGCTCGAACCCGAAGCCGGGCGAGTCGTCAGGGATCTCGAACACCGGGCCGGTGTAGCGCGGGTTTCCCGTGTTGACGCTGAACGACACCGATCGCGTGACGACGCCGAACTTGGCCACCTCGGCGCTGAAGTTGCTGAGCACGATGCTCATGTGGCCGTAGGGAACGTAGGTGGTCCCCTGGAGGTACATGTTGATCTTGTTGTTGCCGCTCGGGTCGGTGCCGAGGATGGGGCAGCTCGTGCCGGTCTCGATGCAGGTGCCCTGCTCACCGCGCAGGACCGGGACGTAGTAGGTCAGGTCGAGCGCCAAGGAGTCCAGCGTGACGGTGTTGTTTCCGTTGGTGGTCACCTTGACCGCGTACACCAGCCGCGCGCCGGAGTAGCCGTAGTCGTGCACCTGCTTCTGCAGCGCCTGGAACTGGGTCGGGTCCGCGGTCGCGAGGTTGACGGTGTCGACACCACTCGTCGTGTTGCGCACGGGGACGTTGAACGTGCCCGTCGCGGCGGGCGCGCCGGTCACCTGGACGGTCACCGTGCTCGCGTTGGCGACGTCCTTGTGCTTCACGCGCAACGAGGCACCCGTCAGGATGGCGCCGGCCGGGACATTCTGGACCGGGGTGAAACCGGGCACCGTGATCGTGCCGTTCTTGGTCCCGTTGCCGGTGGTGGTCCAGGTCGCCTCGGCGCCGCCGTCGGCGCTCACCGCCGCAGCAGTGGCGTTCGTCCACGTTCCCTGCGGCTGGGTCGTGGTCACGCTGCCGCTGGGAAGCAGTCCGTTCGCCTGGGCCGAGGTGGGGGTGCTGCCGGTCTTGAGTCCGTAGAGCTCGATGGGTGGACGGTTGGCGTGATAGGTCGCACAGAGCTCCATCCGGGCACCGCTGCTGCCGTTGCCGTCCAGGAACAGCCTGCTGTTGCCGCCGAAGACGAACTGGACGCCCTGGGCGTTGATGTTCGTGATCGGGCTCTGGCAGTTGCCCGGGATCAGCCCGTTGCCGTTCGCCGGGAGCGGCGAGGGAGGCCGCGAGAGGACTGCGCCAGTCGTCGGGTTGGTGGGCGTCCCCCCGACGACGTCGGTGCCACGCGGGATCGTCCAGACATTGGTGGTGCCGGCGTAGAGGTTGTCCGGGCAGACGTTGGCGCAGGTCTCGTCGTGGAAGTCGAAGTAGTAGTTGCCCGGCTTGAACCACATCACCCGGCACAGGCCCATGGCGGTGTTCAGTGCCTGCGCGCTGTCGTAGTAGCCCGGCGCGAACTCGGCCACGCCGCCCGTGCAGGACGTCGGCGGCTGCTGCAGCGCGGGCACGGTCGAGCCCAGTTCGTGGTTGTAGTTCGGGTCGTTCAGCGCGGCCGCAGCGGGGGGCGAGTCCGAGCATCGTTTGGTGGAGGGCGCGACCACGGTCGTCGCCGAACAGGTCCCCGTGGCCTTCACGTCGCCGGCGTCCAGGGCGACGGGGCCGGAGATGTTGCCGTTGGCATAGACGCCGCCGTGGACGTTGAGGGTCTGCGAGGCCGAGATGTTCCCGCCGGTCTTCGTCGTCCGGTCGCCGAGGGCGACGATCGCGTAGCCGGGCTTGTTGCTGCTGTTGATCGGTACGGCCGATCCCTGTGCGCCTGTGGCCTCCTCGGGTTCGCAGACCACGGCTGCCGACATGGCGCTCTGGGTCTCTCCCGTCTGCTTGGGGATCAGGCCGTCGAGGACGAGGGTGTCCTTCGGGGTGGTCGAGGAGCCGCTGCCGTCGTAGCCGAAGCAGCCCGTGCCCGCGACATTGGTGTAGTACCACTTCGGCACCTGTGCACTGCTGCCCGAGCCCACGCTGTAGCCGGTCCGGAGACCGTTGATCGCCACCTGCGCGGCGGCGTCGGCGGCGTACGACGAGCGGGCGACGTCGCGCAGCGCGACGGTGGCGCGGAGGCTTCCGTCCCCCCGCGTCAGCACGGCGCCCGTCACCACGGCCACCACGGCGACGACGAAGATCGCGATGATGAGGATGGCGCCCTCGTCGGAGCGGCGGCGCCGCAGGCGGAAGTTCATGACTGTCTCCGTTCGCCAGAGAGCGTGGCGGTGTAGGCGGTCGTACCGTTGCCCTCGGGGTCCAGCACGGACAGGTTGAGGTTGACCACGGAGGGCACGTTGGCGCCGGAGCCGGTGCAGGCGACGTCGCACGTCTTGGTCGGCAGTGCGTTGAGGCTGTGGGCCACCTCGACGGTGGAGTCAACGGTCGCGCCGCTGCACCGGCGGCGGACCAGGTCATAGCCGGTGCCGTCGGCCTGGGCCACATAGCTCACCGTCACGCGAGCGGGCGTGGCGGTCGAGTCGAGCGAGGTGTACTCGCTCCACGCGAGGGTGGCCACGACCGTGCCCGACGGGAGCGCACACGCAGGCGTCACGTCGACCGACTGCTGCAGCGGGAACGTCTTGGTGCCGGCGTCGAAGGAGCGGACACCGATGCTCGCCACGTCCCGCTGCCAGTACGCCGCCACGAACTGCACGTCGTGCGACTCGGTGAGCCGCGCCTGGGTGTCCACGGTCGTCTTGAAGTAGCTGATGACGATCCCGGTGAGTCCCGCGATCACGAAGCCGATGATCGTCACCGTCATCATCAGCTCCATCAGGGTGAAGCCGCTGTCATCGCGCAGGTCGCGGCGATCCGCATTCAGGGACATGCCGTCCCCGTCCCACACGAGCGCCGCACAACGATCGTCAAGCGCTCTGTCGCCCTGCTGTCCGAGCTCGCAACCGTGAGGGTCAGGCGCTGGACGCCCTTGTCCCTCGACGGGCAGGAGCCGGTCGTGATCACCGAGCCGTTGCCGTCGAGCGGTTGCGCGGCTGACGCCGAGGCCGTGTAGCCCGAGGGGACGGCGTAGCCCACCGTCGCCGGCGCATAGGCGCCCGCACCAGCGCACGGGACATAGTTGCCATCGGCGTCGAGATACTTCTCGATCGCCTCCGCGTACGTGCGTACCGCGGAGCCGCCGGTGGACTGCTTGCGGTGGATGTCGGAGCTCTTCACCGCCAGCTGGAGGCCGGCCATGATCGCTACCCCGGCGATGGCCAGGATCGACAGCGCGACGAGCGTCTCGATGAGCGTCACACCCGCATCAGAGGTGGACGCTGTACGCCGGCGCGCGAGCCACTGCATCAGAGCTCGACCTGTTGGAAGATCCCGTACATCGCAGACACCAGGGCGACCGCGACGAAGCCGACGATGCCACCCATGATCACGATCACGATCGGCTCGAAGAGCGCGGTGAGCTTCTTGATCTTGTAGTCGAGCTCGTCCTCGTAGTACTCCGCCGTCACCTCGAGCTGGGTGTCCATCGACCCCGTCTCCTCGCCGACGCGCAACATGGCAGTGGCGGTTCCCGGGAAGAGTTGCGTCCGCGCCAGCGGGCCGGCGATGCCCTGCCCCTCGAGCATCTGCTCCGTCACGCCGTTGAGACGCTTCATGAAGACCCGGTTGCGCAGCGAGTCCGTCGCGACCCGGATGGCCTCGGGCAGGTTGACTCCCGCGCTGACCATCGAGGCCATCACGCGACAGAAGCGTTCGACGAGGGCGTACTGGATGGTCTCGCCCAGGACGGGGACCTTCAGCAGGAAGGCGTGGAAGACGTACTTCCCGCGCTCGAAGCGCTGGGAGATGAAGAAGAGCAGGGAGACCGTGGCGATACCGATCAGGATCGCCCACCACCAGTCGCCCAGGAAACCAGTGAATCCGAGCAACATCCGGGTGGGCAGCGGGAGCTCGGCGTCCAGCGAGTCGAAGAAGTCGACGAACTTCGGCAGCACGTAGAGCGCGAGCACGAGCACCGTCGCCACCGACATGATCGCGACGGCGATCGGATAGATCATGGCCGACTTGATCTTGCGCCGCGCCTCGAGGTCGCGCTCGATGTAGACCGCGAGGCGGGACAGGACCGTGTCCAGCTCGCCGGTCAGCTCGGCCGAGCGCACGATGCCGCGGTAGAACTCCGGGAACACCCTCGGGTAGCGCTCCAGGGTGTCCGAGAAGCGCTCGCCGGTGCGCAGCCCGTCCTCGATGTCGTGCATCATCCGCCGCACCGAGGAGTTCTCGCTCTCGGCACCGATCGAGTGCACCGCATCCAGGATCGGCAGGCCCGCGCGCAGGAACGCCGCGATCTGGCGGGACAGGTGCATCACGTGCTCGCGCTTGATCCGCGGTCCCGAGATCTCGTACTGCAGGATGCTCGTCTTCTCATGCACCCGCAGGTCGCGCAGCTCCTGCTCGTAGAGCGCGACCTCGGCGTCGCCGCGGTTGGCGGCCTTCTGGGTCCCCTTGACGCTCTGGCCCTGCGGGTCCACTCCGACATAGGCGAACTTCGGCATGCTCAGACTCCTGCCACGTAGATGGAGCGCATGACCTCGGCGGCCGTGGTCGTGCCGTGGGTGACCAGCTGTGCCGCCTGCTCCTGCAGGGTGCGCATCCCCTGGCTGCGGGCGAGCTTGCGCATCTGGTCGTGGGGGGCGCGATCGACGATCAGCTCGCGCACCTCGTCGGTCACCACGAGCATCTCGTAGACACCGATCCGCTCGAGGTAGCCGGTGTGGGCGCAGAAGTGGCAGCCGGTGCCGTGCTGGAAGCCGCCGATCGGCTCCTGCCCGCCGTACTGCTGGAGGAAGGCGAGCTCGTCGGGCGACGGCTGGTAGGGCTCGAGACACGACGTACAGCTGCGGCGAACCAGGCGCTGGGCCACGACAGCCGTCACCGACGAGGCGATGAGGAAGGCCTCGATGCCCATGTCGAGGAGTCGGTAGAGGGCCGAGACCGCCTCGGTCGCGTGCAGCGACGAGAGCACGAAGTGACCGGTGAGCGCCGACTGCACGGCGATCCGGGCGGTGTCGACGTCACGGATCTCGCCGACGAGGATCACGTCCGGGTCCTGGCGCAGGATGGACTTGAGGCCACCGGCGAAGGTGATGCCGGCCGCCTCGTTGATCTGGATCTGGTTGATCGAGTCGAAGGTGTACTCGACCGGGTCCTCGATCGTCATCAGGTTCTTCTCGGGGCTGTTCAGCTCGCCGAGCGACGCGTAGAGCGTGGTGGTCTTGCCACCACCGGTGGGGCCGGCACAGATCACCATGCCGAACGGGTTGTGGATCAGCGCGGAGTAGCGCTCCGCCGTGTCGGCCGGCATGCCGAGCTGCTCCAGCTCGAAGAGCGGCCGGCTCTTGTCGAGCACCCGCATGACGATCTTCTCGCCGCCGACGACCGCGGTCGTCGAGACCCGGATGTCGACCTCGCGACCCTCGATGACCATCGAGATCTGACCGTCCTGCGGCCGGCGTCGCTCGACGATGTTCATGTCGGCGAGGATCTTGACGCGGCTGACGATGGCCGGCCCGATGGAGCCGGGCAGGTCGAGCACCTCGGTCAGGGCGCCGTCGATCCGGTAGCGCACGCGGACCCGCTCACCCGTCGGCTCGACGTGGATGTCTGAGGCCCGGTCGCGCATGGCCTGGGTGATGATCGACTGGACGACCCGCACGACCGGCGCGTCCTCGTTGACGTTGACGCCGTCCAGGTCGAAGGTGTCCTTGCGCAGCGCGTCGCGCGCCTCGAAGGCCGTGATCTGGCCGCCGACCTCGTGGGTGGCCCGGTACGAGGTGGCAAGGCCCCGCTCGAGGTCACGCGCCGTGGCGACCGCCGCCCGGACCGGTCGTTCGAGCACCGATGCCACGGCGGCGATCCGCTCCGGAGCCGGGTCGAGCACAGCGACCGTGACTGCGTCGTCGTCCACGGCGACCGGCAGCACCTGCAGGGTGGTGGCCTGCTCCCGGGTCAGCAAGGCGATGGCTTCCTCAGCCGGTGTGATGGTGCGGAAGTCCGCCAACGGCACCTGGTGGTGCTCGGAGAGCGCCCGCGCCAGCGCATCATCGGTGATGGCGCCGCTCGCGATGAGCTTCGTCGCGAGTGCTCCCTCCTGCCCTCGAACGGCGTCGAGCTGGTAGGGCTGCACCCGGCCTGCGCTGACCAGGATCCGACCGAGCCGCTCGTCGTCCTCGTCGGTTCGGGGTGCCGCGATCGGCGCCTCGACCTTGCTGTGGCGTCCCTTGAGCCTCATCGTCCGTCCTCGTTCAGCGGGAGCCCATTGCGGCGGGGACCGTCGAGTAGCGCGGACGCGCTTCGATGTCCTTCGGGTAGAGGCTGCGCGCGGCCGCCTCCTCCTCGGTCACGATGCCGTCCTGGACGAGGCGCGACAGCGACTGCTCAAGAGTCATCATCCCGTCCTGGGCACCGGTCACCAGGCAGTTGCGCAGCTGGTGGGTCTTGCCCTCCTTGATCAGGTTGCGGACGGCCGGCGTGGCGACGAGCACCTCGTAGGCCGCGGTCATCCCGCCACCGATCTTGGGGATCAGCCGCTGGTAGACGACGCAGCTCAGTGCGGCGGCGAGCTGGACCCGGATCTGGGCCTGCTGCTCCGCCGGGAAGACGTCGATCATCCGGCCCAGCGACTGGGCGGTGTCGTTGGTGTGCAGCGTCGCGAACACGAGGTGGCCGGTCTCGGCGACGGTGAGCGCGAACTGGATCGACTCCAGGTCGCGCATCTCACCGACGAGCAGGACGTCGGGGTCCTCGCGGAGCACGGAGCGCAGCGCGTCGCGGAAGCTCGCGGTGTCGGTGCCGACCTCACGCTGGTTGACCGCCGCCATCTTGTGGTCGTGGACGTACTCGATCGGGTCCTCGACGGTGATGATGTGGCAGCCGCGGTTCGAGTTGATCAGGTCGATCAGCGAGGCGAGGGTGGTCGACTTGCCGGAGCCGGTGGGCCCGGTCATCAGGATCAGGCCCTGGTGGCGCATGGAGAGCTCGCGCAGCGCCACCGGAAGGCCGAGCTCGTCGACGGTCGGGACATGGCGCGGGATCATCCGCAGGGCGACGGCGGTCAGGTTGCGCTGCGTGAAGGCATTGCCGCGGATCCGAGCGTGCTCGCGCCAGGAGAAGGAGAAGTCGTACTCGTGCTGGGCGCTCCACGCCGTCGCCTGTTCCGGCGTCAGCACCTCGGCCAGCAGGTCATCGGTGTCCTCGGCGCTGAGCGCCGGCTGGCCCGGGATCGGACGGAGCGATCCGTCGACGCGGAGCATGGGCGGCATCCCGACAGTTAGCATCAGGTCGGTGCCCTGTACCTCCCACAGGGCGCCGAGCAGCTGGTCAATGCGATCACCGATCCGGTGCAGGTGGTGGTACACGTGGAGCCCCTCAGGTCTGGTCGTGCCGGGACGGATGCCGAAGGAGGGCCGCCGCCAGAGCGACGGCCCTCCTGTTGCGAGCTGGAATCGTCAGCAGGCAGCCGGCGCCGGGTTCAGGGCACCCGTGGCCGTGATGGCGGTGGCGCCGGTGATCGAGGACACGGTGCCGTCCGGCGCCGCGCGCAGGAAGCCCTGCGTCACGAGGGCTCCGACAGTGCCCGGGTAGCTGCCGTTCTCGGCGTATGCGGCCTCGACGGCAGTCTCAACCGTGCGGATCTCGGTCTTGCACGCCGCCTCCTCGCCGTTGTCCGAGATGCCCCGGACGGAGAAGACGACGACCGCGGCGAGGATGCCGAGGATGATGATGACGATCAGGAGCTCGATGAGCGTGAAGCCGCGGTCCTCGCGGCGGGCCGCCTGGAGGCGGTCGATGGTTCGGCGCATGGCGTTACCTCTTCGGAAGAGAGAGTTGAACGGGAGAGGATGTGAGCCCGAGCCACTGCGTTGATGAAACGACCTCTCGCGACGCCGCGTCATGGCAATGCGTTTTTCTTTACTTTTCATCTGCTTGTACCCCGACTAAGGTCCGCCCAGCACCTATCGGATCCGATGGTTCGCCTGCGAAACGGCCCGCAGGTGCGCATAATCTGCCGCCGCCCCTGAGGCTTCGCAGATCGGAGAATTGCGCGAAGGTTTGGCACTTTCGGCGTCTCGCGACGTTGGTGCGCAACCTCCTCGACCACCCGGTCGCCCGGGGCTTTCGAGGCTCCTCGCTAGCGCTCGTCGCACCTCAACCACCGGGCCGTGGAACGTCCCGACGGATCCGGGTGACGTGGGCCACACTGTGCCCGTGGCCACCCCTTCCGCTCCCAAGGCGCCCAGCAAGCAGTCCGTCGTCAACCTGTGGGACTTCCTGGTCAAGGGCGGCATCGCCGACCTGACCCGCACCCCCTCGGAGATCATCGACACCGGACGGACCCGCGAGCTCCATCGGTACGACAAGGCGAAGGGCGTGCGCAGCAAGGGCATCCCGGTGCTGCTGGTCCCGCCGCTCGGCTCGCAGGCGTCCTGCTTCGACCTGCGGCAGGGGCTATCGCTGGCCCAGGACTTCGTCGACCGAGGCCGGCCGACGTACCTCGTCGACTACGGGCCGCTCAAGGGCGAGGACCGCAAGGTCGGCATCGAGCACTTCATCAACGACGTGCTGCCGCCGGCCATCCGCAAGGTCTCCGAGGACGCCGGCGGGCGCGACGTGCACCTGGTCGGCTGGTGCATGGGGGGCCTGCTCTCGCTCGGCACCGTCGCCGTCCACCAGGACCTGCCGGTCCGGTCCGTCGCAATGGTGGCGAGCCCGTTCGACCTGTCCAAGCAGCCGCTCCTCAAGCCGGTGCAGGCCGTGGCGAAGGTGACCCGCGGACGGCTGGTCGGCTCAGCGCTCAAGGCTGCGGGCTCCGTGCCCGCGCCGGTGGTCAGCATCGGGTTCAAGGCGACCGCCCTGCCGACGTACCTGAAGAAGCCCCGCACCCTCTGGAACAGGCGCGAGGACAGGGAGTTCCTCGGTCAGGTGCAGGCCGTCGACCACATCATGAACAACATGCTGGCCTACCCCGGGCGGGCGACGCTGCAGGTCTACCAGCGGATGGCGCTGCGCAACGAGCTCGCCACCGGCAAGGTGCAGGGCCCCAACGCGCTCGTCGACCTCGCGACCGTGAAGGTCCCGGTGATGAACGTCGCCGGCAAGACCGACGTGCTCGTCCCGGCCGCGGCCGCGCACCATGTCGGCGACCTGGTCACCGGCTCCCCCGACGTCCGGCTCCCCCTCGCCCCCGGCGGCCACCTCGGCGTGCTCACCGGCACGAAGGCGCCGGAGACCACGTGGGCCTACATCCACGAGTTCCTCGAGGTGCACGACCGCAAGCGGCGCTGAGGCTCAGGGCCGCCGCAGCGCCCGGTCCACCACGGCCGGCAGGTGCCGGATGGCGACCGCGGCGAGCCGGCTGTCGCGCCCCGGTACGACGAGGAAGCCGCGCCGCCGACCGAGCGCGCCCATCAGCGCCTCGGCCACCTCGTCGGGCGTCAGCGTCTTGACGCTCTCCTCGGCGGCGAGGACCTCGGCCGGCTTGTGGCGGTTCTCCTCGTCGAAGCCGGGGGTCAGCGTGTTGGGCGGGCAGAGCACGAGCACCCGGACGCCGTACGGGCGGACCTCGCGGCGCAACGCCTCCGAGAAGCCGACCACGCCGAACTTGGTCGCGCTGTAGACCGTGTAGCCGAAGACCCCCGCCAGTCCGGCCATCGACGACGTCGTCACGACCGTCCCGCCGCCGGCCCGGCGCAGGTGCGGGAGCACCGCGCGGGCGACGTTGATGGTGCCGACCAGGTTGGTCGCGACCATCCCGGCCACGTCCTCGGCCGGCAGCTCCTCCAGCCACCCCGGCCGCGCGTAGCCGGCGGTGGTCACCACGAGGTCCGGTACGCCGACCTCCGCCACCAGCGCGTCCACGACGCCCTGCACCGCCTCGGCGTCGGTCACGTCGACCGCGCGGGCGAGGGCGTCGTCGCCGAGCTGCGCGAGCGCCGCCCCGAGCTTGGCCTCCGAGCGGGACAGGATCACCACCTCGGTGCCGGCCGCGGCCAGCCGTCCGGCGACGGCGAGGCCGATCCCCTCGGAGCCGCCGAAGACGAACGCGCGCTGGTGCAGGGGCCCGGTCATCGTCATCAGTGTCCCGACAACCGGCTCGTCACGCGGCCGATCAGCCGGGTCCGGCCGGGTGCGACCCGTGAGGCCAGGTCGATCACCCGCGCGTCCGGGCCGACCACCGCGCGCGGCTGGTCCCTCTCGATCGCCTTGACGATGCGGCGCGCGACGAACGACGGTGGCGGCATCAGCACCGAGAGCGGGCCCTGGGACACCTTCGCGATCCGGGCCCCGTCGGCGCCGCGGGCCGTCGCGGCGATGCCGGTGCGGTGGGTGCCGGGGAAGACGACGGAGACGCCGACCGTCGTACCGGCGAGCTCGCCGCGCAGCGCCTCGGAGAACGCCTTCACGGCGCCCTTGGTCAGCGCGTACGTGGCCGTGTGCGGCAGGCCCATCAGCCCGGCCATGCTGGAGACGTTGACGATGTGCGCCTCGTCCTGCTGCCGCAACACCGGCAGGAAGGCCCGGCAACCGTGGACCACGCCCCACACGTTGACGTCGACGAGCATCCGCATGTCCTCGAGCGCCTCGTCGGCGAACGCACCGACGGAGGTGATGCCGGCGTTGTTCACGAGGACGTGGACGACGTCGTGCCGCTCCCGGACCTCGTCGGGCAGGGCCGCCATCCGCTCGGCGTCGGCGACATCGGCCAGGTGGGTCGTCGCGCGGCGACCGTGCGCCTCGACCAGGCGGGCGGTCTCCGCCAGGCCCTCCGCGCGCAGGTCGACCAGCGCCAGGTGGCAGCCTCGCGCGGCGAGGCGCTGCGCCGTCACCCGTCCGATTCCGCTGCCGGCACCCGTCACCACGGCCACCCGGCCCTCGAAGCTCTGCACGAGAACAGGTTATAGAGGAGAGGAGGGCGTCTCGTGACGGTCGCTGCGCGACCTCCTCGACGACCGGCTGCGTCGCTGCGCGACCTCCTCGACGACCGGCTGCGTCGCTGCGCGACCTCCTCGACGACCGGGTGTCAGGACGGGCCGACGTGCTCCTCGAACACCAGCACCGTCTGGGTGGCGACCACCTCGGGGAGCGCCTGGATCCGCTCCAGCACCAGCTCGCGCAGGTGGTCGGCGTCGCGGGCGCGGACCAGGATCACGCAGTCGAAGTCGCCGGTGACCAGCGCGACGTGCGCCGCCTCCTCCAGCTCCCAGACCTTCTTGCGGAAGGACTTCCACGAGTTCTGCTTCGTCCGGACGTGGACGTACGCCGACAGGCCGAGCCCGATCGCGACGTGGTCCACGTCGACGGTGAACTTCCGGATGACCTTGGTGTCGACCATCCGCTTCACCCGCGCGTAGGCGTTGGCGCGGCTGATCCCGACCCGGGTCGCGACGTCGCGGATCGACGTCCGCGAATCGTCCCGCAACACGTCCAGAATCGCGCGGTCGACGGCGTCCATGCGAGACATGTTGCCACATTTCGACGTACCTGATGACCAAACGTCCGACGGCACTGGCAATTCCGTGGATCGGGTCACACACTGCAGCCATGTTCGAGGAAGGCCAGTACTTCGCGCCCGTGACCGCCAACGAGGACGGAGCGCTCGAGGTCCATCTCGGCGCCGACCACCCGGGGTTCGCCGACCCCGAGTACCGCGCCCGCCGTGACGCGCTCGCGACCCTCGCCAACAACTGGCGGCCGGGCACCCCCGCGCCCATCGCGCCGTACACCGACGACGAGCACCACGTGTGGCAGGTCGTCAGCGAGGCGCTGGTGACCAAGCACCGCAGCTACGCCTGCCGCGAGTTCCTCGACGGCAAGGAGTCGCTCGGACTCCCGATCGACCACATCCCCCAGCTCGCCGAGGTCAGCGAGTGGCTCGCGCCCCTGACCGGCTACCGCTACCAGCCGGCCGCCGGCCTGGTGCCGCTGCGCGAGTTCTACGGCTCGCTCGCCGACAAGGCGTTCTGGTCCACGCAGTACGTCCGCCACCACTCGGTGCCGCTCTACACGCCGGAGCCCGACGTGCTGCACGAGGTCGTCGGCCACGGCAACACGCTCGCCAACCCGCGCTTCACCGCCCTCTACGAGCTCGCCGGCCAGGCCTCGCGTCGGGTGCAGAGCGCGGACGCGCTCGAGTTCGTCAGCAAGGTCTTCTGGTTCACCCTCGAGTTCGGCGTGCTCTGGGAGGCCGGCGAGCTCAAGGCCTACGGCGCGGGCATCCTCTCCTCCCCCGGCGAGATCGAGGCGTTCCGCGGCATGAACATCCGCCCGCTCGACGTCGCCACCATGGGCACGCAGGTCTACGACATCACCGACTACCAGGACGTCCTCTACGTCGCCGAGTCGTTCGCCCAGGTCGAGGACGTCGTCGGCGGCTTCTGGGCCGACTGCACCGACGACTCCATCGCCGCGATCCTGGCCCGCACGCCCGCCCACGCGTAGGACCTCCTCCCGGCGACGAGTTTCGCCCAGCTTCTTGACGGTGACCCAGATCACAGCGAATGTGTGCAGCGCGGACCATCCCCTTCCACCCATGAAGCAGAGGTCGATCTCGTGCGCCACCTACCTGCAGCGCTTGCCCTCACCGCCCTGACCGCCGGCCTCCTCACCGCCGGTCCTCCCGCCAGCACCAGCCCCAGCCGCGACGACCGCGGCAGCGGCGGCGGCCTCGAGGTGTACGTCGTCGAGGCGGCCCCGGGCCAGCTCGACGCCCTCGAGGACGTCGGCGTCGACACCCACCACGTCACCCAGGAGGACGCCGGCCAGGGCAACGTCCGCCTCGACGCCGTCATCACCGGCAGGCAGGCCGCGCAGCTGCGCAAGGACGGCCTCAAGGTCACCGTCAAGCGGGTCAACGGCCGCAAGGCCTCCGAGGAGGCGCGTCGGCAGAACCTCGCCGGCTACGACGCCTACCGCTCGTACAGCGAGGCCGACGGCATCGCCGACGAGCTCCGCGAGACCGCGGCGGCCAACCCCTCGATCGCCAAGCTCGTCAGCATCGGCAAGACCGTCAACGGCAAGGACATCCTCGCGCTCAAGGTGACGAAGAACGCCCGGCAGCTCAAGGACGGCAAGCGCCCCGCGGTACTGTACGGCGGCGCGCAGCACGCCCGCGAGTGGATCACCCCCGAGATGGTGCGCCGGTTGATGCACCATTTCCTCGACAGCTACGGCTCGGACCCCGAGATCACGTCGCTGGTCGACACCACCGAGCTGTGGTTCCTGCCGGTCTCGAACCCCGACGGCTACGACTTCACGTTCACCCCCGACAACCGCCTGTGGCGCAAGAACCTGCGCGACAACAACGGCGACGGGACGATCACGCCCGGTGACGGCGTGGACCCCAACCGCAACTTCGCGGTCAAGTGGGGCTGGGACAACGAGGGCTCCTCGCCAGAGCCGGCCAGTGAGACCTATCGCGGCCCGGGCCCGAACTCCGAGCCGGAGACCAAGGCGCTCGACGCCCTCATGGCCCGGGTCGGGTTCGAGTTCTACATCAACTACCACTCGGCCGCCGAGCTCCTGCTCTACGGCATCGGTTGGCAGGTCGGCACGCCGTCGCCGGACGACGTGATCTCGGAGGCGATGGTGGGTGACGACGCCAACCCGGCGGTCCCCGGCTACGACCCGGACATCTCCGCCGAGCTCTACACCACCAACGGCGACACCGACACGCACGCCCAGGTCGAGTACGGCACGCTCGGCTTCACGCCGGAGATGACCACCTGCGAGACGGCGTCGAACTCCGACCCCGACGACGAGTGGGAGGCCGACGACTGCCTCTCCGGCTTCAACTTCCCCGACGACGAGGGCCTGATCCAGGCCGAGTTCGAGAAGAACATCCCGTTCGCCCTCTCGGTCGCGAAGTCGGCGACGGACCCCGACGACCCGGTGTCTGTCGTCAAGGACGACGGCAAGGCGCGGACGGCCGCCGACATGGTCTCCGACCCGTTCTCGGTGTCGCACGGCACCACCCAGCCGGTCGCGGTGACGGCCAAGAAGGCGATCAAGGACCTGAAGCTCAACTACTCCGTCAACGGCGGTCCGACGAGGACGGCCAAGACGGCGCTGTGGAAGGGCGGCGAGCGCTACGGCGACACCCACCACGACTACTACGGCGAGTTCCGCGGCACGGTCACCGGCACGGCGTCCGGTGACTCGGTCAAGGTCTGGTTCACCGGCGTCAAGCCCGGCAAGGGCCCGGTCAGGAGCGAGCCGTTCACCTACGAGGTGGCCGACGACATCGGCGGCGACGTGCTGATCCTCGCCGCCGAGGACGTCACCGGCGCCAGCCCCGTCCAGGGCGTGACGACCGCCAAGTACGCCGACGACTACGCCGCGGCGCTCACGGCCGCCGGCTACACCTCCGACGTGTACGACGTCGACGCCAACGACCGCCGGGCCCCGCACCACCTCGGCGTCCTGTCCCACTACGACGCCATCGTCTGGGAGTCGGGCGACGACATCATCACCCGCGCGGTCGGCCAGCCGGGGGGCACGGCGGCCAAGCTGTCCAACGACCTCGAGACCGCCGTCCGCGACTACCTCAACGAGGGCGGCAAGGCGCTGGTCACCGGCCAGTACAACCTCTTCGCCCAGGCCACCGGCGCGACGTACTACTTCTCGCCGACGGCGCCGCCGGAGTGCACGGTCCGGGCCAACCCCTGCCTGACGTTGGAGAACGACTTCCTCCAGTACTGGCTCGGCGCCTACAACTACGTCAGCGACGGCGGCACGGACCCCGACTCGGGCAACCCCTACCCGGTCCGCGGCGACGACGGGACGTTCGACGGCTTCGCCGGCACCTTCAACGGTGGCGACGGCGCCGACAACCAGGGCCACACGGCGTCGCTGCTGACCACGTCGAGCTTCCTGCCCCCGGCCGAGTTCCCGCAGTTCGCGAGCTCGGAGCCGATCGAGTGGGACCGCCCCGGTGGCGCGCCCTTCGACCCGCACACCGGCGACTGGTACATGTTCAGCCAGACCGCCGACCAGGGCTGGAAGCGGCTCAGCCGCACGGTCGACCTGACCGGGAAGACGTCGGGAGCGCTGAAGTTCCAGATGTCGCACGACACCGAGGCGGACTGGGACTTCGTGATCGTCGAGGCCCACGAGGTGGGCAGCGACGAGTGGACCACGCTGCCCGACGCCAACGGCCACACCGCGCAGGTCACCGGTGAGTCCTGTGCGTCCGGCTGGGACGCCATCCACCCGTTCGTCGCCCACTACCAGGGCGCGGACTGCTCGCCGACCGGCACCACCGGCGCCTGGAACGCCGCGACCGGCAGCAGCGGCGGGTGGCAGGAGTGGAACGTCGACCTGACGGCGTACGCCGGCAAGCAGGTCGAGGTGTCGATCTCCTATCTCACCGACTGGGGCACCCAGGGCCTCGGCGTGTTCGTCGACGACACGCAGGTCATCGTCGACGGAGCGCCGACCGCGACGACCTCCTTCGAGGACGGCCTCGGCGGCTGGACGCCGTCGGCGGCGCCGGCTGGCTCGCGGACGACGAACAACTGGGAGCGCAGCCAGACCGCCTTCCAGGAGGGCGCGGGCACCGTCACCGAGGACACGGTGTTCACCGGCTTCGGCGTCGAGGGCCTCACCACGACGGCGATGCGCAACGACTTCATCGCCGCGGCGATGGAGCACCTGCTGGACTGACGGCCTCAGGAGCGACGACCCAGGAGTGACGACAGCAGGCCCCCGGCACCACGCCGGGGGCCTGCTCGTCTCCCGGTCGTCGAGGAGCTTGCGCAGCAAGCGTCACGAGACGCCCGGGCGCACCTCTCGGGTGTCAGCGGCGCGACGCCCAGGCGACCAGCTCGCGGGCCGGGCCCTCGGGCGGGTGCGGACCGCCCTTCCAGACCGCGTGCAGGCGGCGGGTGAGGTCGAGGCCGGTCACCGTCACCCGGACCAGCCGCCCGGTGGCCAGGTCGTCGCGGACGGCATGCGCGCCGACCGCCGCGGGACCGGCGCCGGCGGCGACGGCGGCCCGCACGGACGCCGTACTCGAGAGCTCGAGGACGGGCGCCGCCATCGGCAGGTCCGCGAGGGCGCGCTCGAGGACGGTGCGGGTGCCCGACCCGACCTCGCGTACGACGAGGGGCGTGGCCGCGAGCGTCGCCGCCGTGACCCGGCGGCGGGACCGCAGCGCCCACGGGTGCGCGGGCCCGACGACCACGACGAGCTCGTCGGTGCCGACGAGGCGGTGCCGCAGGCCCCGCGGGGCGTCGGGACCCTCGACGAAGCCGAGGGTCACCTCGTCGGCCGTGACCAGCTCGACCACCCGCTGGGTGTTGGTGGCGGTCATCGTGATGTCGGTCGGCTGCTGGCCGCGCTGCACCTGCTGGGCGCGCAGGCCGACCAGCCAACCGGGCAGCAGGTGCTCGGCGATGGTGAGGCTTGCGGCGATGTCGAGGTGGCCGCGGCGGTCGGCGCGCAGGGCGCCGATGCCGGCGTCCAGCTCCTGCGCGGCGTCGAGCACGCGGTCGGCCCACTGCACGACCAGCTCCCCCGTGGGGGTGAGCTCGGAGCCGCGCTTGCTGCGTGTGACGAGGGGCTCGCCGACCAGTGACTCCATGGTGCGGACCCGCGAGGAGGCGGCCTGCTGGGTGATGCCGAGCTCGGCCGCGGCGGCCCCCAGCGACCCCGTGCGGGAGACGACGACGAGCAGCTCCAGCGCCCGGAGATCCGGGACGTGCGGCCCCAACATGGTCACAAGCCTACCTTGTGACCACCCAACCACAACCTCGTTCTGTGAGCGGTCGCGGATCAGCAGACTCATCAGCATGACTCTTCGTGTGGCCATCGTGGGCGGCGGACCGGCCGGCATCTACGCCGCCGACATCCTGACCAGGTCGGAGACCCCCGTCTCGGTCGACATCATCGAGCGGCTGCCCGCGCCCTTCGGACTGGTCCGGTACGGCGTCGCGCCCGACCACCCGCGCATCAAGGAGATCATCAAGGCGCTCCAGCGGGTGCTGGCCAAGCCGGAGGTCCGCTTCCTCGGCAACGTCGAGTACGGCGTGGACGTGAAGCTCGAGGACCTGCGCGAGTTCTACGACGCCGTCGTCATCGCCACCGGGGCCATGGCCGACCGCGACCTCGGCATCCCCGGCGAGGAGCACAGCCTCGGCGCCGCCGACTTCGTGAGCTGGTACGACGCCCACCCCGACGTCCCGCAGACCTGGCCGCTCGAGGCGACGAGCGTCGCCGTGCTGGGCGTCGGCAATGTCGCCCTCGACGTGGCCCGCGTGCTCGCGAAGACCGGCGACGAGATGCTCGTGACCGACATCCCCGCCCACGTCCACGCCGGCCTGAAGGCCAAGACCATCACCGACGTGCACGTCTTCGCGCGCCGCGGCCCGGCGTACGCGAAGTTCTCGCCGCTCGAGCTGCGCGAGCTCAACCACTCGCCCAACGTCGAGGTGATCGTCCACCCCGAGGGCTTCGACGTCGACGCCCACGGCATGGAGCACATCGCCCAGCACAAGTCGCAGAAGATGGTGCTCAACACCCTCACCAGCTGGGTCGGCGCGGACCCGGTCGGCAAGCCGCACCGGATCCACCTGCACTTCGCCGAGGCGCCGGTCGAGATCGTCACCGACGCCGACGGCCGGGTGACCACGCTGCGCACCGAGCGCACCCACTCGCCGAACGAGGACGGCACCGTCGAGGGCACCGGCGAGGTGACCGACTGGGACGTCCAGCAGGTCTACCGCGCGATCGGCTACCGCAGCACCGCGCTGCCGGGCCTGCCCTTCGACGACCGCGCCGCCGTGATCCCGAACGACGGAGGACGGGTCCTGGACCTCGACGGCAACCCGATCCCGGGCACCTTCGTCACCGGCTGGATCAAGCGCGGTCCCGTCGGCCTGATCGGCCACACCAAGAGCGACGCCGCCGAGACCGTCGCCCACCTGCTCGAGACGACGGTGGAGACCGCCACGGCCCGCCGCCCCGAGGACGTCGACGCCTACTTCGCCGAGCGCGACGTCGACGTCGCCACCCACACCTCGTGGGAGCTCCTCGACGCGCACGAGGTCGCCCTGGGCGAGGCCGAGGGCCGCGCCCGGGTCAAGGTCGCCACCCGCGAGGAGATGTTGCGGGCCGGTCGCGCCTGAGCACCACCCCGGTGGTCGAGGAGGTCGCGCAGCGACCTCCACCCCGGTGGTCGAGGAGGTCGCGCAGCGACCTCCACCCCGGTGGTCGAGGAGGTCGCGCAGCGACCGTCTCGAGACCCCCGCACCCGACCTCGTAGGTTGGTCCGGTGACACGATCCGGCGCCGTCCTGCGGGTCCCCCCGCTGAGCAAGCTGCTGCACGAGTCCCTCGCGGCGTCGTACGACGTCCTCGACCTGCCCTCCGAGGGGCGGGCCGCGTTCCTCGCGGAGCACGCCGGTGACGTGGTCGCGATCGCGTGCACCAACAGCGGCCGGGTCGACGCCGAGCTGATCGGCGCGCTGCCGCGACTGCAGGTGGTCGTCAACCAGGGTGTCGGCTACGAGAACGTCGACGTCGACGCCTGCCTCGAGCGCGGCATCCTGGTCAGCCACACCCCCGACGTCCTCGACGACGCGGTCGCCGAGACCACGCTGGGCCTGCTGATCGCGACCCGCCGTCGGCTGGTCGAGGCCGATGCGTTCGTCCGCGAGGGCCGGTGGGCCGACGGCCAGTTCCCGCTCACCGGGCAGGTCAGCGGCAGCCGCGTCGGCATCCTCGGCCTGGGCCGGATCGGGCGCCGGATCGCCGACGTCCTCGAGGCGCTCGGCTGCAAGATCAGCTACCACAACCGCCGCCGCGTCCCCGGCGTCCCCTACACCTACGCCGGCTCCCCCACAGAGCTCGCGGCGGCGGTCGACAACCTGGTCGTCGTCGTGCCGGGCGGGTCCGCGACGGCCGCCCTCGTCGACCGGGACGTGCTCGACGCCCTGGGTCCGGACGGCGTGCTGGTCAACGTGGCGCGGGGATCCGTCGTCGACGAGCCCGCCCTCGTCGCCGCGCTGCAGGAGGGACGGCTCGGCGCCGCCGGCCTCGATGTGTACGCCGAGGAGCCCCACGTCCCGGAGGCGCTGCGAGCACTCGGGAACGTGGTGCTCCTCCCCCACGTCGGCTCGGCGACCGTGCGGACGCGGACCGCGATGGCGGACCTCACGCTCGCCAACCTCGCGCTCTGGTGGGAGTCCGGTCGCCTGCAGACCCCGGTCCCGGAGATGGCCGCGCTCAGTAGCTGAAGCTGGTCGCGCCCTCGTCGCCGATCCACTGCCACATCGGCACGGTGCCGCCGATCTCGGCGCCGGCGATGAGGTTCTCGGGGTCGAGGGCCTTGGCGTTGAAGCAGAGCGGACAGACGAGGTACCTGCCGCCGGCCGCCTCGTAGCGGGCCAGCAGCTCCGGCAGCGACGGGCATCCCTCGCAGGCCCGGCCGACGGCCGTCCCGGGCACCGCGAGGCGCACGGCCTCCTTGGTCAGGAACATCAGCGTCGGGCGCCCGTGCTCGGCAGCACCCAGCGCGACGAGGAACGCGACGGTGACCTTCTCGGGGTCCTCGAGTCCGGTGGCGAGGCTGACGACGGCCTTGTTCGACATGACGATCTCCTTCGGGTCCTGGGCGGTGTCTCCGCCGATGCCCGAAGCCTCCGCCCGGGAGGGGGTCCACCGGATCCGCGCCGACGCGCAACCCGCGGCGGGTGCGTGGCGGCCGACGCGTACGCGTCACCGGTGGTCGAGGAGGTCGCGCAGCGACGCTCACCCGGTGGTCGAGGAGGTCGCGCAGCGACCGTCACGAGACCCCCGCAACCCGTGCTGCCAACTCATCCCACCGAGCCGGACCGCAGACCGGCTCACCAGGTCTCGAGACGGTTGCTGCGCAACCTCCTCGACCACCGTCACGGGACGTCCGCAGGAGGCTCCCAACGGTCCGGAGCGCCGCTCGTCTGCGCATCCTGGCGCGCCGCCCTACCCGAGTAGCCGCGACTGCCGAGCTCCACCAGCGCGTCGATCCGACCCTCGATCAGTGCGATCCGCTTCGCGCGTCCCCAGCCCTGGATCTGCTTCTCGAAGAGGAAGGCGAGGTCGATCCGGTCGAACCAGTGCGACCACACGAGCACGACCGGGCGACGGCGGGGCCTGCGGGTGTACGCGGATCCGAGGCCCAGGTTGTGCTCGTCGATCCGGCGCTGGAGGTCGACGGTGCTGCCGACGTAGAAGGTTCCGTCGGCGCAACGAAGGATGTAGGTGTACGGCATGACGCGGACCCTCGTCCGCGCCGCAGCAGTCCGCAACGGGGACCCGGTCAGCCTGTGGAAACGAGCCTGACGAAGCGCACCGGTGGTCGAGGAGGACCGTCACCCGGTGGTCGAGGAGGTCGCGCAGCGACCGTCTCGAGACCCCCGCAACCCGTGCTACCAACTCATCCCATTGAGCCGGACCGCGGACCGGCTCACCAGGTCTCGAGACGGTTGCTAGCGCAACCTCCTCGACCACCGGGGTGTGCTGCGCAACCTCCTCGACCGACGGGAGGGTCAGGTGAGGACGCGCGCGACCGCAGCGGCACGGGCCGTGCGGCCGGAGAGCCCGAGCTTGAGGTAGACGTTCTGGAAGTGCCGCTCGACGGTGCGGACGCTGAGGGTCAGGCGGTCGGCGATGGCGGTGTTGTCGAGGCCCTCGGCGGCGAGCAGGAGGATCTCGCGCTCGCGGTCCGTCAGGTGCGACACCGGTACGACGGCCCGGTCCTCACCCACGAACGCCGCGACCTCACGCAGGAACGCCGGCCAGGCGGGCTCGTCCGCCAGCAGCACGTGGTTGCGGGACTCCAGCATCACCAGGCGGGCGTCCGGGATGTCGGCGGCCAGCCGGGGACCCCAGCCGGGCGCCACGCGGTCGCCCTCCGCGTGCAGGACCAGGGTCGGCGTGGTGATCTCCGGCAGCAGCGCCCGGACGTCGGTCGCGTGCCGGGCCACCCGGCTGCAGACGGCGTTCTCGGTGTTCGTCGAGGTGCGCTGCAGCTCGTCCATCCACTCCATCTGCTGCTCGGTCGCGTCGGGGATGAACGAGTTGGTGAAGACCCGGCGGAAGAGCGGGTCCGGCCGCGCCCAGCCCGCGCGGATCATCGCGAGGAAGGCCTCCTCGGCCGCCTCGTCGGCCTGCTGCAGCCCACCCCCGGCCATGCCGCCGTAGAGCACCAGCCGCGACACCCGGTCCGGGTGGGCGTGCGCGTAGGCCAGCGCGACGGGCGCGCCGCCGGACATGCCCATCACCGCGAACCGGTCGAGCCCGGCCGCCTCGACCAGCGCCTCCAGGTCGGCGAGCCGGCGCGCGAGGGAGAAGTCGGTGACCTCCCACTCGGAGAGCCCGAAGCCGCGCTCGTCGTACCGGACCACCGTGGCGAGGTCGCCGAGGTCGTCGAGGAAGTGCCGCCACACCGGGCTCTGCCAGTCGTGCTGCAGGTGGCTGAGCCAGCAGGACACGATGAGCAGCGGCGGACCGGAGCCGTGCCGGGCCCACGCGATCCGCACCCCGTCGTCGGCGCGGCAGAAGCGCACCTGCTGGTTCGGGACCTGAGCGGCGACCACGGGCGTCAATGTACGCCGCTCCCAGCCCCGGCGGCCGGGCTTCGTGGCGACTCCTTGGCCTCCCCACATCGAACCCACAGATTCGCGACGCACGCTCGATGACATGACCAGCCCGACTCCCCCGCCGCCGTACCTGCCGCCCCCGCCGCCGCCCCCGTTCGGGCCGGCCGGCCACGCCCGTCGGCGGAGCGGCCGCGGCCTGGTCGCCGCCGGTGTCGCGGGCGGCGTGCTGCTGGTCGGCACCGGGGCCGCGACGACCGCCGTCGCGCTGCAGGTCCTCGACCGCGACGGCGCCGCGAGCGCCGGCACCAGCCTGGTCCCGTCGACGACCGCCCAGGACGGGACGGGCAGCCGGCCGGACACGGGAACGCTGCCCGAGCTGACGCCGTACGGCGGCGGGCAGGACGCCGGCAGCGAGACCGCGTCCGACGCGAGCGCGGAGCAGTCGACGGGCATCGTGCAGATCACCTCGACGCTCACCAACGGCACCGGGGCGGGCACCGGGCTGGTCCTCGACGCCGACGGCACCATCGTCACCAACCACCACGTGGTCGACGGCGCGACGAGGATCGAGGTCACCGTCGTGTCGACGGGCCAGACCTACCGCGCGACGTACCTCGGCGGCGACGCGGTCACCGACGTCGCGGTCCTGCAGCTGGAGGGCGCCAGCGGGCTCACCCCGGTCGACCTGTCCGACGACGCCGCGCAGGTCGGCGACCAGATCACCGCGGTCGGCGACGCCGGCGGCGACGGTGGCTCGCTGACGGCCGCGCCGGGCACGGTCTCCGCGCTGGGCCAGGACATCACCGTCCAGGAGACCGACGGCTCCTCCACGAAGCTGACCGACCTGATCCGGATGGACGCCTACGTGGTGCCCGGCGACTCCGGGGGCGCCGTCCTCGACGACCAGGGCGACGTGGTGGGCATGAACGTCGCCGCCTCCAGCGGCAGCCGCAATGTGACCGGCTACGCGATCCCGATCGCCACCGTGGAGTCCGTCGTCGACCGGATCGAGGCCGGCGACGAGAGCGGCGACATCGAGCTCGGCTACAGCGGCTACCTCGGCGTCGGCCTCGACCCGTCGGCGTCCTCCGCCCTCATCGCCCAGGTCATCGACGACACCGCGGCCGAGGAGGCCGGACTCGCGGTCGGCGACACGATCACCGCCGTCGACGGTGACACCATCGGCACGGCCGACGCCCTCCGCTCCGCGATCGCCGCCCACGACCCGGGCGACCGCGTCACGATCACCTGGACGACCTCCGGCGGAAGCACGCGGTCGGCCACGGTCACCCTCGGCGAGGGTCCCGTGTCCTGAGCCTTTCGCTCAGGATCGCGGCGGCGGCGCCGACGAGGAGAGGATGCGCCGCCTCATCGTCCTCGGCACCCTGCTGGTCGCGCTGGCACTGGCCGCGTGGCCGGCGGGGGCCGACCCACTCAACCCCGCCAACCCGCTGCAGGACGGCCGTCCCTGGCAGTGGTCCGCCATCACCACGCGCGCCAACCCGGAGCTGCTGAACCACCGCGTCGAGACCGATCCTGCGCGCAAGGCACAGCTCGCGCGGATCGCGCTCACCCCGCGCGTGCGGTGGTTCGCGAACTGCGGCTCCTGCAATGTGGACCGCGTGCGGCAGTCGGTGGCGTCGTACGTCGCCGACGCTCGCCGCAACCACCCCGACGGCGTCGCCCAGCTGGCGATCTTCGGGCTCTGGCCCGACGGCGAGGTGGTCAACGGCCGGCGACCGGCGATGTCGTGGTCGATGACCCGCTACCAAGCGTGGATCCGCCAGATCGCCCTCGGCATCGGCGACGCCCGCGCCATCATCGTCCTCGAGCCCGACCTCGCCATCTCCGCCAACCACGGCGCCGACGGCCGGACCATGCCCGACCCCTCACCGGGCACCCGGATGCGGATGGCCGCGTGGGCGGCGCGCTACCTCGCGACCACTCTGCGCAACGAGACCCTGTACCTCGACGCCGGCTCCGCCGACTGGCTGTACGTCGACGAGGCGGTCCGGCTGCTGCGCGCGAGCGGCGTGCAGTACGCCCGCGGCTTCGCCCTCGGCGCCACGCACTACGACTCCGTCGCCGCCAATGTCGCCTTCGCGGCGAAGGTCTCCCAGGCGCTCGGCCGCGTCGGCATCAGCGGGAAGCGCGCGATCATCGACACCGCCGACAACGGCACGCCCTTCACCTGGGCGCAGTGGAACGCCCGCTGGGGCGACCGCTTCCGCTCGACCGGCAACGAGTACTACCAGTTCGACAACACCCCGACCTGCGGCTCCCCGACCGAGCAGGTCTGCCAGACGATCGGCCACCGCCCGAGCCGCAGCCCGCTCGACGCCGAGGCCGCCAAGCTCGGCCTCGGCACCGACCACCCGACCCTGCGCCGCCAGGCCCGCGTGTACGTCGACGGGTACCTCTGGTTCGGGCGCGGCTGGCGCTGGATGCAGCAGGGTGGCAACGACAGCCGCACCCCGGGGCGGATGGTGCGGATGGCGGCGTACACCCGGTTCCGCTGAGCAGCCCGTCGTACCGGACCCAGTGGCTGCGTCTCCCGCGAGATCACGACCACTGGGTCCGGTACGACGCAGGACCGATCAGCCCATGTGCGGGTAGCCGTGGTCGGTCGGCGGGACCAGCGTCTCCTTGATCGAGCGCGGCGAGGTCCAGCGCAGCAGGTTGAGCGCCGAGCCGGCCTTGTCGTTGGTGCCCGAGGCGCGGCCGCCGCCGAACGGCTGCTGGCCGACGACCGCACCGGTCGGCTTGTCGTTGACGTAGAAGTTGCCCGCCGCGAACCGGAGCTCCTCGCTCGCCCAGTCGATCACCCGGCGATCGGTGGCGAGGATCGAGCCGGTCAGCGCGTACGGCGCCGCCGACTCCGCCTGCTTCACGACCGCCTCGAACGCGCCGGGCCGGCTGTCGTCGTACACGTGGACGACGAGGATCGGGCCGAAGTACTCCGTCGAGAACATCTCGTCGGCGGGGTCCTCGGCGACCACGATCGTGGGCCGGACGAACCAGCCGACGCTGTCGTCGACGGTGCCGCCGGCGACGACCTGGAGGCCCTCGGTCGCGTGGGCGCGCTCGATGGCGGCCTTGTGCTTGGCGAAGGCGCGGGCGTCGATGACGGCACCGGTGAAGTTCGAGAAGTCGGTCGGGTCGCCGACGGCGAGCGCGTCGGTCTGCGCGGCCAGGTCGTCACCCATCCGCGCCCACAGGGAGGCCGGGACGTAGGCGCGCGAGGCGGCGGAGCACTTCTGGCCGCTGAACTCGAAGGCACCGCGGATCAGCGCCGTGCGCAGCACGTCCGGGTCGGCGGAGGGGTGCGCGATGACGAAGTCCTTGCCGCCGGTCTCGCCGACGAGCCGCGGGTAGGAGCGGTACGACGTCAGGTTGTCGCCCACCGTGCGCCACAGGTGCTGGAAGGTCGGCGTCGAGCCGGTGAAGTGGATGCCGGCCAGGTCGGGGTGCGCCAGCGCGACCTCGGAGACCGCGAGCCCGTCGCCCGGGAGCATGTTGATCACGCCCGGCGGCAGGCCGGCCTCCTCGAGCAGCTGCATCGTCAGCGACGCGGCGAGCTGCTGGGTCGGGGACGGCTTCCAGATCACGGTGTTGCCCATCAGCGCCGGCGCGGTCGGCAGGTTGCCGGCGATGGCGGTGAAGTTGAACGGGGTGATCGCGTAGACGAAGCCCTCGAGCGGGCGGTGGTCGGTGCGGTTCCAGATGCCGGGGCTGTTGGCGATCGGCTGCTCGGCGAGGACCTGCCGGGCGAAGTGGACGTTGAAGCGCCAGAAGTCGATCAGCTCGCAGGCGGCGTCGATCTCGGCCTGGAAGGCGGTCTTCGACTGGCCGAGCACGGTCGCGGCGTTGAGCCGCTGGCGCCAGGGGCCGGCGAGCAGCTCGGCGGCGCGCAGCAGCACCGCGGCGCGCTCGTCGAAGGGCAGCGCGCGCCACTCCGGCGCGGCCTCGTGGGCGGCCGCGATCGCGGACTTGGCGTCGTCGGCGGTGCTGTTGCGCAGCACGCCCAGCACCTTCTGGTGCGCGTGCGGCTGGACGACGGCGATCTCCTCGCCGCCACCGGTGACGCTCTCGCCACCGATGCGGGCGTCGAGCTGGTGGGTGGTCGACGTGAGCCGGGTGATCTCGGCGGCCAGCGCCTCGCGCTCGGGGTTGCCGGGCGCGTAGGTCAGGTTGGGCTCGTTGACGGGAGCCGGCGGGGTGGTGATGGCGTCCATGTCAGGTCCTCTCGTGGGGGCTTCGGGGATCAGGCGGATCAGCGGTGCGCGAGGGCGCGGAGGAAGAAGGCGACGTTGGCGGGACGCTCGGCCAGGCGTCGCATGAAGTACCCGTACCAGTCGGTGCCGAACGGGAGGTAGACCCGCATCCGGTGGCCGCCGTCGACCATCCGCTGCTCGAGGTCGGGCCGCACGCCGTACAGCATCTGCGCCTCCCACCGGTCGTCGCCGCGGCCGGCCGCGACGGCCTTCTCGATCGCGCGGTCGAGCATCGCCGGGTCGTGGGTGGCGATCATCGGGTAGCAGTCGGAGGTCATCAGGGCGTCGATCGCGGCCTCGTAGGCGCGGTCCACGTCGTCCTTGCGCAGCAGCGCCACGGTCGCCGGCTCCCGGTAGGCGCCCTTGACCAGGCGGATCCGCGCGCCCGTGCCGTCGAGCGCCGCGATGTCGCCGGGGGTACGACGGAGGTTGGTCTGGAGCACGTTGCCGATCCACGGGTACGACGCCCGCAGTTCGGCGCCGATCGCGAGCGTGGAGTCGACCGTCGTGTGGTCCTCCATGTCGAGCGTGACGGTGCAGCCCAGGCCGGCAGCGGCGTCGCAGATCTCGGCCGCGTGGTCGGTCGCGATCGTCGTACCGTCGGGAAGGGCCTGGCCGAGGGCGGACAGCTTGAGGGAGACGTCCGCGCCGTCGGCGCAGCCGGCCTCGGCGAGGGCGACCAGCAGGGCGCGGTAGGCGTCGCGGGTGGCGCGGGCGCCGCCGATGTCGAGGACGTCCTCGCCCAGCACGTCGATGGTGACGCTGCGTCCGGTGGCGATGAGCGCGGCGCTCGCCTCGACGGCGTCGGCGGTGGTCTCGCCGGGCACGAAGCGGTCGACGACCTTGCGGGTCACCGGGAAGGACTCGACGGCCCGGCGCGCGCGGGTGCTGCGCGAGGCGCGGTTGAGGGTCTGGCTCAGCATGCTTCCACGCTACGAGTGGCCCGGGCCACAGCAAACCGACATCTGTCACGTCCTTCGGCGAGGTTCGTGAGACATTTGTCCAGTGACGACGCTGGACGACCTGACCGAGGAGATGGCGCGGCTGACGGACGCCCCGTGCACCCTCGAGGACCCGGAGTTCCGCCTGATCGCGTTCTCCGACCACCGCACCGACGACGCCGTCGACAGCATCCGCCAGCGCTCGATCCTGCAGCGCCACTCGAGCGAGGACGTGCGGGCGTGGTTCCGCGGCCAGGGCATCGAGGACAGCGAGGGCCCGCTGCGCACGCCGGCGGACACCGAGCTCGGGATCGTCGCCCGGCTCTGCGTGCCGGCACGCCACCTGGGTCGCGTCCAGGGCTACTTCTGGCTGCTCGACCCCGACGGACGGATCGACCCGGCGACGTGGCCCGAGGCCGGCCGGATCGCCGAGTCGGCGGCCCACCTCCTCAATGTGGCCGAGCGGCGGCAGGCCCGACGTGACGCGCTCTTCCGTGAGCTCGTCGAGGGCGGGCGCCTGGCCGCGCGGGAGTCCGCCGCCGACCTCGCCGACGCGGCCGGCCTCGACCTGCGCGAGCCGCTGGCCTGCGTGCTGGTCGACCGGCCCGAGCTCGCCGACCAGGTGGCCAGCCGGCCGGCCCGGTCCGGCGTGGTGTGGGCGCGGACCGGCGACGCCGTCGCGGCCGTGGTCCGCGCGCGCCTGGTGGCCGACAGCAGCGGCGGGGCGGGCAGTGGCGGGGCGACCGGGACCGACGCCCTGCTGACGGCGCTCGGGATCGGTCGGCGCCTCGACAGCCTCGACTCCGTCACGCGCGCGGCCGTCGGGCCCGTCGTACCGGACATCGACAGCCTGGCCACCACCTTCCGCGGCGCCCGGGTCGGGCTCCGGGTGGCTCGCACCCGCCCGCCGGGCGAGGTCGTCACGTGGTCCTCGCTCGGCCCCCTCGCCCTGCTCGGAGTCGCCCGCGACGACGACCTGGCGGCGGCCGTGGTCGAGCCCGCGGTGCAACGGTTCCTCGCGACGGCGACGTCCGACGTGGTCACCACATTGCAGGTCTGGCTGGACGAGGCCGGCAGTGCGTCACGCACCGCCGAGCGGCTGTCGGTGCACCGGCAGACCGTCTACCACCGGCTCGCGCAGGTGGAGCAGGCCACCGGCCACGACCTCAGCCGCGGGCGCGACCGGCTCCGGCTGCACCTGGCCGTCGAGCTGGCGCCCTTCCTGGCGGAGCCCGCGCCGGGGCTCACACCACCAGGTCGAGGCGCTGCTCCACGCCGTTGACGGTGAACGTCTCCCCCGCCCGCTTGCCCGCGATCGCCGCGGCGACGGGGGAATCGGCAGCGATGCCCTCGATCCGCACACCATCGACGTCGAGCTCACCGGCCACGACGCCGACGAGGTAGTGGTCGCCGCCGAATGCGACGACGGCACCGGGCCCGGCGGCCTCGCGCACGGAGAGGTCCAGCTCGTCGATCTGCGCCAGCAGCCGCTCCTGGCGGGCGACCGCGTCGTCCTGCAACCCGGAGAGCTCACCGGCCTCGTCGGACTGCGAGAGGGCGTCGGCGTCGTACGACGCGTCCTCGTCGAGCCGGGCCGCCGACGCCTGCGCGGCGGCGGCCTGCCGCGAGGCCTGCAGGTCCTGCTCCGCCCGGTCCCGCAGCGCGGCCCGGATCCTCTGCTTGCGGTCCTCGGTCCAGTCCGTCGATGCGTCCATGTCCGCCATCATCACACCGTTCCGGGAAAGTCGCGGGCCATCACGCCGGCAGCGGCGTACCGTCGAGGCAGGGCCGCGCCCAGTGGTCTTCTGCATTTCACGCACTCGTGGCCCTCCGGAAACACCGGAGGACGACGGGGCACCCACGATCGGTCAGGAGCGCGCGACCCGGGTCCGTGGAAGGAGGCTGCCATGACGACCGTCATGCTGCTCAACGCCTCCTACGAGCCGCTCGGGACGGTGACCTTCCAGCACGCGGTGCGGATGCTCTTCCGCGAGGTGGCCACCGTCGAGGAGGCCCACGAGGACCGGATGATCGGGCCGCACCCGTGGCCGCGAGTCATCCGGCTGGTCCGCTACATCGCGGCGAAGTGGATGTACCGCCCGGCGGCGTACTCCCGCTCCGGCGTGCTCAAGCGCGACCGCCACCGCTGCGCCTACTGCGGCCGCCACGCCGCCACCGTCGACCACCTCCTCCCCCAGAGCCGCGGCGGGACCTGGACCTGGCTCAACACCGTCGCCGCGTGCAGCCCCTGCAACGGGCGCAAGGCCAACCGCACGCCACTCGAGGCCGGGATGCGACTCCTGGTCCAGCCCTACGCCCCGACCCGGGCCCAGCTCGCCGCCACCCGCTGACCAGGGGCGCTAGATTGCGCCCGTGCGTACGACGACGCGGCTCAGGCTCGCCTACGGTGCCCTCGCGATCACCGACACCCTGCTGGCCGGGTCCGGCAGCCACTGGGCGCACCGCGCCCGCTTCGTCACCAAGCCGCTGCTGATGCCGGTGCTCGGCGCCTCGCTGGCGACCGATCCACGCGCCCAGGGATCGCCGTTGCGCGCCAGCACGCTGGCGGGACAGGCGGCGGGCTGGGCCGGCGACGTCCTGCTGCTCGGCGAGGGCCCGAAGGCCTTCGCCGCAGGCGCCGGGTCGTTCGGCGTCGGGCACCTCGCCTACATCAGCGGCCTGGCCCGCCACCGCGACCGGTCCACGCCGCTGCGTGGCAACCGCGCGGCACGGGCGATCGCGGCCACCTGGGCGGTGAGCGGACCGGTGATGGCGATCGCCGCGGCCCGCAAGGAGCGCGCCCTCGGCCCGACCGTGCTCGGCTACTCCGCGCTGCTGAGCTCGATGACCGCCTCGGCCCAGCACCTGTCCCCCGCGCTGCCGCGCGACGCGCGCGTGCTCACCGCCGTCGGGGCGGGCTTGTTCCTGCTCTCGGACTCCGTCCTCGGCTCACGGACCTTCGTGCTGACGGACCCGCCGGAGCGACTCGAGTCGCTCGTGATGGCGACGTACACGGCCGGGCAGCTGCTGATCAGCGAGGGGGCCGCGCGGGCCTGACGCTCACCGGTCCGCCCGGCTCGAGCGCCGTACCTCCCGCGGCGACATCCCGAACCACCGCTGGCAGGCGCGCGAGAGCACGCTCTGCTCGCTGAAGCCCAGGTTGCCGGACAGCTGCCCGAACGGCATGTCCGTGTCGCGCAGGTAGCGCTCGGCCTCGTCGCGGCGCACCCCGTCGACGATCTCGGCGAAGGTGGTTCCCTGGGCAGCCAGGTGGCGCTGCAGGGTGCGCGGGTGCTGCGCGAGCTGCTCGGCGACGAGCTCGAGGCCGAGGCCCCCGGTCGGCAGCATCCGGCGCACCAGCCGGACGACGGCGTCGGTGGTGCCGCCGCCGGTCCGGACCGCGATCGTGTCGAGGTAGTCGCGCACGACGGCGTGCACCGCGTGGTCGGCGTCCAGCCGGCGCTCCAGGACCTCGGCGCGGAACCGGAAGCCGTAGCGGTCCTCCCCTGCGTCGACGCGGCAGCCGAGGTCGCGGCGGTAGTCCGCCTCCGGGGTGAGCAGGGGGTGCCGCAGCTGCACCGAGGTCGGCCGGAAGTCCGGTCCGGCGAGGAGCCGGAAGACCTGCAGGGAGACGCCGAGAGCGAGCTCGGCCGCCTGCCGGTGCACCGGCGGACGGGGCTCGACGAGGCGCCACTCGAACTGGGCGAGGCCGTCGCGTCCGGGTGGGTGGACGGTGACCGCGATCGCCGGGCTGTAGAAGCCCATGAACTGCTCGATCGCCTGCAGCGCGGCCCCCACCGTGGGTGCGGTGCGCGCGGCCACGCCGAGCGGGCCCAGGATCTCCAGGCCCTGGCGGGCCCCGAGCCGCCGCCCGAAGTCACCGCGCCCGGTGACCGCGGCGGTCGACTCCAGCAGGGCGGTCACGCTGCGATAGCTGATGAAGCTGTCGTGGTCACCGACGACGGCGGGCGTGAGGTGCACCGCGGCGAGGAGCGCGACGGGATCGGCGCCGAGCTCGGTCGCCAGCGTGGTGAACCCCTGGAGCGAGGTGCCCCGGATCAGGGTCATGTCGCACAGGGTCAAGAACGAGTCGCGTGCTGTCAAGCACTGCGGTCCGCCGGTTGCGACCGTGATGGCCGGACAGATCCACCCCGAACCCTGGAGAACCGATGAGTCGCTTCGACATCACCCGCACCAACCTCGCCGTCGAGCGCCTGCTCGAGACGACCGAGAACCCGCGCCACCGCTACCTGCTGCACGCCTACAACCGGCACCGCTACCTGGAGATGGCCGGTCGATGGAAGGAGATCTTCGCGCCGGAGATGACCGTCGAGCACCCGATCTACCACTTCAACGTCTTCGGCATCAACACCGTCCTCGAGGGCGCCGAGGCCGTCCAGGCGGTCTACGCGGAGTGGTCCGAGACCGCCCAGTGCGTCTTCTACACCGACGACGAGGTGCTCGCCGTCGGCGACAACATGATCTGCTCGACCGCGACGATCTACCAGCAGACCCCGGGCGCGGTCCTCGCCGCCGCCGGCGCACCGGTCGACCCCGAGGCGCACTACCTGGTGGCCAACGTCGAGCACATGATCTGGCCGTACGACGACCAGGGCCGCCTGATCGGCGAGGACGTCTGGGAGATCGACGAGTCCAAGCGCCAGGTCATCGCGCTGGACCCCTCCGAGGTGCTCACCGTCGAGCGGGCGGGCGAGCTGCTGGAGCCGCTCATCAAGCCGCTGCCGGAGCGGCCCTTCTGACCTGATCCCACGCCCGTTCCTCGACCGGGCGCGACCTCCACGGAGCTCGGGATCAGCCCGGCAGCGGGCGGTTGCGCTCGGCCATCGACCGCCCGAGGGCCAGCCCCAGCCCGACCATGCCCACCCCGAGGACCAGGTGCAGCCAGTTGTCGGCCTGGTCGAGCGGTACGAAGTTCGCGTCGTCGTGGCGGTCGACCAGGAAGCCGTACACGGTCAACACGAGGTAGACCACGCCGCCGCCGACGAGGAAGGCGCGCGCGCCGCCGAAGGAGCGGGCCAGGGCCAGGCCGGCGACGCCGAAGGCGAGGTGCACGAGGTTGTGCAGCACCGAGACGCCGAAGAGGCCGAGCAGCTGGGCGCCGGAGTGGTGGCCGGCGAAGGTCATGTCGTCGTAGTCGGTCGTCACGCCCGGGACGAACCCCAGGATGCCGACCAGGAGGAAGGTCAGGGTGACCACGGCCGCCGCCTTCTGGAGCAGCGAGCTCCGGGAGAGTCGCGTCGTCATCGTGTCCATGGGGCGGCGGTACCCGCCGGCCCGACCGCGAGTCCCACGGAGTTACTTCCCGGTAAGTAGTGACGAACCCTCACCAGAACCGATAGAACACGTTCTTGTTCTTTCCTTTGTGATGGAGGTCACATGCCGAACACCACCCCCCACCAGGCCCGCTTCACCCGTCGCGGGTTCCTCACCACGACGGGAGCGGCCGCGGGCGCCGCCGCGTTCGCCGGGCCCCTGCTCCGCGCCGCACCCGCGCGCGCCGCCGCGATCAGCAACGGTGCGTCCGTCCCGGCGCTCGTCATCGGGACCGGGTACGGCGGCGCCGTCGCCGCGCTCCGGCTCGCCCAGGCCGGCGTACCCGTCGAGATGGTCGAGATGGGGATGTCGTGGGACACCCCCGGCGCCGACGGGAAGATCTTCCCGAAGGTCACCTCGCCCGACCAGCGTGCGTACTGGCTGCGCACCAAGACCAAGGCGCCGGTCAGCAACTTCTTCGGCTTCCCGATCGACTCGAACATCACGAAGTACACCGGTGTCCTCGACGCCGAGGAGTTCGCGGGCATCACCGTCTACCAGGGCCGCGGCGTCGGCGGCGGCTCGCTCGTCAACGGCGGCATGGCGGTCACGCCGAAGCGTGAGCGCTTCGCCGGGATCCTGCCGTCGGTCGACGCCAACGAGATGTACGACGTCTACTACCCCCGCGCCAACGCCGGCCTCGGCGTCGGGCAGATCGACCCGGTGTGGTTCGAGAGCGCTGCCTGCTACCAGTACGCGCGGGTCGGGCGGAAGCACGCGCAGCGGTCGGGCTTCGCCTGGACCTTCGTCCCCGACGTCTACGACTGGAACTACATGAAGGCCGAGCAGGCCGGCACCGTCACCCGCTCCGCCCTCGACGGCCAGGTCATGTACGGCAACGACCACGGCAAGAAGTCGCTGGTCCAGACCTACCTGGCACAGGCCTTCGCCACCGGCCGGGTCAACGTGTCGACGCTGCACCGGGTCACCAACGTGACCCCCGCCGCCGGCGGCGGCTACACGGTCGCGATGGAGCAGATCGACACCTCCGGCAATGTCGTCGCCACGAAGACGGTCACCGCGACGAAGGTGTTCTTCGCCGCGGGCAGCGTCGGCACCAGCAAGCTCCTCGTGAAGATGAAGGCCACCGGCGCGCTGCCCGGCCTCAACAACGAGGTCGGCAAGGGCTGGGGCGACAACGGCAACGTGATGTGCGGTCGCGCCAACCACATGTGGGACGCCACCGGCACGCTGCAGTCCACGATCCCCTGCTCGGGCATCGACAACTGGGACGCCGGCGGCGCCTTCGCCGAGGTCGCTCCACTGCCGACCGGGATCGAGACCTACGCCTCGCTCTACCTGTCGATCACGAAGACGACCCGGCGCGCGGAGTTCAGCTGGAACGCCGCCGCCAACAGGGTCGACCTGTCCTGGCAGACCGCCTGGAAGCAGGACTCGATCACCATGGCCAAGACGATCTTCGACAAGATCAACAGCAAGGAGGGGACGATCTACCGGACCGACCTCTTCGGCGGCTACAAGATCTGGCAGGACGGCCTCACCTACCACCCGCTCGGCGGCGCGGTCCTGAACAAGGCCACCGACAACTACGGGCGCCTGCACGGCCATCCGGGGCTCTACGTCATCGACGGCGCGCTGATCCCCGGCAACACCACCGTCAACCCGTTCGTCACGATCACGGCGCTGGCGGAGCGCAACATCGAGAGGATCGTGGCGGACGACCTGCTCTGAGGGAGATCGTCGGGGCGCCAGCTTCACCGGCCGGCCGGTGAAACTGGCGAGCCTGGACGACGAAACTCACGCCTGGACGATGAAACTTCGTCGTCCAAGCGTGAGTTTCACCGGCCGGCCGGTGAAACTCCCAGACCCTCCGGCACCGCCCACTGCCCCACCCGTGCATCGCATCCGACTATTCAGCGGACCGTCACCGCAGCCCTACCGTCGAGGGGCCAGCAGTCCGACGAGGAGGGGTCGTCGCGACGATGCGAACGGGCCGCCCGCCACCATGGGGAGCGAGCGCCCCGGTGCTTCCGGCCGGCCCACGGCGGGAGACCGCGGGCCGGCCGGCCACGTCCGACCCGGAGCCGGGCGTCAGAACGGCCAGTCGGCGTCACGTCCCGCCTCCAGGAGCGGGATCGCGGCGAAGCCCTGGTCGCTCAGGCCGCCGAAGGTGTGCCGGTTGGCCGAGCCCGAGGGGCCGTGGCCGTACCGGTAGCCGGCCAGGTTGAAGGTGTAAACCGGCACCGTCGCCGGCACCGCCGACGTCGGGTCCTGGCCGCGCCAGCCCGCCCACGCCTGCTCGTCGGTGACGATGACGACGCGGTCGTGTCGGCGGAAGTGGCGGCGTACGGCGGCGGCGGTGTTGGTGCCGCCGAGGTTGCCCATCCGGCCGGCGAGCGCCAGCACGGACTCCCCGCGCCGCGCGGCCACCGTCCGGCTGTCCGTGCCGAACTCGACCAGGTCGGCTCGTGCCGACCGGACCGCCAGCGCCGCGCCGAAGACCGCTGCCGCGTCGGCGCGGGTGACGGTCGAGCGGCCCGAGAGCCGCGAGAACATCGAGCCCGAGCGGTCCACCAGCACCAGCGTGCGGCCCGGCAGCTCCGGGACGTTGGCCAGGCTGGCCTGCAGGGCCTGCTCCAGCGGCCAGGCCCAGCGCAGCGAGGGCGCTGCCCGGTACGCCGACAGGAAGCGCAGCGGCAGCTGGCGCGACCGAGCGACCTCACCGGCGTCGGCCAGCTTGGCAGCCACCGTTGCGGCCACGTCGTCGGCGACACCCGCCCGGTCGAAGTTGCGCAGGTTGCGCAGCAGCGCCATGTAGCCCATCGACGGGACCAGGGCCTCCCACGCGGCCGCGTCCAGGGGACCCTGCAGCCAGCCGGCGACCTGCTCCCAGGTCATCCCGGCACGGCGCAGCCCCTCGGGGTCGCCGACGAGGGTCGCGCGCCGCTCGGCGACGGGTACGGCGAGCAGCCGCTCCCGCGCCGCGAGGACGGCGAGCTCGTCCGGGACGGCGTCCGCCCGGTCGTGCCGGCGGTCCAGGGCGTGCCGGAACAGCGCCGACTGCCGCGCGTCGCGGGGACGCGCGTGGGTCAGCTCGAGCACGTCCGCGAACCGGTAGTCGCGGCCCCGGGCGTCGTACTTGAGCAGCGAACGCTCGGTGTAGAGACGCTCGGCTGCCGTCGCGACGCCGCGCTTGACCGGCTTGGGGAAGGCGCGGCCGTGCCGCAAGGCCCAGTAGGCCAGCATCTCGCCCGGCTCGTCCGCACGGTCGAGGGCGGCCTCGACCAGCGCGCGGTTGTCGCCGGCGATGCCCGCCTCCAGGCGGGCCTTGACGGCCTCGGCGGCGACGACGAGCGCGACCGTGCGCAGGTGCGCCCCCGTGCGGAGCCAGCGGACCAGGCGCAGGGTCCAGTCGACGTCCTCGAGCGCGACCGTCGCGGCGAGTGCCCGCAGTCGCTCGTCGCGCTCGGCTGCTGCCTCGTAGAAGGTGTCCTCCGCGACGAAGGAGGTGACGGCGAGCAGGAACAGCTCGCCCTTGGCGTCGCGGGCGTGGCCGCGCGCCCCCTCGTGGGTGCGGCCGGTCGCGTGGTCCGCCGTGCGGACGGCGCTCGTGCCGGTGCGGCGCAGGCCGCTCAGGTTGAACTTGCTCATGTGGTGTCCCTCCTTCCGAGGGCGGGGTCGTTCGTCGGCCTGCCCGGCGGGACGCCGGGCAGGCAGGGGTGGCGCCCGAGGACCGTGCGGCGACGGTGTTTTCCCGTTGTCAGCGGGACCGTTGGAGACGAAGTAGCCGTGGCCTTCGCACCGGGCACCCTCCGACGGGACGCGCCGAGGACCAGGTCGACCGAGGTGTCGACAGCTGCTCTGCCGTTTGAGCTACACGACGGTCGCCCGTCGCGGCGGGACTCGAACCCGCAACCCGCTCATTACCAGTGAAGTAACCCCGGTCTCCGCACCGGCGCGTACCGGTGGAGTGCGTCAAGGGTGGGGCCCGGCCCGCCGATCGGCCAAACGCTTTTCCCGGGCTCGCGCAGCGCCCGCACTCCCGGGGCTCGCCAGTCGCGCTCCGGAGCTCGTGGACCGACGACGCCCTCCCCCACCTTTCTGGGACCGCGAATTCCCCGCACCTACGGGATGTTCCAGGTGGGTAGGACGACCGGATGCTTCTCGCACCGCAACCAACCGAGCGAGAGCGAGTCCTGACCATGAACCCCACCACCCGAGCCCGCCACGCCCGACGTGCCCGCCGGCGTCGTACCGCCGCGGTCGTCCTGGGCGGCCTGCTGGCCCCGTTGCCCGCCGTGGCCTCGACCCTGGCGCCGACCGGTGCGCAGGCCGCACCGGAGCCCAAGCCCGGCACCCTCGCCACGGTGCGGGCGGTGACGGCGAAGTACCACGACGTCGCGGCGGCAGAGGCCGACGGCTACGTCCCCGTGTCCGACTGTGTCGAGAGCCCGGCCGGAGCGATGGGTGTCCACTACATGAACCCGGCGCGCGCAGCAGCGTCGATCGACCTCCGCAAGCCGGCGTTCCTGCTCTACCTGCCCGTCGAGGGCGAGCTGCGGCTCGTGGGCGTGGAGTACTTCCAGGCCGACCGCGACCAGGACCTGGCGACCGATGACGACCGCCCGTCGCTGCTCGGCCACGAGTTCGACGGGCCGATGCCCGGCCACGGCACTGGCGCGCCCGTGCACTACGACCTCCACGTCTGGACGTGGGCGCACAACCCGGACGGGATGTTCGCCGAGTTCAACCCCGCCCTGGCCTGCTGACCGCACGCGGACGGGCGACCCGTTCCGGGCGCTGCTGGGCAGCGCGCAGGAGCTGCCGGAGATCAGCTGACGGTTCCCTCGCCGAAGGCGGAGTAGCATCGCTGGACCAGGTGTCCGGGGGGTCCATTGGCCGGAAAGCGACGCGTGCTCTCGGTCGCTCTCGCCTGCATCGTGCTCTGCTCGGGCTGCGCCGGCTCGCCGGCGCCGACGGCCGGCCCGACGTCCCCGGCGACGGCCTCCGCCGCCCCGAGCGACCAGGACGTCGCGATGGCCCGGCCCGGGCCCTTCGAGTCGACCGGCGACTCCCCCGACATCCTCGTCCAGAGCCCGCGCCCCATCGACGCCGACCTGGTCGCCCGCGCCGCTGCGACCCAGGGCGTGGCCCGGCTCGAGCAGTTCTCGCTCGCCACCTTCTACCGGGAGGGCGAGGCGATCACGTACGCCGCCGTCGACCCGGCGACCTTCCGTCAGTTCACCCCCGGCCCGACCGCCGTCCTCGACGCGCTGTGGGACCGGGTCGCCGACGGGGAGATCGGCTTGCGGCCCGACCTCCGCACCGCGCTCGCGGGCCCGGGCGACTTCGTGACCCTCGGCAACGACGACAACGCCCAGCGCGCGCACGTCGCGGCGTACGCACCCCTGGTCCCCCACTCGGCGATCGGGGCGCTGCTCAACGAGCGGTGGGCCGACCGGCTGCACCTGCCGAAGGGCAATGCCCTCGTCGTGTCGACCCGGTTCGCCGCGCCCGGGCCCGTGGTCCGCCGGCTGCGGCGGGTGCTCGGCACGAGGGCGTCGGTCAGCCTGCTCGCCCCGAACGTCGTACCGGACCAGGCGCTGAGCGCCGTGCTCACGGGCGGCTCGGTCGCCGCCGCGGTCGGGTCGTTCAGCTACACCCCCAACCCGGACGGCACGGTCGACCCCGAGGCCCGGTGGGTGCGCACCCACATCCGCACCGAGCGGGTGCCGGTCCTCGGCGCGGTCACCTGCAACCGCGCGATGCTGCCCGCGCTGCGCCGGGCGCTGACCCGGGTCGTGGAGGCCGGCCTCGCCGCGGAGGTCCACGCCGACGAGTACGGCGGCTGCTACGTCCCGCGCTTCATCGGCCACGACCCCTCGCGCGGGCTGTCGTTCCACACCTTCGGCACCGCGATCGACCTCAACGTCCCCGGCAACCGGCGCGGCACCGCCGGCACGATCGACCGGCGGGTGGTGGCGATCCTCGTCCGGTGCGGCTTCGCCTGGGGCGGGACGTGGCGCTACACCGATCCCATGCACTTCGAGCTGGCCGCGATCAGGTCCTGCTGAGCGTCCCGGGAGCCCGCAAGGTTTTCCCAAGGACGCCTGCCGATGGTGGATCAGTCCATCACCGATACGAGGCAGGTACGACCATGCACGCAACGCGCCCTGCACACGCGACACACCCCTCGGCGTCGAGCGCCGGCTCGGGTCGGAGGTCCGTACGACGCCGCCACGCGGCCAGACGGGCCAGGACCCGGCTCCGCGTGCTCCTCCGCATCCGCCGGCGCGAGGTCGCGGGCGCGACCGCCTTCGCGGTGTCGCTGGCGCTCGGACTCCAGATGGTCGCCCCGGCCGTCGAGGCCGACCCCGGCCCCGTGGGCAGCGGCTTCACGGTGACGACGGGCGACCTCGCGTTCATCCTCAAGCAGATCAAGATCGCCGAGCGGCACTCCCTGACCCGCACCCCGGCGCACCCCTGCAGCACGCTGCTCAACCAGCCCGGTGACGGCATCCCCGACTCCGAGCAGGTGCCGGACATCCTGACCACCTACGGCCTGCGCACGGTGGACGGCAGCTGCAACAACCTCAAGACGGGCGAGGAGTACTTCGCCGCCGCCGACCAGCCGTTCCCGCGGTTGACCACCCCCCGGTTCCGCGACGCGGAGAACGTCCCGACCGGCTTCGGCCCGCCGGGGCCGTCGTCGTACGCCCAGAAGAAGGGCAACGTCTTCGACTCCCAGCCGCGCGTGATCAGCAACCTGATCGTCGACCAGACCTCGACGAACCCGGCCGCGATCGCCGCCGCCGGCTACCCGGTGCGCAGCCAGGGCAACCCCGGGCTGTTCCCCTGCACCACGGACCCCGAACCGACGGCGGACCCGCCGGTCGAGGGCGTCCCTGCCGGCTGCGTGCCGAGCCACCACACGCTGTTCATCCCGAACGTGACGACCGACGTGGGCCTCTCGCCGCCGTACAACAGCCTGTTCACGTTCTTCGGGCAGTTCTTCGACCACGGCGTCGACCAGACCGTGAAGAGCGGCGGCAACGTGTTCGTCCCGCTCAAGGCGGACGACCCGCTGCGCGTCCTCGGCCCGGACGGCAAGGCCGGCACGGGTGACGAGGTGCCCGCCTCACAGGCCTTCATGGTGATCACCCGCGCCCAGAACCAGCCCGGTCCCGACGGCGTCCTCGGCGACGACCCGAGCACGCCCGCGGACGAGAGCGCGGACGACATCCAGAACGCCAACAACACCGACACGCCCTGGGTGGACCAGAGCCAGACCTACACCTCGCACGCCTCGCACCAGGTCTTCCTGCGCGCGTACGCCGCGAGCAGCCGGTCCGGCCCCTACGGCGCGGACAACCCGGCCTCGGTCGCGACGGGCAAGTTCCTCGAGGGACTCCCGGCCGGCGAGACCTACGCCGGATCGCCCGACGGCGCCGGCGGGATCGGCACGTGGGCAGCGGTGAAGAAGCAGGCGGCGGAGAAGCTCGGCCTGCGACTCGTCGACATGGACGCGCTCAACGTCCCGATGCTGGCGACCGACCCCTACGGCAAGTTCATCCCCGGTCCGGCACGGGGTCTGCCGCAGTACGTGACCAAGACCGGTCTCGTCGAGGGCAACCTCGACTCGCCGGTGGCGGTCCCCGCGAACGTCCTGCACTTCGACACGCCCTTCCTGACCGACATCGCGCACAACGCGGACCCGAGCCCGCAGGACACCGACCACAACCCGGGCACTCCCCCGGTTCCGCCGGTGCCGGACGCGAACGACACCCCGTCCGCCGACTTCGCGAGCCAACCGGCCGGGACGTACGACGACGAGATGCTCGACGCGCACTTCGCCTGTGGTGACGGCCGGTGCAACGAGAACATCGCACTGTCGACCATCCACCAGGTGTTCCACTCCGAGCACAACAGGCTGGTGGACGAGATCGACCAGATCCTGACGAACGACACGACCCCCAGCGGGGTGGCGGCGCTGGCCAACTGGAAGGCGATCGGCGTCAGCGGCTACGACTACGGCGAGCGGCTCTTCCAGGCGGCCCGCTTCATCACCGAGATGCAGTACCAGCACCTCGTCTTCGAGGAGTTCGCGCGCAAGGTGCAGCCGGCGATCCGGCCGTTCCACGTCTACAGCCCCGACATCAACCCGGCGGTCGAGGCGGAGTTCGCCCACGCGGTCTACCGGTTCGGCCACTCGATGCTCGACGACGACGTCGCCCGGACCAACGGTGACGGCTCGGACAACTCGCTGCCACTGTTGACGGCCTTCCTCAACCCACCCGCCTACTTCGACGGTGGGTCGGCAGGCACGCTCAACGCCAAGCAGGCTGCGGGCAGCATCGTCATGGGCTCCTCCGACCAGGTGGGCAACGAGCTCGACGAGTTCGTCACGGAGACCCTGCGCAACAACCTGCTGGGCCTCCCGCTCGACCTGCCGGCGATCAACATGACGCGTGCCCGTGAGGCCGGCATCCCGCCGCTCAACGACGTGCGTCGGCAGATCTTCGCCGAGACGAACGACGGCCAGCTGGCGCCGTACACGAGCTGGAGCGACTTCGGGCAGCACCTGAAGCACCCCGAGTCGCTGATCAACTTCGTCGCGGCGTACGGCAAGCACCCGAGCATCACCGGCGCGACGACCCTGGTCGCCAAGCGGGACGCTGCCCGGGCGATCGTCAACCCGCAGGGCAGCGACGTCCCGCCGGCCGACGCGTCGGACTTCATGTTCAGCACCGGTGACTGGTCCAGCAACGCCAACGGCGTGACCACCACCGGCCTGGACGACGTCGACCTCTGGGTGGGCGGCCTGGCCGAGATCACCAACCTCTTCGGCGGACTGCTGGGCAGCACGTTCAACTACGTGTTCCAGACCCAGCTGGAGAAGCTGCAGGACGGTGACCGGTTCTACTACCTGGCCCGCACGCCCGGCCTGAACCTGCGCACCCAGCTCGAGGGCAACTCGTTCTCCGAGCTGATCCAGCGCAACACCGACAACACCAACACCCTCAAGGCGGACGCCTTCGCGACGGCCGACTGCAAGTTCCAGCTCGCCCACCTCGCGGGGACTCCCGCCGGGTTCACGCAGTTCGGCTCGACGGTCGCGGACGACCCGTCGACGCCCGACTGCGACGAGTCGCTGCTGCTGCTCCGCAAGCCGGACGGCACCATCCAGTACCGCCAGTTCAACTCGGTCGATCCGTCGGGCATCAACGGCCAGGCGGTCTACCAGGGAACGGACGGGGTCGACCGCGTCTTCGGCGGCAACGACAACGACACCTTCTGGGGCGGCAAGGGCCGTGACGTCATCGAGGGCAACGGCGGCGACGACGTGGCGCTCGGCGGCGAGGGCGACGACATCGTCACCGACCTCTCCGGTGCCGACACGCTGAAGGGTGGTCCCGGCAACGATGCGCTCGACGCGGGCATCGGGGACGACATCATGATGGGTGGCGACGGCAAGGACTTCATGAACGGTGGAGCCAACGACAACGAGGAGTTCGCCGGCCCCGGGGACGACTTCGTCATCCTCGGCCAGGGCGCTGACGCCGTCTTCGGCGACGGTGGCGACGACTGGCTGGAGGGCGGCTCGGGCCAGGACCTGATCCAGGGCGACCACGGAGCACCGTTCTTCGACGACCCCGGCGAGACGGCTCCCGGCAACGAGATCATGATCGGCCAGGTCGGTGAGAACGACTACGACGCCGAGGGCGGCGACGACCTGATGGCCGCGAACGCGGCCGTCGACCGCAACGCCGGTGCCGGCGGCTTCGACTGGGCCTTCCACCAGTACGACACGGTGGGCGCGGACGAGGACATGGCGATCAACAACAATCTGGTCGGCGTCCCGATCCAGGTGGTCGTCAACCGTGACCGGTGGCAGGAGGTCGAGGGCAACTCGGGATCGGCGTTCAACGACGTGCTCAAGGGCACCGACGATGTCCCGCTGGCCCAGGGCGGCGCGGGCTTCAGCGGCTGCGACGCGCTCGACCAGGCCGGTGTGGACCGGATCGTCGGGCTGGACGCCCTGGTGCCCCCGAGCATCAGGACGACGCCGGCGGCGTCCCTCAACGCCGACGCGGCAGCCGGCACCTGCCCGCTCAGCGGCAACGTCTGGGGTGACGGCGAGATCCTCATCGGTGGCGGCGGGAGCGACACGATCACCGGTCGTGGCGCCGACGACATCATCGACGGCGACCGCTCGCTCAACGTCCGGATCGACGTCCACGCCAACGTGGACGGCACCGGACCGGTCATCGGCAGCACCGACCTGATGGAGCACCCGTACCTCACGGGCAGCAACCACACGCTCCAGCAGGACGTGTTCGCCGGAGTCGTGGACCCGGGCCAGCTCGTGGCGGTCCGCTTCCTGATCCCGGCTCCTGCCGGGGACCACGACGCGGCCAGCTCGGGCGCCAACCCGGCCCCGGCCGTCGACACGGCGGTGTACCGCGGCCCGAGGTCGAGCTACACCATCACCTCGGAGGGCGACCACGTGATCGTGGAGCAGACCGGAGCGCGGGGTGCCGCGCAGAAGGTCCTCGACGGGAAGGACACGCTGCGCAACATCGAGCGCCTGCAGTTCACCAATGACGACGGCACCACGGAGATCGTGGTCCTGGCGGCACCCGACGCACCCACGATCGGGACCGCCACGGCCGGGCCTTCCTCCGCCGACGTCACCTGGACCGCTGCAGCCTCGGGCCAGCCGACCAGCTCGTTCGAGATCCAGGTGCTCAGCGGCGGCGTCCAGCAGGGAGCCCTGCGGACCGCGCCGTCGACCGACAGCAGCATCCACGTCACCGGCCTGACCAATGGCACCACCTACACCTTCCGGGTGCGGGCGGTGGGCGCCTTCGGCACCAGCCCCTTCTCGGCGGAGTCCAACGGGGTCACCCCCGCGAACACCGCTCCGGGGGCTCCGACGATCGGTACGGCGACCGCGGGGGTCGGCTCGGCCAGCGTCACCTGGTCCGGCCCGGCCGACGACGGAGGCTCGCCGGTCACCGGGTTCCGCGTGCAGGCGATCGACGCCGGCAACAACGTGGTCGGGACCACCACCGTGAACAACCCGAGCGCCACCAGCGCGACGGTCACGGGCCTGACCCCGGGCACCTCGGTCCGGCTGCGGGTGGCGGCCATCAACGCGGTCGGCACGGGCGCCAACAGCGCTCCGTCCAACGCGGTGACGGTCCTGGCCGACACGACGGCACCGACCGTCACGGCACGCACCCCGGGAGCGGGCGCCACGAACGTCCCGATCGGGACGACCGTGACGGCCACGTTCAGTGAGCCGGTCCAGGGTGTCAACGGCACCACGGTCCGACTGCGGAACACCGTGACCGGCGTCAACGTCCCGGCAACGGTGAACCTGGCAGGCAACACCGTGACCCTGACACCGAATGCCGCGCTGGCCAACAACACCCGGTACACGGTCACCCTGACCGGCGGTGCCACGGCGATCCGGGACCTGGCGGGCAACCCGCTGGCGACCACGTCGTGGAACTTCCGGACCGTCCCCGACCTGATCGCCCCGACCGTCTCCACGAGGTCGCCGGCGGCGGGAGCGACCGGGGTCGCCCTGGGCGCCAACACCGTGGTGACCTTCAGCGAGCCGGTGCTCAACGTGACACCCGTGACGTTCACCCTCACCAACACCGCGACCAACACCCGCGTGGCAGCGGTCGTGACGGTGAGCGCGGACGGCCGGACCGCCACGCTGAACCCGGTGCTGAACCTCCTGCCCGGCAGGACCTACCGGGTCAACCTGACCAACGCCATCCGTGACCTCGCGGGCAACCGCCTGGCCCCGGTGGCCTGGACCTTCAGGACGCAGTAGGAGGAACCGACCACCCCTTGGAGCGGATGCCCGTGGCCGACGGCCACGGGCATCCGTGCGCTCCCTGACGGGGCCGTCCTCCAAGATCCGTGCAAGGGCGGCGGAGAACGATCGGAGCATGCACACGACCGTGCGGCGACCCGCACCCGTCGGCGAGACGACCAGGTGGACCCTGCTGCTCGTGGTGCTGCTCTGCGCGGCCACCGTGTACGGCGGCCAGCGGGCCCTGTCGCTCCTGGACCCTGCCCACCACGCCGCGTCCCCGCACGGCCACGAGGCGCCACCCACGCTGAAGCTGGGCGACGCCCGGGTCGAGGTGGTCGCCGCGGAGGAGGTGGTCGGCGTCGCCGGCACCGACCTCATGGGCGGCATGGGCCACGACATCTCGGGCTGGGTCACCGCGGACCAGATGATGGTCCAGGTGTGGCTGCGGGTCTCGGCGGGCGACCGTGCCGCCGCCTACGACCCGTCGCAGCTGCGGGCGTTCGCCGCCGGCTCGACGAAGCCGATCGTGCCGGCGAGCGGCTCGCTCGGCACCGGCACGCTCACCCCCCACGCGATGGTCGAGGGCTCGGTGAGCTTCGTCGTACCGCGCACCGACGCCCGGCTGTCCCTCGGCACCGCCACCTCGGACCACTCGGTCGCCATCCCCGCCGTCCCGGGCTCCTCGGGACGCACCGCGCCCACTCCGGGCGACGACGAGCACCACCACTGACGCACCAGGAGGCCAGCCATGTCCCGTCAGTCAGCTCCCCGCACCACCGTCACCCGCACCGGTGCCACGATCGCCGCCGACCTGCTGGCCGGCCTGCTCTGCTGCGTGACCGGCTCGGCCTGGCTCGCGCTCCTCGAGCCGGCGAGACATGTCGAGCACGGCGCCGGCCCGGGCGGGTTCCTGCTCCAGCTCGGCGCGATGGTCGGCTTCGCGCTGGTGCCGACCGTGACCGCGGTCGTGGTGCTGCTCGCGGCGACGCGGGCCCGTGGCGGCCGCACCGAGCTCCTCCTGACCGCGCCGGCCGCGGCTCTGGCCGTCGCGGCCGGCGCCCAGCTGCACGCGTCCTCGGCCGGCGGCGACGTCGGTCCGGCGACGCTCCTGGCGGACGCCGCAACGGGGTTGGTGGTGCTGCTGCCGCTCCTCGCCCTCGTCCAGCAGGTACGACGGGCAGCCGGGGCGCTCTCGCCCCGGCGGGTCCGGGCCGGACTGGCCCTGGCCACCGGTGCCGTCACCCTGCTGACGACCTGCGCCCTCACCAGCGTGGCACCGGCAGCGAGCGCCGCCCCGGACTGCCTCGCCGGCGGGCCCACGGACACCTCCTTCGACGTCACCGCCATCGACGTCGACATCCCGGTCAACCGGTTCGGCGACCACGACCCCGACGGCGTGATGTACGCCCTGACGGACGCGATCCCCGCGATCCGGCAGCAGGAGCAGAGCCAGCAGGTCTCCATCGGGCTGCGCGACGACCCGATCCAGCCGCTGGTGATCCGGGCCAACGAGGGCGACTGCGTGGCGATCACCTTCACCAACCACGCCTCGCGCGGAGCGGTCGGCATGCACATCGACGGGCTGAAGTTCGCGGTGAGCTCCTCGGGCGACCAGGTCGGCGGCAACCCGTCGTCCGCGGCGGACCCCGGTGACACGGTGACCTACCGGTTCGCCGTGCCGGACGACCGTCGCGCAGAGGGCGGCCACCACATCCACCCCGGCCCGGGCATGCGCGCGGCGGTCGACCACGGCCTGTTCGGGTCGCTGGTGGTCGAGCCGCCCGGCTCGACGTACTGGAACACCAGCGTCGCGGGGCAACGCCTGGCCTCGGGGTGGGAGGCGATCATCAAGCCCGGCGGGGTGGACGTCCCGTGCCAGATGGACAGTCCCCAGCCGACCTGCGCCTTCCGCGAGGCGGCGATCCTGCACCACGAGATCGGCAACGACAACGAGCAGCTGACGGCGAAGGACGGCACCCCCGTGCCCCTCGTCGACAGGACGACCGGCTCCTACCGGCCGGGCAGCTTCGCGTTCAACTACCGCAGCGAGTCCTTCCGCAACCGGCTGCTGGCCTTCCCCCGGGAGAAGAGCCACGCCTACAGCTCCTACACCTTCGGCGAGCCGTCGACGCCGATGATGCGCGGCTACCTGGCCGACCCGACCAAGATCCGGCTGATGCACGCCGGGGCGGAGAAGTTCCACATCTTCCACCTGCACGGCGGCGGTGACCGCTGGCGCTTCAACCCGGTCTCCGACCCGTCGTACTACTACGCGGACACGGGCCTGCGGAAGGATCCCGCCACCGCCCTGTCGCCGTCGCAGCGGCTCGACTCGCAGTCGGTCGGCCCCGGCGAGTCCTACAACCTCGAGCTCGAGGGCGGCGCCGGCGGCGTGCAGCAGTCCGCCGGCGACTTCCTCTACCACTGCCACATCGCCAAGCACTACGTCTCGGGCATGTGGGCGCTGTGGCGGGTCTTCGACACCCTGCAGCCCGACCTCGTTCCCCTCGGCGACCGCCCGGCGCCGCCGACGGCCGTCGACTCCTCCGGCCTGATCGGACGCACGTTCGGCGGCACGAAGATCACCAGGAACAACCTCGACGCGTGGATCCGGCCGCAGCTGCCCCCGTCGGGCATCCCGGCGGACAACCAGGACGCGACCGTCATGGACTGGAAGGTCGCCGGTACCTCGGCCGCCCCGGTCTACCTCGGGGCACCGGCCGACCCGACCGACTTCGTCGAGTCGCCGAAGGTCGTCCCTGGCCAGCCCAACCTGCTCCTCGTCGACCAGGGCCACGTGGTCGGCGGGCGGCCGACGATCCTGTTCAACCCGCTGAACGGCCGGCCGGCGTACCCCCTGCTGCGCACGCACATCGGGGGCAGACCACCGTTCACGGGCAACGGGCACACGGGTGCGCCGTACCTCGGCGGCAACGCCGACGCCGCCCCCGCCGGCGCTCTGGGGACCGATCCGTGGGCCCGCAGGAAGGACGGCCTGTGCCCGGCCGGGCGGACCACCCGCACCTACAACGTGGTCGCCGTGGCCAAGCCGATCCGGCGCACGCCGACGGAGGTCGACCCGGACGGCAAGGTGTTCGTCCTGGCCAAGGACAAGAAGGCGCTGCTGGCCTCACCTGACGGCGGTGAGCCCCTGGCGATCCGCGCGAACCAGGGCGACTGCGTCGCGCTCACCCTCAACAGCGAGGTGCCCGACGCCGCGACCTTCGACGGCTTCTCCAAGGTCTCGATGCACATCCACCACGTGCAGTTCGACATCCAGGGCTCCGACGGCGTCAGCGCCGGCTTCGCCTACGAGCACAGCGTGCGGCCCTACACGCAGGTCGAGCCGACGCTGGCCCGCAACGTCCTCAAGGGCGCGACCAGCATCCCGCTCACCTCGGTCGCAGGGCTGTCCGGCGTCGACGCCAACGGCAAGGCGGCGACGAAGTGGATCGCGATCGGTCAGGGCACGGAGGGCATCGAGATCAGGCAGGTCCGCTCGGTCAACACGAGCACGCGGACCGTCAGCCTGACCACCGGCCTGGCCTCCGCGCACGCCGCCGGCGAGTACGCCGGCACGGAGTTCCTGCAGAGCAGGTGGTACCCCGACGCCCTGGTCGACAACGTCTTCTGGCACGACCACGTCGACGGCATCCACGGCTGGGGCCACGGCCTCGTCGGCCAGATCATCGTCGAGCCGAAGGGCTCGACCTGGACCGACCCGGTCACCGGGAAGCCCGTCGACTCCGGCACGCTCGTCGACATCCACACGACGAACCCGCTGGCCCCCGGCCTGGTCGACGGCAGCTTCCGCGAGCTCGCGCTGTGGACCATCAACGACAACGACCAGAGCGCCTTCTCGACGCTGAACCTTCGCGCCAACCCGCTGGCCGACCGGCCCGATAAGGCCCACCAGTTCAGCTCCTGGACGTACGGCGACCCGCTCACCCCGTTGCCGAGGCTGTACCCCGACGACCCACTCGTCGTCCGCACGATCAGCGTCTCCCCCACCCTGGACACGCTCCACTTCCTGGGCGCACGGACGCTGCTCGAGCCACGGCAGAGCGCCGACGGGCAGCCGAACGGGACCCTCATCGATGCGATCCACGGCGGGATCAGCGAGCGGTTCACGCTGGTCCTCAACGGGAAGCCGGACGCGATGCGGCTGCGGGCCGGCGACTACCTCTACGCCAACGGCATGGAGGCCCGCACCCAGCAGGGTGCCTGGGGCATCGTCCGGGTCCTGCCCGGGCTGGTCCCGGGGCTCCAGCCGCTGCCCGGCGTGACGAGCCCGACGGCGTCGTACACGGAGCCGACGAGCACGGGCGGCGCGCCACCCGACGCGCCACCGGGCAACCCGTGTCCCGCGGGCGCACCGGCCCGGTCCTTCGACCTGACCGCCGTCGACCGGTCCAACGTCTACAACGGGTCGCGGACGGCGTACGTCCCGACCGTCGACGTCAACGCGATCATCCAGCGCACCAAGCAGCCCGAGCCGCTGGTCATGCACGTCGTCGCGGGCGAGTGCGTCACGGTCACGCTGCGCAACCGGCTGCTGACGCCGGTCGGCTTCGGCATGGGCAAGCTCGACCGCGAGGCCGGGTCGGGCGGCGTGGACGTCGGGTTCGCGCCCGAGCAGGACGTCGCCCCCGGTGGCACCCGCACCTACCGCTACTACGTGCCCACCGACCGGATCGGGAGCGCCGCGATCGGCGACCTCGCCAACGCGACCAGCCTCAAGAACGGCCTGTACGGCGCCGTGGTGGTCGCACCCGCGTCCACGGTCGCCGGCCAGCCGACGATCTTCCGCGACCCGGTGACGGGCGCGCTGAAGGACCTGGGCAGCCAGGTGCTGGTCCGGGCTCCGGGCCAGGCGCACCCGAACTACCGCGACTTCACGGTGACCCTGGCCGACGACGACATCGCGATCGGGCGCGACCAGATGCCGTACCCGACGGACGCCGATGCCGGACGGACGCTCCTGGGCTACCGGGCCGCGCCCGCGGGCGACGGACCCGGTGCCTTCGCCGGCGCCGGCGACGTCCCGACGCTGACCGCCTATGCGGGCGAGCCGACGACGGTGCACGTCCTCCTGGCGCCCGGCAGCGAGAACAGCCACGTCTTCACCCTGGGCGGCCTGTACTGGCCGCAGGACCGGACCATCCGGTACTCCAACTGGATGTCCGCCCAGGGGCTCGGTGCGTGGGAGACCTTCGACCTCGACGTGGTCGGGGGCGCAGGTGGTGGCGAACCCGGCGACTACGTGTACGGCGACGCCCGGCGACCGTTCACCGCAGTTGGTGCCTGGGGTGTGCAGCACGTCCTACCTGCGGACAGCTGCTCGGTCCGGCGGGTCGACGCCACCACCTGTTGACGAGGGGGCGGCCCGTCGTCTGAGGACGGGCCGCCCACGCCGGTGGTGGCTACCTCTCTCCCCCCCCCCACCACCGGCACCTCGACCGGGCAGGACGGCAGGACGTGAGGCATGACAGGCCGCGGGCACAGACAGGCCCGGGGGGCGGACGGACCGGTTGGGGGCCGGTCCGTCAGCTCGCGTCCGGAGCCGAGCCGGGCACCGGGTCGTCGGCCGGCTCGCCGGCTGGTCCGTCGGCCGGTTCCTCGGTGACCTCCTCCGCCGGCTCCTCGGCTGGCTCCTCGACGGGCTCCCCCGCCGGGAGGCAGGACGAGGGCTCCGGGGTGGCCTCACCGCCGGGCTCGTCCACGGGCCCTTCAGCGGGCTCCTCGGCGGGCTCCTCGGCGGGCTGTCCCGCAGGCACCGCACCGGGCTCGGCCGTCGGGGGCTCGGCGGCCGGGACCGGGCATGCGCCGGGTGCGTCGACCGGGTTCTCGGTGGTCGGCTCGACGTCCCACGGGACGTCGCCGGGCGCGTCCGCCGGGTGTGCCGGGGCGGCGGCGGGCGACGAGGCGTCGGCCAGCACGTGCACGACGGCATGGGCGGCGTGCCGCACTGCCGGGTTCCGCGTCGCGGGGTGCCGGGTCCGTGCAGGGGTCGCGGCGGGCAGGGGGAACCCGACCGGCACCGGAGGCAGCGGGGTGACGACGAGGGTCGAGCCGAGCTGGGCGTCGATGTTCGCCTGCCAGCTCAGGACCAGGTGCACGTAGGACCGGGCGTTGCCGTACTCCAGGAGCGCGGCCGCCAGCTGGCCTCGGTCGGCGAGGTCGCGCTCGTGCCTGCACAGGTACGCCGCGGCGGTGGCCGCGGCGTCCTCGATGTCCTGGGGGTCGAGCCGGCCGTCCCCGTCACCGTCACGCCCGTGGCGGGCCCACGTGCCGGGCAGGAACTGCATCGGTCCGACCGCGCGGTCCCACCGCGAGTTCCCGTCGAGGTCTCCGTGGTCGGTGTCCGCGACGGCGGCATAGCCGTGCCCGTCCAGCACGGGGCCGAGGACGGCGGGCACCACGCGATGCGCCGCGTCCAGGGTGCGACCGGACAGCGAGCCCGACTCGACCTGGCCGATCGCTGCGAGGAGCGAGAGCGGCAGGTGGCAGTCGGTGGGCGCACCCTCGACCGCGCCGGCGTACGCGCGCCACAGCAGGACCATGGTGCGGTCGCCGCGGGCAGGGCTCCCGTCGACGACGAACGGCGCGTCGTACCCGGGTCCTCCGGAGACCGCGCGGACCGTGGAGGCCGGCACCGCGGTCGCCGGGGCGCGGTCGGGCACCGACCGCGGCGCGCCGGCCGGGGCCGCGCACACGACGCAGACCGCGCTGGCCGCGGTTCCGGCGAAGGCCGGCCAGAACAGGCCCGCCACCACCCGCTGCGGGCCGAGGCGCCGCGGGGCGAACGAGGTCCGGGAACGGCGGTGTCGATGCATCCGGCTCATGTGCCCAGCGTCGCGGCGCGACCTTGTGGAGACCTTGGGACCGCCCCAGCAATTCACAAGGTCCGCGCGCCATCGTGGGGACATGGCCAGAGTGCTGTCCCCTGTCCGCGCGGCCGGCCGTGCGTCGTACGTCGCCGATGTCCAGCTCGTCGCACGCGCGGTCGTCGCGAGCAGCCTGACCGGGAGCGCGATCATCCACGGGACCGTCGCGGGCGAGCACTTCGGCGAATGGGTGCCGGCGGGCTTCTTCTTCCTCGGCATCCAGCTCGCCGAGCTGGTGCTGGCCCTGCTCGCCGTCTACGCGTGGAGCAGCCGAGCGGCGGTCCTGGTGGTCGCGACCGGCCTGCTCACCGTCGCCGTGTGGTTGCTGTCGCGCACCCTCGGCACACCCATCGGGCCCGACGACTTCCGGGTGCCCGAGCCGGTCGGGGTCCCCGACACGGCGTGTGGACTGCTCGAGCTGATGTCCGTCGCCGCGGCGGCCGTCGCCCTCCGCCTCACGGGGGGCGAGCGGGTCCAGCCACGCCGGTGGTCGGAGGTCGGCCCCAGCCGGCGCGGCCTGGCGGTCGCGACGACCGCGGTGTGGGCGGCCGTCGTCCTCACGGCCTGGGGAGCTGCTCCCGCGGTGCTCGGCGCCGAAGGCCATGCCCACGGCGGGTCGACCGCCGGGTCCGGTCCCTGAGCTCGCCCGCCAGTGCGCCGGCCGCCTCCGGGCTCAACCACACCTCACCGCGGTGCACGGCCCGGACCGCCTCGACCAGCTGGCCGACGTCCGCGTCCTTGAACACGTAGCCGGTCGCACCGGCCGCGAACGCCGCCCGGATCAGCTCCGGGTCGGTGTGGCCGGTGAGGATCAGCGCCCGGACCGCATGGTCGGCGGCCACGATCTCGGCCGCGGCCGCGAGGCCGCCCGCCCCGGGCATCGTGAGGTCGAGCAGCACGACGTCCGGAGACTGCTCCTGGGCCTGGGCGACCGCGTCCTCCCCGGTCGCTGCGACGCCGCAGACGGAGATGTCCGGTTGCTCGCTCAGCACCGCCGTGATGCCGAGCCGGACGAGGTCGTGGTCGTCCGCGAGCACTACCCGGATCATGTCGTCCTCCCGCCCGAGCCTCCCGTTGGCCGCTCTGCGTCCAGTCTCGGTGGCGCAGCCTGCGTATTCCTTGGAGCCGCGGTCAGCGCTGCTCCTGCACGGGAAACGAACCGCGCAGCAGGGTCCCGCCGTCGACGGCCGGCCCGATCGTGAGCTCGCCGCCGTGGTCCGCGACCGCGTCGATCAGCAGGCGCAGCCCCAGGTGCCCGGACCGGGGGTCCGTGACCGTGACCGCGGCCGGCGCCGGGCCGTCGTCGCGCACCGCGACCTCGACCGTCGTGCCCGACGCCCACACGTCGACGCTGGCCCGGGTCGCGGCCGCGTGCTTGACGACGTTGAGCAGGCCCTCGCGCACGATCCGGTAGGCGAGCCGGTTGCTCGTCTCGTCCAGCGGCCGGTCGGTGTGGACCGCCACCGTCACCTCGAGGCCCGACCGCTCGGCCGTGGCGGCGAGCTCCTCGATCGCGGTCGCCAGCTCGCCCCTGCCCAGGGAGGGCGGGTAGATGTCGACGAGGAGGGTACGGAGCGCGACCAGGTCGCGTCGGACCAGGTCGGTGGCGTGGTCGATGATCTCGCGCGCGTCCGCCAGGCCCGGCTCGTGCTCGAGCCGCGATGCGGCGGAGGGCAGGGCGTAGCCGACGCCGGCGAGGTCCTGGATCACGCCGTCGTGGAGCAGCTGGGCGATCCGGGCGCGTTCGAGGTCCACCGCGACCAGGGCGTGCTTGAGGACGCGGTTGCGCTCACGCACGTGCTGGCTGGTGTTGCGCGCGAGGTTGAACGCGAGGGGCAGCAGCAGGAGCAGCAGCAGGCCCATCGACCCCAGCGACAGCGGTGCCAGGGTCCAGAACACCCGGCGCTCGTCGCTGTGGATCCGGTCGGCCGACCAGTAGGTCTCGAAGATCATCGGCCTCCCGTCGGCGTCCCGCGTGCCGACGTACACCTCGAGGAGCTGTCCGGTGTCCGGGTCGAGCTCGTTCTCCAGCTCGTTCTCCGGCTCGTCGAGGCTGGAGAGCTCCGCGTGCGCGAACGAGGTCCCGGCCTGCCGGCGGACCGACTCCTCGAGCTCGTAGGTGTGGCCGATCAAGCCGGTCTCGTCGGACCACAGCACCGTGCCGTCGGTGGCCCACAGCTTCATGTGCACGATCGCTCCGGCGGTGAGCCGGTTCTGCATCACCCGGTCGAAGTCGGCGATCGCCTCCGGGTCGCCGTCACGGACCCCCATGGTGACCAGCGGCGCCGCGACACCGTTGGTGAACGCCTCCCCGCGCGCCTGGGCGTCACGGATGGCGATCCGCTCGGACATGGTCTGCGCCACCAGCAGGGTGGCGACGCTGACAGCGGTGGCCGACAGCAGCGCACAGAGCACGAACTCGACGAGCGCTCGCCGCCCGAGACCACCGACGGGTGCCTGTCTCCGCTCACGGCGCGACATCACCGACGCCGACGAGGCCCGTTCGCAGGGCGAACACGACCGCTTCGAGCTGGGAGTGCGCACCCAGCTTGGTCAACAGGGTCTTCACGTAGCCACGGCAGGTGTTGACGGAGATGCCCAGCTCGCGGGCGATGACCGAGGCATCCAGGCCGGCCGCCAGGAACTGCAGGACGGCGTGCTCGCGCTCCGTCAGCGGCGGGTGCAGCGGCTGGGCGTCGCGCGACTGTGCGACGAGGCTGCGCAGCAGCTGCGGCTGGACGACGAAGGTGCCCGCACGCGCCCGGCGTACGGCGCTGAGGATCTCCTCCAGGTCACCGTCCTTCGGGTGCAGGGCGCAGGCGCCCGCCTCCGCCGCCCGGCGCATCAGGGCGGTGTCGATGAAGCCGCTGAGCACGGCCACGCGCAGGCCGGGGTTGGTGGCGACCAGCTCGGCCGTCGCGGCGACCCCGTCGCCGTCCTGGAGGCGGGCGTCCATCAGCACGAGGTCGGGCCGGAGCGCCGTCACCATGCTGAGCGCGGTCGCGACGTCGTTGGCGATCCCGACGCACTCCATGTCGGGCTGGTCGCCCAGCGTGATCGCCAGCAGCTGGGCGAACATCCGGTGGTCGTCGACGACCACGATCCGCATCTTCTCGACCGGTCCCGCCGGCCGGACCTCCGTCTGGACCGTCACGACCGCACCGCCTTCGCGTCCCGGTCCTGCCCGTCGCCCGGCAGGCTCCCGTCGCGCGCGCTCACGGCTGGGTCGCGATCACTCGAACCGCGGCCGCGGACAACGCCGAGTCGAGCGCGGGCAGGACCGCGCCCGGGGTCGCGGCGAGCGACTGGCGCAGCAGGACCAGCAGGGTCTGCAGCTCGCGACCGGCGAGCCGCCGCCGATCACCCTGGTCCGACGAGTCCTGGAGCACCGCGAGATAGAGGTCGCGACTCTCCGGTCCCGGCTCGTCGCCGAGCTCCTCGAGCATCAGGGCGCGCAGGTCGGCGTACGCGCGCAACGCCTCGCCGTGCCGGCCCGCCAGCCAGTACGACCGGACCAGCTGCTGCCACGCGACCTCGCAGAGCCGGTCGAGGCGCACCGCCTCGCGCGCCAGGACGCTCGCGCAGTCGAAGCGCCGGGTCGCGTTGGCCAGTCCCGCCGTGCGCACGTACGCCGTCACCGCTTCGCGCGCGAACACCTCCCGCATCCGTTCCGCCCAGCCCGCGTAGGGCTCGCTCTCGAGCAGGTCGCCCGTCGTGAGCCGGACCGCAGCGAGCGCCCGGTCCACCGCGATGTCGGCCGGCCCCATCGACGCCTCGATGTGCTCGCGGACCTCGGTGAGGTCCACCCGCAGCGAGGGCCCCGCGAGCTGGTAGCCGCCCGCCGCCGTGGCCAGCACGGAGCCTCGCCCGCTGCGGACCCCGAGGCAGTGGCGCAGGTTGCAGATGTAGCTCTCGAGGGTGCCGAGGTGGGACGCCGGCGGATCGCCGTTCCAGACGAGGTCGGAGAGTCTCTCCTTGGCCACCGGGGCTCCGGCGGCGCTGGCCAGGATCTCGAGGATCTGCCGCGGCCGGCCCCGCAGGGCCCCCGTCGGCTCACCATCGACCTCGACGGATGTCGGACCGAACAGCCTGACGCGGATCATCCCGGTGCCCCCCTTGGCTTCCGCCCGAGATGACGCTGGTGCTGTCCCGATTGTTACTCCGGGCCACGGCCGAAGTGAACCCTCGAATGCGGTATCGCGCGCCCCCCAAAATTGAGTAGTCCACGAGGAGCGGACACCGGGGTGGACGGGACCGACAATGCCGCGCGTCAGTACGGCTGGCCCAGCGCGGCGGAGCCCGCACGGCGTGCCTCTGCCATCGAGACCCGTGTGACCGACAGGAGTTCCTCGCGACCACCGGCCTCCTTGTCCACCGTCAGGACGAGCCCCACCCCGGAGGCGTAGTACTTGTGCTCGAGGACGTCGGGCTCGAGCGGCGTGGTGTCGGCGGTCTGGAGGAGGTCGTCGTACTTCCCCGCCGGGACCTGCACCGCCTGCCCGACCGCGATCACCTCGCCGTGGTCCTCGGCCTCGCCCTCGTAGTACTCCTGCCGGTAGTCCATGCCGACCGCAGGCGCCGCCGGCATGATGATGCCGGCCTCCGCGCCGTCGACGCCGGCCTCGAAGGAGCCCTCGCGGCTGCTGACCTCGCCGTCCTCGAACTCCGCGGTGTCCTCACCGAGGTACCAGACGGTGCCGTCCTCGTCCTGCGCGTACCAGTCGAGGGTGTCCTCGACGACCTCACCCGCGAGGCTCACCGTGTCGCGGACGACCCGTGCCGTGACGCCGTTGGCGATCCGGCGGGTGATCGTCGTCGCGGTGACGACCACCTGCTGCTGCTCGCCCTCCTCGGTCGTCTCGCGGTAGGTCCACCGGGTGCCCGGTGCCAACGGGTACCAGCGATTGGTCACGTCGGCGGTGAAGGTCGACGGGTCGAGCGTGCTGGCCTCGTCCGAGCGCGGCAGGTCGGGCGGTGGCGTCGCGCCCGGCCGGGACGGCTCGTCCGACCCGCAGCCGACGAGCAGCGCGAGGAGGCTCCCGACGCAGATCGCCGCGATGGTGCGCACCTCGATCACCCCGATCCGGTCGCGCGCCGGCTGCAGGGCGCCGGCGCAGGGCGCCCGACCAACGCTACGCCCGCACAACGCGCACAGCCACCCTGACCGGGGCTTACCCGGCGGGTGGCTGTGCGGTGCTGCTCACTGGTCCGCCAGCCGCCTCTCGGCGGACGGCCGCTCGTGGCGGCGAAAGGTGAGGCCCGGGGGCTTGGGTCGAACCAGCTGACGGGCACAACGGGTGCACCCGGGCCGGTATTCCCGTCCGCTCAGACCGTGACGACGACCTTGCCGCGCGCGTGCTCGACCTCCAGGTGCCGGATCGCCGCGGCGGCGTCGGCGAGGGGGAAGGTCCGCTCGATGACGGGACGCAGCTCGCCCGCCGCCGCCATCACCGCGAGCTCGCCCAGCCGCGCGGCGTCCGGCTTAGCGAGCGGGATCTGCACGCGCAGCCCGAGCAGCCGGCCGAAGAGGCCGCCCTTCGCCATCAGCCCGACCGGGCCGAGGATGCGGCCCTCACCGGGATTGCCGCCGCCGGAGAGCACGAGGGTGCCGCCCTTCGCCACGACCCGGCGCAGGTCGCGCAACCGCCGGTTGCCGACGAGATCGACCACCACGTCGTACGACGCCCCGGTGCGGGTGAAGTCCTGCTCGGTGTAGTCGACGACCGCACTCGCGCCGAGCGAGGTCACCAGCTCGACGTTGCGGGTGCTGCAGACGCCGGTGACGGTGGCGCCCGACGCCACCGCGAGCTGGACGGCGAACGTGCCCACCCCGCCCGAGGCCCCGACCACGAGCACCCGCTGGCCGGCCCGGACGGCGCCGGCCGTCAGGCACAGGTCGGCGGTGACCGCGGCGAGCGGGAGCGCCGCGGCCTCCTCGACGCTCAGGCCCGCCGGTCTGCGCGCCAGGCTCGCGGCGGGAACGGCGGCGTACTCGGCCAGGGTCGCCTCGTCCTCCCCCAGCACCTCGTCACCGACCTTCCAGCCCACCACGCCGGGGCCGACGGCCTCGATCGTGCCTGCGAGGTCACGCCCGCGGATCGGTTGGCGCGGTCCCCGGCGCCCGAAGATCGTGCGGTCCATCAGCCGCGCGACCCGCGGCTCCCCGCGCATGATGTGCCAGTCGGCCGCGTTGACCGATGCCGCGGCGATCCGCACGAGCACTTCGTCCTCACCGGGCACCGGGTCCGCCACGTCCTCGAGCCGGAGCACGTCGGACGTGCCGTAGATGTCCTGCACCAGCGCCTTCATGGCGGCCCCTCGAGCTTCGGCCGGCGGTTCCGGCGCTTGCCGTCGACGCTAGGGAGTCACGGGTGTGGCGACCATCGGGATCAGCCCTGAGCCGACCCCGAGGTCGCCAGACGCCGTCCCGCCTCGACGACCTCGTCGACCTGGAGCAGCACCGTCGCCGCCGCCGGACCGAGCGGCACGTAGCTGTCGGCGCTCGTCACCCGCGCCAGCGGTACGTCGACGCCGGCATCGACGAGCGCCGTGACGACCCCCTCGCTGACACCGCCGGACGCACGGGTCTCGTCGACGACGAGGACCGCGCCGGCACCGCGCGCGGCAGCGACCAGGGCCTCGACCGGCAGCGGCGCCAGCCAGACCAGGTCGAGCACGGTGGTGGCGATGCCCTCGGCCTCCAGCGCCAGCGCGGCCGTCCGCCCGAGGTGGACGCCGTTGCCGAAGGTGACCAGCAGCAGGTCGGTGCCGCTGCCGTGGACGGCGACGTCGCCCAGCCCGACGGTGCCCGACGGCTCGAAGCCGGCGAGCCACTCCTCGTCGCCGTCCACGAGGTCACGCGTGTGGTAGCGGGCGATCGGCTCGAGGAACACCACGACCCGCCCCTCGCGCGCCAGCTCGAGGCAGCCGCGCAGGAGGGCGGGAGCCAGCGCGGGATGGCTCGGCACCGCGAGCACCAGCCCCGGGATGTCGCGCAGCACCGCCACGGAGTTGTCGTTGTGGAAGTGGCCGCCGAAGCCCTTCTGGTAGGCCAGGCCCGCGATCCGCACCACCATGCCGTTGTCGTGCTGCCCGGCGGAGAAGAAGCGCAGCGACGCGGCCTCGCCGCGCAGCTGGTCCTCGGCGTTGTGCAGGTAGGCGAGGTACTGGATCTCCGGCACGGGCGTGTAGCCGGCGAGCGCCGCGCCGAGGGCGGTGCCGAGCACCGTCTGCTCGTCCAGGAGGGTGTCGAAGACGCGGCCCGCGCCGAAGGTCGCCGCCAGGCCGCGGGTCACCCCGTAGACACCGCCCTTCGCGCCCACGTCCTCCCCGAGGACGAGGACGCCGGGGTCCGCGGCGAGCTCGGCGGCGAGGGTCTGGTTGATCGCCTGCGCGAGGGTGATCCCGCCCGGCGCGGCCGCCGGGCGGTGCACCACCGGGCGCCGCTCGGGGAGCGCCAGCGGCGCGATGACCTGGGACCGGGTCCGGAGCGGCTCCTCGGCCCGCACCTCGACCGTGCGGCTCGCGACATCGGCGCGGAGGGCGTCGTACTCGTCGAGGAGGTGGGACGGCGTGCGGACGCCCCGCTCGACGAGCAACCGGGCGGTCGCGAGCAGCGGGTCGCGCTCCAGGTCCGCGGCGATCGCGCGCGGCGACCGGTAGGCGATCTCGACGTCGGAGCCGGCGTGGCCGAGGAAGCGCACCGTGTGCAGGTGCAGGATCGCGGGGCGACGCGTCTCCCGCACCTGCGCGAGTGCGTGGCGCGCGACACCGAGGAGGGCGATCGGGGCGTCCCCGTCGACCTCGAAGTACGGCACCCCGGGCACCGACTGCAGCGCCGCGCCCACCCAGCCGCGCGGCGACGGGGTGCTGATGCCGAGTCCGTTGTCCTCGCAGACGAGGAGCACCGGGCAGTCCTTGTGCCGGTGCGCGAGATAGGCGGCCGCGTTGAGGGCACCGGCGGCCGTCGAGTGGTTGAGCGAGGCGTCCCCGAAGCTGGCCACGACGACGGCGTCCTCGGCCCAGCCGGTCTCCCGGCCCGAGGCAGCGGCGAGCCCGAGCGCGAAGCCGAGGCCCACGGCACGTGGCAGGTGCGAGGCGATGGTCGAGGTCTGGGGGACGATGCCGAGGTCGGGGTGGCCGATCACCTTGTGCCGACCGCCCGACGCGGGGTCCAGCGCCGAGCAGGTCAGGCCACGAAGGGTCTCCCGCACCGGGTCGACCGTGCCCGACGCGAGCGCACGGGCCGCGTAGAAGGCGCCCGAGCGGTAGTGGAGCAGCGCCGGGTCGCCGGGGCCGGAGAGCATGCCGAGCGCGGCATTCGACTCGTGGCCGGCCGACCCGATCGTGTAGTAGCCGGCTCCCGCGCGCTGCAGCTCGCGCGCCGCGAGGTCGAGGAGGCGGCTGGTCGCCTGCGCGCGGAAGAGCGCCAGCAGGTCCCCGTCGAGGGGCGTCGACGTCGCGCTCGGCTCGGGCGGGACCGGCAGCCGTCGTACGACGTCCAGGAAGTGCTCCTCCACGGGCTCCATGCGCCGACGATGCCAGACCAGCCATGCGCACGCTCACACCGACGCCGCGATCCGTGAGACCCGTCCTTGACCGGCCCGGATGTTAGCGCTAACAATCTGTGGTGACGGGCGTCACACCGCTCCCGGATCCCCATCGGCCCGCCCGTCGCCGACGCGTCCGGGGCGCCGGCACCCCACGAGCTCCGACGCACACGCCCTCGGGCGATGCCGCGCGCCCCCGGAACGGTCCTGCCGTCCCGGCTCGACGCATCCCCGTCCCCAGAAGAGGAACGATGAACCGAACACGAAGCAGGCGGGCGACCGCGTCGCTCGCCGCGCTCGCGGTGGGCTGCTCGCTCGCCATGGCAGTCGCCGCGCCGCAGGGCGCCCGGGCGGACGAGGCCGTCCGCGCGGGCGCCGCCCTCGACACCGCGCCGGCGGAGCTGGTCACCAACGGTGACATCGAGGCAGGCACCGCCGGATGGACGGCCGTCGGGTCCGCGACCCTGAGCCTGGGCTACTCCACCCGGCACGGCGGCGCCATGTCGCTCAAGGTCAACGGCCGCACGGCCCACACCGACGGGGCGTCCCGGGCGATCGAAGGACTCATCGCCGGTACGACGTACGACGTCTCCGCGTGGGTGCACTACCGCGACCTCGGTGACGCCTCCACCGACTTCGCCGTCGTGCTGAGCGACGCGGGCGGCTCCTCCCGGGTCATGGCCCAGTCGGCCGTCGAGAAGGGCTCGTCCACGGCGACGACCACGTTCGGCCACGTCTCCGGCTCCTTCACGGTCCCGACCACCGGCCTCGACCTCTCGACGGCGAAGGTGTCGATCCAGTCGGTCGGCCCCGCCACCGTGCCGGACATCTTCTTCGTCGACGACATCTCCGTGTACGGCGAGCGCGAGGTCCCGCCGCCCCCGCCCGACCCGCTGGAGCGCAACGACAACACCGCGCCGGGCAGCTTCGGCGCCTTCGCGAAGACTCCGGGCACGGATGCGGCGAGCCGGCGCGGGAACCCGCTCGTGACCCAGAACTTCGGGGCCGACCCCTGGGCCATGGAGCACGACGGGCGCGTCTACGTCTACACGACGAACGACACCCAGGAGTGGGTCGACCACGTCGAGAACGGGGAGTCCAACAACTACGGCCGGATCAACGAGATCAACGTGTGGTCCAGCGCCGACCTGGTGAACTGGACGAACCACGGTCCGATCAACGCCGCCGGTGCGGACGGCATCACGCGAGCCGCGGCCAACCGTCCCGGCAACTCGTGGGCACCGGCCGCCGCGGCCAAGGACGTCGACGGCGATGGCGACGACGAGTTCTTCCTCTACTTCGCCAACAGCGCCGGCGGGATCTGGGTCCTCCAGGGCGAGTCGCCGCTGGGCCCCTTCACCTCGCCGTTGAACCGGTCCCTGATCGGCTTCGACACGCCGGGGGTGAACGACAACTCCGACCCGGAGGCGAACGACGTCGTCTGGCTGTTCGACCCCGCCGTGCTCGTCGACGACGACGGTGAGGCCTACATCTACTTCGGCGGCGGCGTCCCGACCGGGGAGGCCAACCACCCGAACACCGCGCGGATGGCCAAGCTGGGCGACGACATGGTCAGCCTCGCCGACGACAACGACGACGGGCAGGTCGACGAGGTCCAGATGATCGACGCGCCGGGGGTCTTCGAGGACTCCGGGATCCACAAGGTGGGCGACACGTACTACTACACGTACTGCACCAACTTCTCCCACACCCTCTCGGGCGTCGACTTCGGCCGTGGCGACATCGTCGTCATGGAATCGGACAGCCCGCTCGGTCCGTGGTCGGAGCCGAAGCTCGCGTTCGCCAACCAGGCGCAGTTCTTCGGCGCCGGGACGGGCGGCAACAACCACCACGCGTTCTTCGACTTCCAGGGCAGCTGGTATCTCACCTACCACGCCCAGACCCTGGACGTGGCGATCGAGGACGGCGCCTCCGCCGGCTACCGCAACGCCCACATCGACAAGGTCGACATGGGCGCGGACGGCACCATCGCGCCGGTGACCGGGACCTACGCCGGGCCGGGCCAGAAGGCCGCCTTCGACCCCTACGAGGGACCGGTGTCGGCAGAGACCATCGCCTGGCAGGCCGGCACGCGGCAGGGGTACGTCGGCACGAGCACCTGGGAAGGCCAGACGCCGACGCCGAAGCTCACCAGCATCGACGACGGCGACTGGACGTCCCTCGCGGGCGTGGACTTCGGCGACGGAGCAGCCGGGCTGACCGCCCGGGTGCTCCCGAAGGCCGGAGGCACGATCACGGTCAGCACGAGTCCCGACCCCGCGCAGGCCGACGCGGTGGTGGGCAGCATCACCGTCCCGGCCGGCGACGGCTCCACCTGGACGGACCTCGACCTCCCGCTGGCCGAGGGCGCACTGACCGGCACGCACGACCTGTTCTTCCGCTACTCCGGCGAGGACGCGGGCCAGCTCTTCGACGTCGAGACCTGGAGCTTCGCACCCGTCGAGGCCCCGCAGCCGGTGGAGACGGCCGTCTCGGTCGCACCGGTGACCATGGTCTACGGCCAGGTCGGCTGGCTGCGGGTCGCCGTGTCGGGGGCCGACGAGGGCACCGTGTCGACCACGGCCGGGGGCCGGAAGGTCACCGCCGGGATCGACGAGGACGGGAAGGCCAAGCTGCCGATCGCGCGGCGCTCGCTCCCGCCCGGGACGCACGACCTGACCGTCAGCTACGCCGGGACGCCGGAGTTCGCGCCGTCCTCGACCAGCGTGCGGGTGAGCGTGGTCAAGGCGCGCGGCCATCTCACGGTGTCCGCGCCGACGAAGGTCCGCACAGGCAGCTACCTGACGGTCCGGGCGCGGGTCTCCGCGTCCGGCCTCTCCCCCACCGGCAAGGTCACGGTGGCCCTGGCCGGCGTACGGGTGCGGCCCGTGACCGCGGTCGTGAGGGACGGCGTGGCCACCGTCCGGCTCCGCGTGCCCCGGTCGACGCGGGTCGGCACGAAGCAGCTCCGCGTGACCTACGCCGGCAGCCCCTTCGTGACCGCCACCCAGGCCGTCCGCAGCGTGCGCGTCACGCGCTGAGGCGGACCCGGCACGGGGCGGCCGCACCCTTCAGCGCGAAGGGTGCGGCCGCCCTGCTGTCCGGCTCGAGCGCCGGCCTGCTCAGATCCTCTCGATGATGGTGGCGTTGGCGAGGCCCCCGGCCTCGCACATGACCTGCAGCCCGAACCGGCCGTCCTGCTGCTCCAGCACGTTGAGCAGGCTGGTGGCGAGCCGGGCACCGGAGGCGCCGAGCGGGTGGCCGATCGCGATCGCGCCGCCGTTGACGTTGACCTTGGCGAGATCGGCGCCGGTCTCGGCCTGCCAGGCGAGGACGACGGAGGCGAACGCCTCGTTGACCTCGAACGCGTCGATGTCGCCGAGCGAGAGGCCCGCCCGGTCGAGCACCTTCTTCGTCGCCGGGATGATGCCGGTCAGCATCAGGATCGGGTCGTCGCCGACCACGGCGAAGGAGTGCACCCGGGCCCGCGGCTTCAGCCCCAGCCGGGCCGCCGCCTCCTCGCTCGTCACGAGCACCGCGGCCGAGCCGTCGTTGACCGGCGAGCTGTTGCCGGCGGTCACCCGCCAGTCGATGGTCGGGTACGCCGCCGCCCAGTCGTCGTTGCGGAAGGCAGGCCGCAGACCGGCGAGGGTCTCGACCGACGTGCCCGGGCGGATGGTCTCGTCGGTGCGCAGGTCGTTGACGAACGTGACCTGGCTGTCGAGGAGGCCGTCCTTCCACGCCCGGGCGGCACGCTCGTGGGACATCGCGGAGTACTCGTCGAGCTGGGCACGGGACAGGTCCCACTTCTGCGCGATCAGCTCGGCGCTGATGCCCTGCGGCACCAGTCCCCCGCCGTAGCGGGCGCCGACCTGCGGGCCGAAGAAGTCCTTGCCCTGGAACTGCGAGCCGATCGGGATCCGGCTCATCGACTCGACACCGGAGGCGACCGCGACGTCGTACGCACCGGCGATGACGCCCTGCGCCGCGAAGTGCAGCGCCTGCTGGCTGCTGCCGCACTGGCGGTCCACGGTCACGCCCGGGACGCTCTCCGGGTAGCCCGCTGCGAGGAGCGCCCAGCGCGCGGTGTTGCCGGCCTGCTCCCCGACCTGACCGACGGCACCGCTGATCACGTCGTCGATGACCGCGGGGTCGAAGCCGGTGCGGTCGACGAGCGCCCGCAGCGCGGCCGCGTGGAGGTCGACGGGGTGGATGTCGGCGTACGCACCGCCGGGCTTGCCCTTGGCGAGCGGCGTGCGGACGGCGTCGACGATGACGGCTGCGGACATGGCGTGCTCCTCGGTCAGTTGGTTTTCCGAACTGACCCCATGGTGGCGCGGTAAGTTTGAAAACACAACCGTCTTCGCCGAGGATGTGACCATGCCGACAGCACCCGCCGCCCGGACCCCGCGGGACTGCACGATCGCCGATGCGCTCGAGGTCGTCGGCGACCGGTGGAGCCTGCTCGTCGTCCGCGAGCTCTTCTACGCCCAGCGCCGCTTCACCGAGATCGCGCGCAACACCGGCGCCCCGCGCGACATCCTCACCACCCGGCTGCGCAAGCTGGTCGAGCACGGCGTGATCGCGCGCGAGCAGTACAGCGAGCGCCCGCCGCGCTACGAGTACCGGCTGACGGAGATGGGCCGCGCCCTGTCCCCCGTGCTGCTGACCCTCAAGCAGTGGGGCCACGAGCACGTGCGCCAGGGCGCGGACCCGGTGCGGTTCGACCACGTCTGCGGCCACGAGTTCGTCGCCGAGCTGCACTGCGCGGCGTGCGGCGACCCGCTCGAGGCGGGCCAGCTGACGCTGGAGGGCTGAGGCCTCAGCCGGACGGGAATCGCGTGGACCCGGCCACGATCATCACCACCACGAGTGCCCCGATCCCGGCCGCGAGCAGTGCCTCGCGGCCAGTACGACGCTGCGACGGGACCGCCAGGAGCAGGAGACCGCACACCCCCACCGCGAGTGGGGGCACGAACAGCGGCAGCAGGCCGTCCAGGACCGCCGAGAGCGCGCCCAGGACGCCGCCCAGCAGCGCGACCCGGAGCGGCGAGACCGGCGGATCCGCGCGTGGCAGCGCCACGACGGAGACGGCACCTCCACTCGCGAGCTGGCCCGGTGCGAGCGCCCGCAGGAGCAGCGTGACCGTCGCCGGGTCGGCGACGACGACCACGTCGCGGAAGCGGTCGCGCAGTGCGTGCTCCCGCACCAGCGCATCGAGCCGGTGGCCGCGGTCGGCATCCGGGAATCGCACCGGGGCCAGCAGGATCTCGGGCCGCACGTCCCCGGAGACCGCTTGGGCGACCGCCTTGGCCTCGCCCGTCGGCGCGGTCAGCACCAATGCACCCCGGGCCACCTCGCGCCCGAGCGCACGCAGGTCAGGAGACCCGGACGCCGTGCTGACGACGGCGATGCGCTGGTAGCCGGACACGCGGCGACGATAGCGCCGCGGGGCGACGCCGCGTCAGGCGGGAGAACGGGAGAAGAACGCCTGAGGGCGGCCACCGGATCCGGTGACCGCCCTCAGGACTTTGGTAGCGGGGGCAGGATTTGAACCTGCGACCTCTGGACGCCATCAGGGGCATCGCGACTACTACGGTCTCGGGCCGGAAACAACCGATTCGCTCGGTGTGGTGAGGGATTCGCCCTCGCTTCCAGTCTCAGGATACCCGTCTGGTGCGGTGTGGGACGGATCCAATGTGGACACTAAATGGACCGTGCTCGAATCCGTCGTCATGGCGCATCGTCACCTGGCCAGTACCGGGATCGTCACCGAGTCGGAGCCTGCGACTCCAGCTGATGTCGTGAAGTCCACGGTGATCTCCTTGGTGCCGGGCGGCAACGCGCCGGGGAACGAAATGGTCGCGGTGGCTTCTTCTTTGACGTTGAACGGCACGGTTCCAAGGTTGACGTCCCCAGCGGTGGCGACCGCTGTCCCTGCACAGCCCTGGCTACCGGTCCCACAGGTGGCCTTCATGCTGACGTGTCCTTCGCTGTTGGGGACAACGCTGGGGCTGGCTGAGTTGAGCACTGAGGGGAACTGGACGCCGGTGGCTGTGTCGTCGCTGTTGGGGTCGAAGCATCCGTCGAACTCGAAGGCGGGGTTGGTGACTTCCTTGCCGTGTGCGTCGGTGATGGTCAGGAATCCGGTGAGTTTGGTCGGTCCGGCCGCGGTGTAGCAGTCGTTGCTGTGCACGTTGAGCTCGAACTTGCCGTAGCCCTCGGTGGGCATCGGGACCTGGGGGTCGTTCCAGCTCATCAGGCAGACCCAGTCACCGCCGGGGCCGACGTCGGCAACATCAGGCCCGTGCTTGTCGCACATCGCCTTGGCCTGGAGGGAGGATGCCGTGATGTCGTGTCTGCCGAGGATCTGGGCTTGTTGGATGTAGATGTTGGCGAATGTCGCGGGAAGTGACTTCTCCAGGCGGGCGCGTGTGACGGTGCTGCCGCCGTTGTTGGCAGCGACCGCGGCTCCGAGTCCACCGAGCAGGGCGAGTGCGGTCACGATGACGATGATGGTTCGACGCATGGGGTTCAGCCTCCAGTGATGTCGCGGCGGCGAAGCAGGACGAACGCGCCAGCCAGGGAAGCGAGGCTCCATGCCCCGCTGACGAGCAAACCTTCTCGGAGTGGCCCCGTGAATCGGGGGGCCGCGAGGAGTCCGTGCCAGGCCTCGAAGGGTGTGCTCAGCAAGAACGGGCGGACAGACTCGATGCCGCCTAGAGAGCCGACCAGTCCCATCACCATTCCGAGGACGACGGGCGCGGCAATGCCCACAGCTGGGTTCCTGGACCAGACCGAGAGCAGGATGGCCAGGCAGGTGAAGCCGATGACGGGCCCGAGCATGCTGGCCCAGCTCGCCGTGACTAGTTGCACGGCGGTGTGCGCCGAGATGGTTTGCCCGGTGAGGCCGACCAGTGGCTGATGCCCAACGATGAGCAGGCTCGACGCGATGGTGGAGGTCGCGAGCAGGACCAGCATCAGTATGGCGAAGCCGCCGGCGGTCAGGGTCTTGGCCCAGAACACTTTGGAGCGGCTGGCGGAGCGTGTGAGGACCGTTTTCCAGGTGCCGTGCTGGTCTTCGCTGGCGAAGATGTCGCCGGCGACGATCGCCGTCAGCAGTGGGAGCACCCACTGCGACGCGAACCCGAGGATAAGCAATGCCAGTGCGAACCCGTTCTCGGTGGCGAATCGGCCGAACAGGGTGTCCTTCGGAGGCCGTGACTGTCCGTGGAGGATCACCACGATGGGGATGGGCGCGATCAAGGCACCCACGAGCACGGCGCGGGCACGGTACTGGGCGCTGAGCTTTCGGATCTCCCAGCGCAGGGCGGCGAGCAAGCCGGGACGGCCCGGGCGCGGCGGTGCTGTGGGCTCAGTTGCAACGGCCTCGGACTCAAGGGTGCTCATCGCACGGGCTCCGGTTCGGTGGTGCGGTCGTCGAACTGATCGTCGGTGAGCATGAAGAAGAGTTCCTCCAGAGGAGTCCTGGTCTGGGTGAAGCCGAGCAGTGCGATGTCGTCACGTACTAGGGCAGCGACGTACGCGGAGACGGCCGGCGGAGGGCCCGAGACGACAAGGGCCGCCTCCGGCTGGCGGGTTACCGAGATGTCCGGGTGCTGGTGGGCGAGATCGAGTGCGCGGGCATCGTCACTGGTGCTCAGCACGTGCCCGGGATCCGGAGCCATCGCGCGGAGGTCGTTGATGGTGCCGTGGAACGCGACCGCGCCGCGGCGCATGATGGTGACGTTGTCACAAATCTCTTCGACCTCATCCATGTGGTGCGAGCTGAGCAACACCGTCAGCCCGCTGGCGGCCAACCGCTTGACCAACGCGCGCATGTCACGGATACCTGCCGGGTCGAGGCCGTTCGCGGGCTCGTCGAGAACAAGGAGCTTCGGCTCGCGCAGCAGGCTGGCGGCGACCCCAAGGCGCTGGCGCATGCCGTAGGAGTAGCCCCCGACCTTGTCGTCGGCTCGGCTTACCAGGTCGACGATCTGAAGGGTCTCCTCCAGCAGGCCAGGTCGGATGCCCCCGTCGAGGAGGGCAAGGCCCCTGAGGTTCTGGCGGCCGGTCAGGTAGGGGTAGAACTTCGGGCTTTCGATGAAGCCTGCTACTCCGTCCAGGGTCTTGACGCCGTCTTCGGCCCAGGTGCGCCCGAAGATCTCGATGGTGCCGGCGTCGGGGCGGATCAGACCGAACAGCATCCGCAGGAAAGTGGTCTTGCCGGCGCCGTTGGGTCCCAGGACGCCGTACACCTCGCCCGCCGCGACCTGGATCGAGATGTTGTCGACGGCGCGCACCGACCCGAACGTCTTGATCAGCCCGGTCGCATCGACCGCAAGGGTTTCGTTCATGTGCACGACGCTAGAGACGGGACCTGAAAGCAACGTGAACCCGACGTTTGGACGCGCAGCCGTCGTAGCGACAGCCTCCTAGACTCTGGTCGTGCATGTTGTGGTCATCGACGACCAGCCCAGGATGGTCGAGCTCGTCACGAGCTACCTGGAGGAGAGCGGCGTGCGCACCACGGGGTGCTACGACGGCGAGTCAGGGCTCGCCGCTATCGCCGAGCACGACCCCGACGCTGTGGTTTTGGATCTGATGCTTCCTGGGTTGAGCGGAACCGGCGTTTGCAGGGCATTGCGCGCTGCTGGCAACCAGGTTCCGATCCTCATGCTCACCGCGCGGGGTGAGGTCAGCGAACGTGTCGCTGGCTTGGAGGCCGGCGCCGACGACTACTTGGTCAAACCGTTCGCGCTCGAAGAGCTCCACGCCCGCATTCGGGCGATTGCACGTCGCCGCGACGAACGTCCGTCCTCTGTCCTGGTTGCCGGTGACGTCTCGATCGACCTCGGGACTCGTCGGGTTCGGGTCGGGGACGCCGAGCTGTCGTTGGCGCGCCGGGAGTTCGACATGCTCACCACCCTGATGGACCCACCCGGGAGGGTGGTCTCCAAACAGCGGTTGTTCGAGGAGGTGTGGGGAGACGAGGCGGACCTGCGCAGCAACTCCCTGGAGGTCTACGTCTCCCGGCTGCGCCACCATCTGCGCGCCTCGTCGATCGTGTCCATCACGACCTTGCGGTCGGTCGGCTACCGACTCGACACCCGCACATGAGGGGCCTGTGGGTCCGATTCCTTCCGCGGGCACGCATCCGGGTCCGTATCGTCGCAGCGGTCGTCCTGGCCATGTCCGTGGTCCTGCTGGCCGCGGGCGGGTTCGTCTACTGGCGCGTCAGCTTTGCACTCGACCGGCAGCTCAACCAGGACCTGCTCGCCTATTCCGACCTCATCACGAAGGTCGTCCGCGCCGGGGAACCCCTCCCGGCCGACAACCCGGGCGAGGTTTCCCAGACCTACTCCATCAACGGCGACGTGACCGCGAAGAGCGACCAAGGAGTCATACGGCTCCTCACCCCAAGCCAGGTCACGACCGCAACCGCGACACCGAAACAGCTCGACCTGGGACGCGTGATCGTTCCCGGGGCGCACCCCTACCGAGTGCGCTATTTCACCGTCGAAACCGCCCGAGGGACAGTCGTGGTCGCCACCGCCATCAGCCGTCACAAGCATGACGAGGCCCTTCGTGAGCTCCTGGGTCAACTCGCCCTGGCAGACCTGGCCACGATGATCGCGGCCGGTCTCGTGGGATGGGGCGCGGTGCGAGCGGCGTTCGGTCCGGTCGAGCGATACCGCCGCGCCGCTGCCGCCGCCGGCGGAGACCCCAGTCGACGCCTCCCGGTGGACACCGACCGCGACGACGAGCTCACCCGCCTCGGAACGACGTTCAACACCCTGCTCGCAGAGATCGAAGAAGGCCAGGTTCGAGAGCGCCAGTTCCTCGCAGACGCCTCCCACGAACTGCGGTCACCGCTGGCCCTGATGGCCGCCGAGGTCGAATGGGCCCGGCACCGGCCACGCAGCGAGGAGGAGATAGCGACCGTGTTGACCTCGCTCGGCGTACAGACTCAACGCCTTGTGGACCTCTCGAACGCGCTGCTGGACCTCGAGGAAGCTACCTCGACGGGGTTCGACCGATCCATCGTTGCCGCGGATGTGCTCATCGAATCAGCCATTGCCGACCTGCGTGAACTCGCGATCGCAGCTGGGCGATCGATCGAGGTCCTAGCCTCATCCGCCGAAGTACGAATCGATCAGCGGTGGGTCGGGCTCGCGGTAGGCAACCTGGTGGCCAACGCCATCAAGCACGGCAGCGGGACCATCAAGGTCGCCGTCGAAGTCGGCCAAGGCGATTCCCCCATGCTGCGCATAGATGTCACCGACGAGGGCGGAGGGATACCGACCGACCTGGGCGTCAAGGCGTTCGACCGGTTCGCCCGGGCTGACACGAGCAGGTCCACCCCCGGCAACGGACTCGGCCTAGCTTTGGTCGCTGCCATCGCACGACGGAACGGCGGCACGGCGGCATTGGTCCCGGGCGGAATCGAGATCGAGATTCCCTGCGATTGATGTGGCAGCGGCCGGGTCCTGGCACAGTCGTGAGCAAGCCGCCGCTGCCCTGCGGGTGGCGACCTAGACTCGACATTGTGAGCCGGAGTCTGGTCCAGCGAGTCCACAATCCGAGGAACCGCGAGTGCGGTTGCGATGCCGACTGCTGGTGCCGTCGTACGGCGGTTGGCCGGGCGGTCAAATGGTGGTTCCCTGCCAGGCTTTTCGGGGTGCAGCACAAGAGTTCGGCCACCGCGCAGTGGACGCGGGACCAGGACCCGTCCGCATAGTCGGCTAAACACCAGCCTCGTGCCGCTGCGATGCTCTTCAGTGCTTGAGCTCTGCCGAGCTTCGCGTCAGCTTGAGCAGCAGAACGAACGACGCGAGCTGGAGCACGGACACACATGCGGCGAGTAGGCCGGGGCGTTGGACGGCGAGGGCGCCGGCGAGCACCCCGCCAGCGATCGCACCGAGTCCCTGGACCGCGGCGAAGATCCCATAGGCCGTGGCTCGACGGCGAGATGGGACCAGGTCGGCGACGAAGGCCTTGACGGTCGAGTCCTGGATCCCGGTGGCCAGGCCCCAGAGGACGACACCGCCGAGGACCGGGGTCAGGCTCGGTGCGAAGACCAGCACCGGGACCGCGGCAACGATCACCGGGACCGCGAGCAACACCTTGCCGCCGTACCGGTCGAAGAGGTCGCCGGTAAGCAGCGCCGCGATCGCCTCGACGCCCATCGCCATCGCATAGACCAACGGCGCCGCGGCCAGTGAGATCAGGCCGGCCTCGACGAACCGGAACGAGATCACTCCGAACGTCATTAGTCCGGCGGTGGTCAGGGCAACCGCGAGCGAGAAGAGGTGGAAGTCGCGCGGCAGGTCGGCGCCGAGTATCGCCGACCAGAGCCCGCCCGCAGTCTGGTCGCCGGCCGCCGGTTCCTCGTCGTCGGGGTCGGGCTGGGCGATCGTCGGGACCCGTCGGCGCAGCTGGGCCAGGAGCAGCAGCGAGGCCAGCCCGGGGATCGCGAGCAGGGCGAGCCCGGACCAGAGCACCCCGGTCACCGCTGCCACGCCGGCGACCAGGAGAGGACCGGCGAAAGCTCCGACCTGGTCCAGCGCCTTGTGCACGGCGAAGCCGCGCCCACGGCCAGTACCGGTCGCCATCCGGGCGAGCAGTGCGGACTTGGATGGGCTCCGCACGGCCTTGCCGGCTCTTTCGAGCAGAATCAGGGTCGCTGCCACCGCAACGCCTGCCGCTCCAAGCGCGGGAGCGACCGCCAGCAAGGGCACGCAGACTGCGGTCATGCCGTACCCGACAACGGTCAGCCGCCAATGCCGCTGACTCTTGTCGGCCCATGGCCCGGTGATCAGGCGCAGGATGAGCGCCATCGCCTCACCGGCGCCCGTGACGATGCCGACGGTCAGTGCCGATGCCCCCAGGGTGCCGAGGAACGGACCGGCCACCGACCGCATGCCCTCGTAGACCATGTCGGCCGACAGGCTGACCAGGCCGAACGCGACCACGGTCCGCCACGGGCTCCATGCCTGCCCGCCTTCCCGCGTCGCGGGCGGATCCGTCATTTCTGGCACGTGCCTCATCCTCTCAGCCTGCCCAGGGGGACTTGAAACCCACTACTCCGCCGGACCTGGCTGGGCCCATAGCCCGAGGTCGCGGCTGGAGGTGTACTCCAGGGCTTGGGCCGGTCTGATGTAGCGCTCCATGAGTGTGGAGAGCCGCTTGTGTCGGGTCTGGGCGGCGATCCGGTCCAGGGCGACGCCGGCGACCGCGGCGCTGGTGGCGTGTCCGGCGCGCAGTGAGTGGGCGGTGATGCGTTCGGCGGCCAGGCCGGCGGCTCGGGCGCGTTTGCGGAGCACGATCGAGACGGCTTCGCCCGAGATCGGCTCGAGGGTCACCGCCTTGTTTCGAAGGCTGCTGAACAGCGGTCCTGCCTGGGATCCGCGAAACGTCAGCCAGTCGTCCAGTGCGGCGATCGGGTCGGTGGCGGCGTATTGGCCGTGGACCACGGCGACGACCTGACCGTCGGCGTACTGGTCGGTCTTGGACCGGCGGATGGTGAGCAGGATGCCGCCGGGTTGGAACTCGACGTCGGCGAGGGTGAGCGCGGCGAGCTCGGAGCGTCGCATGGCCGAGGCGAAGCCGAGCAGGATGATGGCGGCGTCGCGGGCGCCGAGGGCGGTGGAACGGTCGATGTGCTGGACGATCTGGCGGATCTCCGTGGTGGCCAGTGGGCGTGCCTGGCGGCGTGGAGCGGGGCCGATGATCCGGCGCAGTCCTCGGCGGACCTGCCGAACCCCTTCGGTAAGGACCGGGTCCCTCAGGCCGTGCATCCGGTGGCGGTAGGAGATGGCGCCGCAGGCCAGGTCGATGGTGCCGACCGAGAGTCCGTCGGCCGCCCGTTCGGTGAGGTACGCGCAGATCAGCGCCGGCTCCGCGGGCAGCGGCGTGGCGCCGCGAGTAGAGCACCAGCGTTCCCACTGGCTCCATGCGAAGTCGTACACGGTGCGGGTGGACTCGGCGTGCGCGGCGGTGATCGCATCGCTGATCCGGACGGCCTCCTCGACGGTGAGGCCGGCGGGCAGATCGGGCGGTCGGGTGGCTGATGTCAGGGCTGGGTTCACCCAGAACTTGTCCGGAGCCAGAACAGCACCGTCGTCACCGGGCTCACCGCGGCGGTGGCGTAGCCGCCAGCGTCCCGGCCACTCCGCTGGCCGGCTCTCACGCGAGCCGCTGAGAAGGGTGCCGCTCACGTCCGCGCCGCATTGGCGCTACCGGTCGTGTCGATGAAAGGAGCAGTAAGTGGACCCGGATCGATTCCCGTGGCCCACGGTCGGCGTCCTCCCCGAGATCCTTGACATCAGCTGGCAGCGGCAAACCCCGGGGCGCTTCTTAGTGATTGCCGAACTCGTAGCTGCCATCGACAACGCCGAGCAACAGCCCGAACCGGCGATGGCGAGGAAGATGCCAGGGCCGAGGCGTCCCATGGTGTCCCGTCAGTTCTGGCCGGAGCCGTTGGTGCCTTGCTGACCACCGGTTGTTCCGGCGCCGCCGGAGTCGTTGCCCGATGTGCCAGTGTCTCCGGACTCACCCGCTGTGCCGCCCGTGGTTCCCTGACCACTGCCTTGCTGGTCCGCGCCACCGTCTGACACGCCCTGGTCGCCGGCGCCGCCGGCCGGCTCGCCCGACTGGTCTCCGCCCGACTGGCCGCCCTGGCCGTCGCTCTGGTCACCCTGTTCGGTTCCGTCCTGACCGGGCTGGTCAACGTCCTGGCCCGGCTGGTCACCGTTGTCGTCGATGTTGGTGTCGGTCTGGTGCTCGACCGGCCCCTGCTCGTCGGGGTTCGGGATTTCCAATGGGGTGAGGGTGTTGATAACCCGGGAGACGATGCGCTGTGCCGGGGTCGGCAGCTCGTTGGCTGCGGCGGCAGCGGTGACGCCGCCGGCCAGGATTCCTGCCGTGACCAGGCCGATGAGGCCGGTCTTGGCTGCCTTGTTCCGGCGACTGCGCGCAGCGGCCAGCGGGGTTGCTCCAGCGAAGAGGGCGGCGAGTTCATCGCCGACCGCCGGCGTGGGCCGGTCAGCGAGGGCGCTCAGCTCGGCGAAGAGATCGCGCATTGCCGGGTCGTCGACTGCGGTTTCGCTGATCATGGGTTCGTCCTCGTGATGGTTGTGCTTGGTCATCGGAATCCCTCCGACGTGGTCGCGCTCCCGGGGTCCGATTGCCCGGTGCTCAGCAGCCTGCGGAGACTGCCCAGTGCCTTGCTCTGGAGCTTCTTGACGGCCACCTCGCTGCGTCCGATCGCCGCAGCTGTCTCCTTAAGAGTCAGCTCGCCCAGCACGCGCAGTGTGATCACAGCGCGTTGGTCCTCGGGGAGCAGATCGAGCACCGCCAGGACGTCGCTGGAACCGGCACGTTCAAGGGCCTGGTCCTCGGCGGAGGCATGCGTGCGTGGGTCCGAATCCGCGTCGTACTCGGTGTGAGCCGGTCTGCGGTCCCGACTCCGCAACTCGTCCACGAGCTTTCCGTGAGCGACGGTGAACACGTAAGCCCGGAACCCGGGCCAGCCTCCGGTGATCTCGGCCATCCGGGTCAGGACCCGGACGAACACGTCGTTCGTCATGCCGTCGGGGTCTGCTGCACCCCGGAACTCCAGGTAACCCGCGACGCGGGATGCGAGCGCCTCGTAGAGGGTGCGCATCGCTTCGCCGTCACCGGCCGCGGCACCGGCCACGGCCAACTCGAGCTCTTCGGTCACCGACTGACTCCTCCAGGACACGATGGTAGGACGGGCAGGAAGACTGCCCGTCCTACCGATGACCATGGTGTCAGCCGTTGGAACCGTCGCCGTTCGCGCCGTCACCGGCGTTGTCCTGGCTGTCGCCGGCGTTACCGGAGCCGGTGTTGCCCGTGTCGCCCTGGTTGTCGTCGGCAGCAGCGTCGTTGGTGTCGCCAGCGTTGTCCTGGACGTCGCCTTGGGCACCGTCGTCGGCGTTCTGGTTGTCGCCGTTGTCGTCGCCCTCGGCCACGTCACCGTTGTCGACGTTGTCGTTCTCGCCGTTGTTGTCACCCTCGACGACGTCGCCCTCGTCGGTGTTGCCGTCCTGCGCGTCACCCTGCGCGGCGTCGTCAGTGTTCTGGTTGTCGCCGTTGTTGTCACCCTCGATCACGTCAGCCGTGTCCTCCGGGGTCGCCGGCGTGCTCGGGGCGTCTACGACGGCCGGAGTCGGGGTCGTGGGGGCCGGGTCGCTGGTGGCCGCGTGGGCGGCGACGCCGATCCCGCCGATCGCGAGGACGGCGATGCCGGTGGTGGCGATGGTGCGCATGTTGGTGATCTTCACGGTGCTCTCTCCCATAGTCGTGGACAGGCGTCCTTGGCTGATGGGAGAACCGCTCGGCGCCGGCCCGACGGCACCCACGTGTCCAGAATGCGAGACATAGTCGCTTTCGTGGTCCTGACGACCTCACGAACCGAGGTTCAGAGGTTTCCCAGGTCGAGACGACGTGCCTCGGCGGCAGCTCGTTCGGAGGCGCGGGCGCGGGTGTAGCGGACGAGCATGTCGCTGCGGGTCCATCCGGCGATGGCCATGAGGCCGGATTCGGAGCCGCCGGCGGCGAGCCAGCGGTGGGCGGCGGTGTGCCGCAGCCGGTGGGGTCGGAAGCGCTGGACGCCGGCTCGCTTGGCGCGTCGGCGCAGGGCGCGGCTGAGTCCTTCGCGTCCGAACCGCTGGCCACGGTTGCCGAGCCACAGGTCAGGGCTGGCGGCCAGCGGGTGTTGTTCACGCTGGTCGAGGTAGACCAGCAGCGCCTCGGTCGTTTTCTGGCCGACGGGGATCACTCGGCCGCGCCCACCCTTGCCACGACGGATCGTGATCAGCCGTGCGATGAGGTCGACGTCGTCGAGTTGGAGGTCGACGAGCTCCCCGGAGCGGATGGCGGTTTCGAACATGAGCCGGATGATGGCCTCGTCGCGGCGGTCGTTGAGGGTGTCTTCCGGCCGGGCGTGGTCGGCGGGGACGGCACAGGTGGCGATCAGTGCGCGGAGCTCGGCGTCGGTGAGCGGCTCGACCAGCGGTGGTTCGTAGCGGGGTGCCTTGACTCCGGGGAACGGGTCGGCGTCGATCTCACCGCCGGCGGTGAGCCAGGCTGCGAAGCGGCGTACGGCGAGCTGGCGGATACGGGCGGTGCCCGGCGACGAACCGCGGTCGAGGAGACCGGCGATCCAGGAGTTGAGCGCGGCGCGGCTCATCGGCAGGTGGTCGGCCTCGGCGCACCAGCGCAGGTAGCGGGTGGCTCCGTCGGCGTAGATGAAGATCGTGCCCGGGCTCTTGTTTTCGGCACGTAGGGCGGTCTGCCAGTCGGTGATCCGGTCGAGGGCGTGGCTGGCGGTCATCGTCATGAGGTGGGTCATGTCGGACCCGCATAGCCAACCGCCGTCCGGCGTCGATCCGCGGGCCGGTCCCGATGTGGCAGCGTTGTAGGTCACCCGGGGGCGCACTACGCCCGCCGGCTAGAACGTTGTCCGGGAAACCCGTCACTAAGTGGACACTCGATCAAGTTCGTAAATGCTTTCAGGCTCGGAATCCGTAGATTCCGAGCCTGAAATTCGTAGCGGGGGCAGGATTTGAACCTGCGACCTCTGGGTTATGAGCCCAGCGAGCTACCGAGCTGCTCCACCCCGCGTCGGTGAACCCAACGTTACGGCATGGCGGCAAAGGCCACCAAATCGGGGGCATCCAGCGCTTCTGGGCCTGCCTCCCGAGCCTCAGGTCCGGGGCAACGGCGCCGTCCAGCCGCGGTTGAGCGCGAGCAGCCGCCAGCCGATCGTCACCGCCGCGGCGGGGCCGACGACCAGCTCGCCGGCCAGGCCGAGCTCGGCCCCCGTCGACGCCACGGCGGCGCCCGCCAGGGCCGGAATCGCGTAGAGCTGGCCCTTGCGGAAGATCACCGGGACCCGGCCGACGAGGAGGTCGCGGATGATGCCGCCGCCCACCCCGGTGACCATGCCCAGCGCTGCGGCCGGCACCGGGCCGAGCCCGTACTCATGGGCCTTCAGCGCGCCGGCGACGCAGAAGAGCCCGAGCCCGAAGGCGTCGAAGACGTTGATCACCCGCTCCAGTCGGCCGACGGCCGGGTGCCACCAGAAGGTCACCAGTCCCCCGACGACCGGGACCAGGAGGTACCACCAGTCCTTCACCGCCGGTGGTGGGACCGCACCGATGACGACGTCACGGATGACACCGCCGCCAAGTCCGGTGGCCATCGCGAGCACGACCACCCCGACGATGTCGAGCTGGTTGCGCACCGCGACGAGGCCCCCGGAGATCGCGAAGACGAAGATCCCCACGAGGTCGAGGGTGAGGAGCACGCCTGCCTCCTGACCTGGCTACTGCTTCTTGTCGGCTCCGGCGGCGTCGCGACGGTCCGCGAGCTTCACGGCCTCCTCGATCGCCTCCTGCGCCTTCTCGACCTGCTCGGCCCACTCGACGGTGTCACCGGACTTCTGAGCCTTCTCGGCCGCCGTGAACGCGGTCTCCGCCTCGCGCAGCTTCGCTGCGATCTGGTCGTCGATCGACCCCGATGGCTTGGGCTCCCCGTCGCCCTCCCCCGGTCCGGTGCCGGGCTCGTCGGGCTTCGGCTCGCCGTTGTCCGTGTCGACGCCGAGGGCGTTGCCGAGGGCGTCCGGGAGCGTCGAGGCGATGCCGACCTCGTCGCCGTACTTGACGATGACGTACTGCAGGATCGGGAAGCTGCCGGCGCCGGTCGTCCGCAGCGCGTACACGGGCTGGACGTAGACCAGCCCGCCCTCGACCGGCAGGGTCAGCAGGTTGCCGTAGCGCGGCGGGGTGTCCTTGTTGACGTTGAGGTCCTGGAGCGTGCTGACCACGGCCGGGTCCTGCTTCATCTCGTTGACGACCTGGCCGGGGCCCTGGGCGCTCTGGTCGGTCATCTCGAGCAGCCGCAGCCGACCGAAGTCGTCGCGCGTGGCGTCCGAGTTGACCTGGAGGTACGACGCCAGCGAGCCCTTGCGGTAGGGCACGAAGACCGACGTCAGCGACCAGTCGCTGTCGACGCTCTCCCCCTCGCCGGTGGCGAAGAGGCGGTACGGCGGCTGGAAGACCTGGCGCGAGGAGTTCGGGTCCTCCGGGACCTCCCAGCGGTTGTTGCCGGAGTAGAACGCCCCCGCGTCGGTCACGTGGTAGCGGGCGAGCTGGTAGCGCTGGACCTTGAAGAGGTCCTCCGGGTAGCGGATGTGCTTGAGCAGGTCCTCGCTGATCTCCGACTTGGGCTGGACCGAGCCGGGGAAGACCTTCATCCAGGTCTTGAGGATCGGGTCGTCCTCGTCCCACTGGTAGAGGGTGACCGTGCCGTCGTAGGCGTCGACCGTGGCCTTGACGGCCGAGCGCATGTAGTTGATCTCGTCCGTCGGGATGGTCTGGATGCCCAGGTTCTCCTGCTGGAGCGAGTCGTCGATCATCGACTCGAACGAGTCCCGCTGGGAGTTCGGGTACTTGTCGGTGGTCGTGTAGCCGTCGAGGATCCACACGATCTTGCCGTTGACCACCGCCGGGTAGGGGTCGCTGTCGACGGTCAGCCACGGCGCGACCTTCTCGACCCGCTCGACCGGCTCGCGGTTGTAGAGCACCTTCGACTTGTCGTTGACCCGTCCGGAGAGCAGGAAGTTCGGCTCGCCGAACTTGATCGCGTACATCAACTGGTTGAAGGTGCTGCCGATCGCCACACCGCCCTTGCCGTCGTACGTCGTGCGCTGGTCCTGGCCGGAGCTGCCCACGTTGGCGAGGCCGAGCTCGACGTCCTTGCCACCGCCGGCCTTGCCGACGATGGAGTACGACGGGCTGAGCTCGCCGTAGTAGACGCGCGTCTCGAACTTCTCGGCGTCGCTGAGGTCGGTGCGGCCACTGTTGCCGCTGCCGATCCCCTCCGCCCATGCGATCCGTCCGTTGGGGTCGTCGGTGGTCGCGATCTTGTTGGCATAGGCGGCGATCAGACCCTCGCCGTGCGTGTAGACGGTGTGGAGGTTGGACCAGTTCTGGTCCCCCGTCGGGATGCCCGACTGGTCGAGCTCGCGCACGCCGAGCACCAGCGGCACGTCGGCGCCGTCCAGCTCGTAGCGGTCCACGTCGAGCACCTTCGGCACGTTGTAGTAGGACCGGACCTGCTGACGCTGCTGGAAGGTGTCGCGCACCTGCAGCGGGTCGACGACCGGCGCGTTGGTGAGCTGGCCCGTCACGGCACGCCACTGGGCCGCGTCCGACTCGCTGGACGACGACGCGGTGTACTCGGCCGTCTCCACGTCGCTGAGGCCGTAGGCCTCCCGCGTCGCGTCGATGTTCTTCTGCAGGTAGGGGTTCTCCTTGTCGGCCTCGGAAGGGTCGACCTGGACGTTCTGCACGATGGCCGGCCAGATCATGCCGAGCAGGACGGCCGAGAGCGCGAGGAGGGCGAGACCGACCGACGGAAGCTGCCAGGTCTTGCGCCAGACGTTGAGGAAGAAGAGCACCGCACAGATGAGCGCGACACCGACCAGGATGTTGCGTGCGGGGAGCAGCGCGTTCTCGGCGGTGTAGTTCATCCCGGTGAGCAGCTTGTGGTCGTCGGTGACGAGGTCGAAGCGGTCGAGGTAGTAGTCGACCGACTTGGCCAGCACGAAGACGCCGAGGAGCACCGACAGCTGGACCTGGGCGGCCCCGGAGAGGCGGTCCTGGGACTGCTGGAGCCGGATGCCGCCGTACAGGTAGTGCACGACCGCCGTGCCGATGAGCGCCACGACGGTGGCGGCCATGACGAAGTCGACGAGGAAGTTCCACCACGGCAGGCGGAAGACGTAGAAGCTGATGTCCTTGTGGAAGTAGGCGTCCTGCTGACCGAAGCTCTGCGAGTTCAGCCACAGCTGGAAGGTGCGCCACTGCCCGACCGCGGAGGTGCCGGCGAAGATGCCGACCACGACCGCGACACCGGCCAGCAGCCAACCACGGATCGGGGTCACGGCGTCGCGGTAGCGCTCGACGCTCGCGTCGCCGGGCGACATCCGGAACAGCGGCCGGAAGCGGAAGGCGAGGTGCATGTTGACCGCGACGATCGCGGCCATCAGCGCGCCGAAGGCGATGAACAGGCCGACCCGGGTCCACAGCATCGTGCTGAAGACCTGTCCGTAGCCGACCTCCTTGTACCAGAGGCGGTCGGTGTAGACCGACGCGAACGCGGTCAGCAGGAAGAAGCCGAGGACCAGCACCACGCCGGTGATGACCAGCGCGCGGGCGCGCCGGCCGGGCCGCTCGGGCGCCGGGCGCTCCGGCTCCTCGTCGAACAGGTCACTCATCGTTGCCACCCATGGACTCGTCCTCCGCGTCTTCCAGCGTGCCACGCAACAGCTCGATCAGCCCGGGCACCAGGTCCGGACCCCCCATCACCGCGGCGTCCTCGTCGTGGCTGCGCATCCGCAGTGCGCAGTACGCCGCCCCGTGCCGGGTGACCCCGGCGACGATGCGGACCTCCTCGGCATCGGGGTGCTCCCGCGCGAACTCGAGCGCGGCCGCGGGGTCCTCCGGGACCTGGCCGTCGGCGGCGGGCGGCAGCACGAGCCGCTCCACGACCGCAGCGCAGCCGGTCACGACCTCGGGCCACACGATGCCGGGCAGCACCTCCTCGAGCTGCTGCCCGTCGGGCAGCTCCTCCTGCTCGATGGGCGTCAGCGAGCCGCGCTCGATCGGCTGGTCGAGGCCGAGCTGAGCAGCCAGCGTCGGCTCCTGCTCGACCAGCTGTGCGGTGTCGACGAGGGCGTACAGCCGAGCCGGCTGGTCCCAGCCCGCCCGGGCGTGGTGCGCCTCCAGCTCCAGCACGGCAGCCGCGAGGGCCGGGTCGACGTCCAGCTCGTAGTCCATGGGGCTCGCTTCGTGCTCGGTGCGGATCGGGCAGGTCGGGAAGGTCGGTCGGGCTCAGCAGGCCGGCAGCTCGGCGTCGTGGTCCTTCGACCACTTCTCCAGCGCCAGCCGGGCCTCGTGCATGGTGGTCGCCTTGACCAGGCGCAGGTCCGGGTCGAGGTCCGTGACGTCCGGGCAGTTGTCCTTGGGGACGAAGAAGAGCTGGGCGCCGGCCTCCTGGGCGCCGGCGATCTTCTGCGCGATGCCGCCGATCGGGCCCACCGTGCCGTCGGGCAGCAGCTCGCCGGTGCCGGCGACGGTCGCACCGCCGGTCATCGAGCCCGGGGTGAGCGTGTCGTAGATGGCGAGGGAGAACATCAGCCCGGCGCTGGGACCGCCGACGGTCGGGTCGACACGCAGCTGGATCTTGAAGGGGAACTCGTAGCCCAGGCCGACCTGGACGCCCACCTTCGGCACGCCCTCGTCGTCCAGCTTCGGCTTCACCCGGACGGTGAGCTCGTCCTTGTCGCGCAGGATCTTGAACTCCACGTTGGAGAGGTCCTTGTGCTTCTGCACGGCCTTGACGATCTGGTCGGCGTCGGTGACCGGCTCGCCGTCGACCTCGCGGAACAGGTCGCCCGGGAGCAGCTTGTCCGCCGCGGGGCCGTCCGCCGCGACCGCGGCGGCCTGCACGGCCGTCGGGACGTCGACGCCGATCTCCTTCAGGGCGACCGCCTTGGCGGTGTCCTGGGAGGTCGACATCTGGACCTGGCCCTCGGCCTCCTCGTCCTTCTTCGACTGCTCGGGCGGGTGGACGACGTCGTACGGGACGACGGCGCGGTCCGGGTCGAACCACCGGGTCAGCGCGTCGCCCAGGGTGAGCTTCTGGCCGTACGACGACGCGATCACGGTGGTGAACCGGATCTGGCCCTTGTCGTAGTACGCCTTGTGGCCGTCGACCTGGATGACCTCGGCCTGGTTCTCGTCGGTGCCGAGGATGTCGAATGTCGGGCCGGGGCTGTACGACGCGTACGGCAGCGGCACGGCCAACGCAATCCCGCCGAGGATCAGCGCCAACGGTCCCGCGATGCACACGGCGATCAGGCGCTGGCTCATGGCGCCTACCTTCTCAGACCGCGCCAACGTACGGGTGCCTCAGGGGTGGGTGCGGAACGGTCAGGACGCGCGGCGGTCGCGGGCGGGCTGCTCGTCGGTGCCGGCCGGCGGCTCGGCGACGGGTTCGTCGGCCGCGACCGGCGGCTCCCCGACGACGTCCGGCGACGCCCCGGGCAGCACCACGGGACGCACCTTCGACGGGCGCAGCGCGACCCCGGTGGAGCGGTCCTCGGGCCGGGTCGCGACGGCGTAGCCGGGCCGGGTGCGCTGCTCGCGGGAGAGGGCCTCACCGAGGCGCCGGGCCGCGGTCTCGCGGTCGACCTCGCCCCGGCCCTCCCGACCCCACCAGGCGACCCAGGCCATCGCGACGACGGTCGCGACGGCGGCGGGCAGCAGCCAGAGCAGGATCTCCACCCGACGAGCGTAGGTCGGTGGTGGAGGCGGATCGGTCAGGACACGCGGGCGCCGGTGGTCGAGGAGGCCATCGTCGAACCGCCCCGGGCCACGACGCCCGGTGGTCGAGGAGGTTGCGCAGCAACCGTCACGAGACCCCCGGGCCGCTACGGCGAACCGACCCACTCGTCGCTGCCGTCGGCGAAGCGCTGGTGCTTCCAGATCGGCACCTCCGCCTTGAGGGTGTCGATCAGCGCCCGGCTCGCCTCGAACGACGAGCCCCGGTGCCCCGCGGTGGTGGCGACGACCACGGCGAGGTCGCCGATGTCGAGGTCGCCCACGCGGTGCACGGCGGCGACCGCCGTGACGTCGTACTCACCGGCGATGCGGTCGCAGACGTCCTGCAGCCGCTCGAGGGCGCTCGGGTGCGCGGAGTACGACAGGCCGGTGACTCCCTGTCCCCCGTCGTGGTCGCGGACCCGGCCGACGAAGAGCACCAGCCCCCCGGCCGTCGGGTCCTCGAGGCTGGCGAGCACGCTGTCGACGGACAGCGGTTCGTCGGAGATCGCGACCAGGCGTACGGCGGGGTGGGGCATGGGGCCACTCTAGGGGTCCGCTCAGGGCTCTCCCCCACACCGCCGGTTGGCGATCAGGCGTAGTTTTGGGTCATGACCAACAACCCGGGCGAGCCCGGAGACGAGCAGCCGAACCCGTTCAAGGGCACGCCCTTCGAGCAGCTCTTCGGAGCGCTCGGCGGCGGCCTGCCCGGTGGCGCGAGCCCGTTCGGCCCGGGCGGCGGGATGGCGTTCTTCCAGCAGCTCCAGTCGCTGATGCAGCCGCACGACGGTCCGCTCAACTGGAACGCCGCCGGCGACATGGCCCGCCAGCAGGTCGCCCAGCAGCCCGACCCGTCCCCCGGCCAGCGCGACCACGACCGCGTCGCCGACTCCGTGCGCCTCGCCGACCACTGGCTCGACGCCACCACGGCGTTCCCGTCCGGCGTGAGCACGACCGCAGCCTGGTCCCGCGCCGAGTGGCTGGTCGAGACCCAGCCGGTGTGGAAGGTCCTCGTCGAGCCGGTCGCCGCCCGATCGGTGACGGGGCTGTCGAGCGGGCTGCCGGAGGAGATGAAGGCCGCCGCTGGTCCGCTCGTCGGGATCATCGGCCAGGCAGTCGGCGGCATGCTCGCCATGCAGGTCGGCCAGGGCCTCGGCGCCCTCGCCAGCGAGGTGCTCACGGCGTCCGACATCGGCCTGCCGCTCGGCGCGCCCGGCAAGGCCGCGCTGGTGATGAGCAACGTCAAGGCGTTCGCGGAGGGCCTCGACGTCACCGAGGACGACGTCGTCCTCTACCTCGCCCTGCGCGAGGCCGCCCACCAGCGCCTGTTCGCGCACGTGCCGTGGCTGCGCGAGCACCTGATCGGCGCGGTCACCGACTACGCCCGCGGGCTCGAGATCAACGCCCAGCAGATCCAGGACCGGGTCCAGGAGCAGCTGCGCGGCATCGACCCCACCAACCTCGAGTCGATGCAGGGCCTGCTCGAGGGCGGCCTGTTCGACCCGCCGCAGACCGCGGCACAGACGGCGGCGCTGTCGCGCCTCGAGATCGCGCTGGCCCTCGTCGAGGGCTGGGTCGACGAGGTCGTCGGCCAGGCCACCGAGGAGCGGATGCCCGCCGCGGCGAAGCTGCGCGAGGCCGTACGACGCCGCCGGGCCGCCGGAGGACCCGCTGAGCAGACCTTCGCCGCGCTCGTCGGGCTGGAGCTGCGTCCGCGCCGGCTCCGCGACGCGTCCACCCTGTGGGGTGGGCTGCGCGCCCGCTCGGGCGCCGAGGCGCGCGACGGCGTGTGGATGCACCCGGACCTGCTGCCCACCGCGGCCGACCTCGACGACCCGCTGTCGTTCCGCGCGGAGGCGACCGTCCCGGACGAGCTGTCGGACGACGAGTTCGACGCCGAGCTGCGCAAGCTGCTCGACGGCCCGGAGGGATCCGGCGACCCCGACAGCCACGACGGCCCCGACGGCCCCGGCACCCCGACCGACACCGAGTGAGCGGGCTGCACGCGGACGCCCTGCGCGTCCTGCGGGGCTGGCGCGCGCCCGGTCCCGTCGAGGAGCAGCTGCGCCGCCGCTACGTCACGCACCTGGAGTCGCGGGCGGACGGGATGTGGCGGGCGTCGTACCCGGACCACGTGACGGCCGGGACCCTGGTCGTCGACGCGACCGGTGACCACGTGCTCCTCAACCTGCACCGCAAGGCCGGACGCTGGTTCCACTTCGGCGGGCACGCCGAGGAGGGGGACGCGACGCTGGCGGCCGTGGCGCTGCGCGAGGCCCACGAGGAGAGCGGGCTGACCGACCTCCGCTTCCACCCCGAGCCCGTGCAGCTCGACCTGCACAGCGTGCCGTTCTGCGGCGAGCACGGCGACGTCAACCACCTCGACGTCCGCTACGTCGCGGCGGCGAGCTCGGGCGCGGAGGCGGTCGTCAGCGACGAGTCGCTGGCCGTGCGCTGGTGGCCGGTCGACGCGCTGCCGGACCTCGAGCCGGAGATGCACGCGCTGATCGCGCGCGCCCGGGAGATCCTCCCGTCCCCGCGCGTCTAGTCCCCGCGCGTCTAGTCCACCGCGTCGCCGGCGGGGTACACCTCGTGCCCCGGCGGTCGCGGCATCCGCGCCGCGTCCGACCAGCCGGCGAGGTAGCCCTTCGCCTTCTCCCACAGCGGGTAGTGCGCGACCCAGCCCCAGAACTTCTCGTCGTGCTGCGGCTCGATCAGGTGCGCGAGCTCGTGCACGATGACGTAGTCGACGACCCACTCGGGCATCCGCTGCAGCCGCTCGGAGAGCCGGATCGTCCGGTCCCTCGGCGTGCAGGAGCCCCAGCGGGAGCGCTGGTTGCCGACCCAGCGGACCGACTCGGGCACCGCGAGCCCGCCGAGGTAGGCGTCGCTGAGCCGCTGGGCGCGGGCCATCAGGTCCTCGTCGTCCCACTTGCGCGGCGCCGCGGCGCGCAGCTCCTTGCGCTCGACCCGGGCGACCATCTTGGTCACCCAGGCGCGCTCCTCCTCGCCGGAGAGGTTGTCGGGGACGAGCACGACGATCTTGGCGCCGTCGCGGTACGCCGACACGGTACGACGCCGCTTGCCCGACCGTCGTACCTCGACCCGCGGCCTGCTCCGCGCTCCCATGGCCCGACCCTACGGCGCTGGAGCCCCGAAACCGGGGAACTCAGGGAGCCGCCCACTCCAGCAGGCGCTCCACGGGCCAGGTGTTGACGATCCGGTCGGCGTCGATCCCGGCCGCCTCCGCCCGCTCACAGCCGAGCAGCGGGTAGTCCAGCTGCCCGGGCGCGTGCGCGTCGCTGTCGATCGAGAAGAGGCAGCCGATGTCCCGGGCCAGCTCGAGCAGCTTCGTGGGCGGGTCGCGGCGCTCCGGCCGGGAGTTGATCTCGACCGCCACGCCCTCCTCAGCGCACGCCTCGAAGACCGTCCGCGCGTCGAAGCGCGACTGGGCCCGGGTGCCGCGGTTGCCGGTGACCAGGCGGCCGGTGCAGTGGCCGAGGACGTTGGCGTACGGGTTGCGGACGGCGGCCACCATCCGCTTCGTCATCTGCTCCGCGTCCATCTGCAGCTTCGAGTGGACGCTCGCGACCCGGACGTCGAGGCGCGCCAGCATCTGCTCGGTCTGGTCCAGCCCGCCGTCGTCGAGGATGTCGACCTCGATCCCCTTGAGCAGCCGGAACCCGCCGTCCAGGTGGGCGTTCACGGCGTCGACCACGTCGAGCTGGCGAGCCAGCCGCTCGACGGAGAGGCCGCGCGCGACCTTGAGTCGCGGCGAGTGGTCGGTCAGCACGAGGTAGTCGTGGCCGAGCTCCATCGCCGTCATCGCCATCTCCTCGATGGGCGAGCCGCCGTCGGACCAGTCCGAGTGGGAGTGCAGGTCACCCCGCAGGCGGGCGCGCAGCGCGCTTCCGGCGCCGTCGGTCAGCGGGGCGCCGTACTCGGCCTCGGCCTCGGCGAGCTTGTCCGGCACCTTCCCGGCGACGGCCTGGCTGATCACCCGCGCGGTGCTCGCGCCGACCCCGGCGAGCTCGGTCAGCGTGCCGGCGCGGGCCCGCGCGGCGACCTCGTCGGCCGGCAGCGGGAGGATCGCGTTGGCCGCACCCCGGTAGGCCTTCACCTTGTACCTGTCGGCCCGGCCGCGCTCGAGCAGGAACGCGATCCGGCGCAGCGCCGCGACCGGCGAGCCGTCGTACACCTCGTCCGCCATGTGACCCCGATCACGCTCCCTTCGGGACTGAAGTATTTGTTGTCCACAACCGGTGGAAGAACCTGTGGGCAGCGTTCCCGCAGGTCACCCGACAGTACGACGTCACGAACCGCCCCGTTTTCCCGGGTCCGTCCACACCGAACTCACCGATCCCTCGCCTCTGTCCACCGCGACCGCCGCTCTTCCACAACCGTGTCCACAGGTCTGTCCACAGGGTGGGGTCCCGTCGGATTGACCCTGCCGCCGCCGCTGCCTAGCGTCTCCCACGACGAGGCCCCCGGGCCGCAGTCCTCGCTCGCAAGGGGAAGGCAAGCGAGGGTCCTGCGAACCGGGGGCATCGTTGCGTCCGGGCCCGGTCAGCGGCCGCGGAACTGCGGCGCCCGCTTCTCCTGGGCCGCCCGGATCCCCTCCAGCAGGTCCTCGGTCGCGAGGGTGACCGGCTGGGCCAGGCCCTCCCACTCCAGGGCCGTCTCGATGCTCGCGTGCCCGCGCTGCAGGGCCCGCTTGGTGAGCCGGGTCGCGATCGGCGCGGCCCCGGCGATCCCCTCCGCGACGGCGAGGACCTCGTCGAGGAAGCCCTCCGGCTCGAGGACCCGCGAGACCAGGCCCAGCCCGAGCGCCTCGTCGGCGTCGACCAGCCGGCCGGTGAGGAACAGGTCCCTGGCGGCAGCAGGTCCGACCACGTCGGGCAGCAGGTAGGTGCCCGCCATCCCCGGGTGGATCCCGAGCTTGGTGAAGGGCACGCCCATCCGGGCACCCCGGGCGGCGTACCGGATGTCGCAGGCGAGCGCCATGCAGAGCCCGGCGCCGATCGCGGCCCCGTTCAGCGCGGCGATGGTCGGCACCTCGAGCCGGCGGATCGACAGCCAGGCCCGGTAGAACGGCAGCATCCGGTTGCGCAGGTCGTCGACGGTGGCGTCGGGCTCGGAGGCCAGCCACGACAGGTTCCCGCCCGAGCAGAACGCCTTGCCCTCGCCGGTCACCACGACGGCTCGCACCGACGGGTCCGCCGCGAGGTGGTCGACCGCCGCGACCCACGATGCGGTCATCTCGTCGCTCATCGCGTTGCGCAGGTCCGGCTGGTCCAGGACGAGCAGCGCGACGCCCTCCGCGGGCCGTTCGAGGCGCAGGTGGACCAGCGACGGCGGCGGAGGTGAAATTCGGGCGGTTTCAGACATGCGGGGCACGCTACTGCGCCCGTGTGGCGGCGTGCCGTAGGGTCAGGGAGGCTTGGAGTGTGACTCCGGGCCCCGGCGGGCTTCCCCCAAAGACCCCCGTCGCGACGACCAACAGAATGAAACATGGCAAGGAGGCCGTCATGGCGGAGACCTGGAGCGGCGAGTTCTACTGCGTGAAGTGCAAGGCCAAGCGTGAGGCTGAGGGCGAGGTCAAGGTGAACGAGAAGGGCACCCGGATGGCCAAGGCCGTCTGCCCCGAGTGCGGCACCAACCTCAACCGCATCCTCGGCAAGGCCTGATCACCCGGCCACACAGACCGACCGTCGCGGGCGGCACCACCACCGGTGGTGCCGCCCGCGGCATGTTTTCCGGCGGCTCCCCCGTGCCTGTGGATGACGCCGGGCAGCGCACGGGCCGCGGTGCGACGCTGCAGCCATGTCCTCGCGCCTGCTCCTCCGGCCCGGCACACCCGTGATGGCCCGCGGGCCCGGCGTGCTCCAGGTCGGCCTCGACGGGCCCGTCGTCCAGCTGCCCGACCAGCCCGCCACCCGCGACCTGCTGTCCGCCCTCGGCCGGTTCCCGGGCGTCCCCCACGGCACCAGCTCCCCGGCGCTCGACCGACTGGACGCGACGGGCCTGCTGGTCGTCGTACCGGACTCCGAGGCGGTGCCCGAGCCCGCCGACCAGGTGCTGCGGGCCCAGTTCGGCCCCGACGCCGTACGCCGCCGCGCCGCCCGGTCCGCAGCCGCGATCGTCGTACGGGCCGCTCCGGGAGCCGAGCCGCTGCTCGGTCCGCTGCTCGCCCAGGCAGGCCTGCGGCGCACCGGCGGCGAGGACGGCGCCACCGCACACCTCGTGGTCAGCACGGGACCGCTGGACCGCGAGCGTCTCGACCCGCTCGTGCGCAGCTCGATCCCCCACCTCGTCGTCAGCGGTGGTGCCGGGCGGCGCCGGGTCGGGCCCTTCGTCCATCCCGGTCACACGGCCTGCCTGCGCTGCGTGGACGCGCACGAGGCGCTGCACGACGCCCGCCGGCCGTTCCTGGTGGCCCAGGCGGCACGCGCGGCGACGGAGCGCCCGCCACCGCTGGACCCGGTCCTCGACGCCCTGGCGCTCGCGTGGGCCGTGCGCGACCTGGCGCGCTACGTCGAGGGCGACTCCCCCAGCACCTGGTCGACGACCTTCGACATCGGGCCGACCGCGGCGCCGGCGGCCCTGCACTGGGGCCGGCACCCGGACTGCGGCTGTGCGTGGGACGCGCCCACGCTGTTCGAGTGAGCGGGCAGGTCACCACCACTCGCTGTCGAGCTTCGCCTCCATCGAGCGCAGGTTGTCGCGCGAGCACTCGTCGCAGAAGCGCCGGACCCGGCCGCGCTCGACCGCGGTCGTCCAGGTGAGCGGCGGCGCGTCGCCGTCCACGCGGCGACCGCAGAAGTCACAGGTCACGCTCATCGCCCCAGCCTAGGAGCAGCGCGCACGCGGGGGACGCGTCGTGACCGAAAAGATGCGAAGGGGCCGGAACCGACGGTGGTCGGTTCCGGCCCCTTCTGTTCACCCGCGATCAGGTGTCCCTCAGAGAGGAGGGCTTGCGAGGACGTTCCGTCTCGCTGTCAGGCAGGATCCTTGGCAGGGACCCGGCCGTGATCAGAGCGCGCGAGCGAGGGCGAGACGAGCCTGCTGCGCAGCACGCTCGGCCTTGCGGCTCAAGCGGCGGGCGCGAGCCACCTGGGTGGCCTCGCGCAGCTGCTGCGCCTCTCCCAGGCGCGCGGCCATCTGCGCGCGCGCCATGTCTTCGTTGAGCATGTTGTACATGGTGAAGTCCTTCGGTTGTTGGTCTTGGGGTTGATCACTCGGTGGAGCAGATCCGCGGCAGTGGCGTGCGGGCCATCACGCGGCGGTGACGGTGGCGTCCTTGCGCGGGCGGCCCCGGGGCCGCTTGCGCGGGATCACCACGCCGGCCAGGAACAGCTCGCCACCCCACACGCCCCACGGCTCACGCCGGTCGAGGGCGCCGGCGAGGCACATCGCCTGCACGGGGCATGCCTGGCACAGGGCCTTCGCGGACTCGACGTCCGACGGGGACTCGGCGAACCACAGCTCCGCGTCGTTCAGACGGCAGGGCAGCAGCTCGTCCAGCGTCGGCTCGAGAACACTGGTCGTCATCAGCTTTCACCTCCTCTTGTTGACCTGATCGCGTTGGTCGGTTTCCTTGAGGGGATCCGGTGGCCTTCGCCTTCTCAGGTCCTGAGAAACACAAAGGCCGCGGATCCCGGTCTGTCGGGTTCCGCGGCCTGGAGGCTGCCGAGCTGATGCTGATCAGTTCGGATGGCTCCAGGCTGGTGAACCCGGGACGTAGGCGGTCGTGTTGCCGCGGTGTCCCATGCCGGTGAGGGCGCGCTCCCGCTTGACGGCCGTCACGTCGGAGGCCAGAGCGGCGTCGCCAGCGGCGAACGGCGCAAAGGCGGCAGACGCCGGAGCGGCCTGACGCACGGCAATGCCCTGGACCTCGAGGGTCGCGAGAGCAGAGGTGGCGCAGTCGAGCGCGGTCAGCGAGATCTGCCAGACGTTGACGTCGGACATCGGGATCATCGTGATGTTCTCCATGGGTGCCACCTCCTCAGGTGCGTGAAAGGCGCCAGCCTTGCCAGGGCTGTGATGCGCAGCGGTTGTTGCCTGACGACCGTAACGGTCGCGTATCAGGCGGTGCAAATCATTTATCGAGGTTTTTTCAAGGTTTTTCTGAAACCAGCCGGAGGACGTCCGTTCCGTACTTCTCGATCTTGTTCGGGCCGACCCCGTTGACCTTTCCGAGGGCCGTGATCGTGGTCGGCTTCTGCTCCGCGATCAGCTCCAGCGTCGCGTCCGTGAACACGACGTACGCCGGCAGCGGCTTGCCGTCCTCGCCGGCCTCCCGGGCGGTCTCGAGCCGCCAGGCCTTGAGCCGGTCGAAGAGCTCCTCGTCGTAGCGGGTCGGATGGTGGGCGCAGCGACCGCGCTTCTTCTCGGCCGCCGTCGCCAACGGCTGGAGGCAGTCACGGCAGCGCGCGACCTTCGTGCGCCCGCGGGTGGCCTGCGGCTGCTGGGAGGCCGGCAGCAGCGGCACGAGGAAGCGCGAGGCCTGCCGGCGCGGCGCCTGCCCGGGGTTGCGGGCGGCGGCCCACGACACCATGAGCTCCTTGCGGGCACGCGTCATGCCGACGTAGAGCAGGCGGCGCTCCTCCTCCACCGCTCCGGCCGGCGCGCCCTCCTGGCTGGCATAGGTGATCGGCACGGTGCCGTCCTGCACGCCGCAGCAGAAGACGGCATCCCACTCGAGGCCCTTGGCGGCATGGAAGGTCGCCAGGGTCACGCCGTCGGCCGTCGGGGCGTGCTGCTCGGCGGCCCGGCGGTCGAGGTCCTCGACGAAGGTGCTCACGGAGGCCTCGACACCCCGCTCGGTCGCGAAGTCCTCGGCCTGGTCGACCAGGGCCTGCAGCGACTCCCACCGGTCGCGGGCCTGCCCACGCGCCGTCGGCGGCTCGCTGGTCCACCCCATCCCGCCCAGGACGTCGCGCACCACCTTCACCCAGGGCAGGCCGTCTGCCTCGCCGGACCGGGCCGCACCGCGGAGCCGGGTGACGGCCTCGCGCACCTCGCGCCGCTCGAAGAAGCGCGCCGCGCCCCGCACGACATAGGGGATGCCGCGGTCGGTGAGGGCGTCCTCGAAGGTCTCCGACTGCGCGTTGATGCGGAACAGCACGGCCATCTCGCCGTACGGCGTGCCCGCCCGGTGCAGCCGCGCGATCCGGTCGGCGACGCTGCGGGCCTCCGCCACCTCGTCGGGCTCGCCCGCGTAGCGCACGGCCGAGCCGGCCGGCTGCTGCGAGCGCAGCTCGACGCCGGCGCTCGGCGTGCCGGCCAGCAGCTTGTTGGCCTGCTCGACCACCTGCGGCGTCGAGCGGTAGTTGCGGACCAGCTCGATCGACGTCGTGCCCTCGTAGCGCTTCGGGAAGTCACGGAGGTACGTCGCGTCGGCACCGGCGAACGAGTAGATGGTCTGCGCCGGGTCGCCCACCACGCACAGCTCGTCGCGCCCGCCCAGCCACAGGTCGAGCAGGGCCGACTGCAGCGGGGAGACGTCCTGGAACTCGTCGACGACGAACCACTTGTACTGCCGCCGCACCTGCGCAGCGACCCGCTCGTCGGCGTCCAGCAGGCCCGCGGTCAGCAGCAGCACGTCCTCCATGTCCATCCGGCCCTGCTCGCGCTTGACGTCCTCGTAGGCGGCGAACGCGCGGGCGACGTCGATCGGCGTGAGCCCGTCGACGCCACGGCCGCGCGCCTCGGCGATGCCCGCGTAGCTCTCGGGCCGGACGTTGCTGACCTTGGCCCACTCGACCTCGGAGGCCAGGTCGCGCAGCTGGGCCTGCTCGCTGCGCACGCCGAGCGTGCGGCAGGCGGCGGCGAGCATGCCGAGCTTGGACTCGGTCAGCTCGGGGAGCTCGGTGCCGTAGGCGTGCGGCCAGAAGTAGCGCAGCTGGCGCAGCGCGGCGCTGTGGAAGGTCCGCGCCTGGACCCCGGGGGCACCCAGCTGGCGCAGGCGCTGGCGCAGCTCGCCGGCGGCCCTGGTGGTGAAGGTGACGGCCAGCACCTCGGTCGGCGCGTAGAGCCCGGAGTGCACCCCGTGCGCGATGCGGTGCGTGATGGCCCGCGTCTTGCCCGTCCCGGCGCCCGCGAGCACGCGCACCGGCCCGCGCAGCGTCTCGGCGACCTGTCGCTGCTCGGGGTCGAGGGCGGACAGGAGCCGTTCGATCGGGTCGGCGGCGGCCATGGTGCGGGACATCTCCTTCACGGAGAGCGGGTGGGCTGACGGACCGACAGTAGACGCCGGGTTCGACACTTCACTCGGCCCCTGTGGACGACGGGATCCGGACGTGAAGAACGAAATATGAGTGAGTTACTGTAATTTGATCGGGTGAGCACGCTCTCCCCGGCCGGACGGTCCCTCCTGCCGCTCCTCGACACGAGCCCCGCGACGCGGGCCGAGGAGCGCCCCGAGGAGCACCCTGCGGAGCATGCCGGGTCGTGCTGCAGCCCGGCCACCAGCCGCGCGGGCGCCCCCGGGGTGCGGACGACGGTGCCCGCCGGCTCCCGGTCGACCCGGGGCCAGGCGAGGATCCCCGCCGGCACGTTCTGGATGGGCGACAGCCATGGCGACGGGTACCCCGCCGACGGCGAGCTGCCCGTGCACCAGGTCCGGCTGGCGTCGTACCTCATGGATGCGAAGGTGGTCACGAACGCCCAGTTCGCCACCTTCGTGAAGGCCACGGGCTATGTCACCGACGCCGAGCGTGACGGGGTCTCGGCGGTCTTCCACCTCGCCGTCGACGCGGCCCCGGCCGACGTCCTGCGCAGCGCGACCGGGGTCCCGTGGTGGCTGGCCGTCCGCGGCGCCGACTGGCGCCACCCCGGCGGTCCCCGCTCCGGGATCGCCGACCTGCAGAACCACCCCGTGGTGCACGTGTCGTGGAACGACGCGCAGGCCTACTGCCGCTGGGCGGGCAAGCGGCTGCCGACCGAGGCCGAGTGGGAGTACGCCGCCCGCGGCGGCCTCGACCGGGCCCGTTACCCGTGGGGCGACGAGCTGACCAACGGCGGCCGCTGGCGCTGCAACATCTGGCAGGGCGACTTCCCCGGCCACAACACCCTGGACGACGGCTACCTCACCACCGCGCCGGCGACGGCCTTCCAGCCCAACGGCTACGGCCTGCACAACACCGTCGGCAACGTCTGGGAGTGGTGCCAAGACGCCTTCCGCCCGACCGAGTACGCCGACCGGGCCGGCCCCGAGCCCGTGGTCGCCCCCGTCGCCGCCGAGCCCGACGAGGACCCCGCGCAGGTGCGGCGGGTGATGCGCGGCGGCTCCTACCTGTGCCACGACAGCTACTGCAACCGCTACCGGGTGGCCGCCCGCTCCTCGAACACGGCCGAGTCGTCGTCGGGCAACATCGGCTTCCGCTGCGCCAACGACGCGGCCTGAACCGGACACCGTGACGAATCAGGCGGGAATGGGCCCCCTGCCTAGGGTGTTCGCATGAGCGTGACTGGTTCCGAGCGTTTCGTCATGTACACGACCCCCTGGTGCGGCTACTGCCACCGGCTGAAGAGCCAGCTGGACCGCGAGGGCATCGCCTACGACATCGTCGACATCGAGCAGCAGCCCGAGGCGGCGGCGATCGTGGAGTCGGCCAACAACGGCAACCAGACGGTCCCGACGCTCGTCTACTCCGACGGCAGCGCGCAGACCAACCCGAGCGTGGCCCAGGTCAAGGGCAAGCTCGAGGAGCTGGAGCGCCTCGGCGCCTGAGCGCCCCCGCCTCACCAGCTGCCGGGCAGCACCCCGCCGTACCAGTCCTCGACCAGCGAGCGGCTGATCGAGACACCGCCGGGCAGCACCAGCGAGCCGTCCTCGGCCTCGCGGCGCATCTGCTCGCGGGTGAACCACCGGGCGTCCTCGACGTCGGCATCCTCCAGCCGGATCTCCTCGGTGAGGGCGCGGCCGTGGAAGCCGAGCATCAGGCTGGACGGCAGCGGCCACGGCTGGTTGCCGAAGTAGGTCACGTCGCCGACGACGACCCCGGTCTCCTCGAGGACCTCGCGGCGCACGGCGTCCTCCAGCGACTCCCCCGGCTCGCAGAAGCCGGCCAGCGTGCTGAACCGGCCCTCGGGCCAGGTCCTGCCGCGCCCGAGCAGGCAGCGCTCCTCGAACGTCCCGGGCTCGCCGGCCGCGATCAGCATGATCACCGCCGGGTCCGAGCGCGGGAACTGCGCCTTGCCGCAGTCGACGCAGACCAGCTCGTGGCCGGCTGCGCGCGGCACGAGCCTCCCCCCGCAGCGCGGGCAGAACCGGTGCGCCCAGTGCCACTCCGCCAGCCCGATCGCGTGGAACACCAGCGGCGCCTGGGCGACGGCCTCACCGCTCAGGAAGGGCAGCAGCCCCCGCAGCGGCAGCCACTGCTCCGGCTCCGCCTTGACGACGTCGCCGTCGACGATGACCGCCCACCACGTCGTACCGTCGCGGTCGCCGAGGAGCACGCGTACGCCGTCCGGTGCGTCCGCGCTCGCGACCCACTCGAGCCCGTCGGGGCCGGGGCGGACCCGGGTTCCGGCGATGACCAGCACGCGGCTGGCCGGATCCTCCCAGCGCTGCTGCAGCCAGTCCTCGTCGGTGCGGAGCAGCCCGAGGCGGTCGTGCGGGTCGGCGACGAGCGAGAGGTGGGGGAACGTCACGTCCCGAGCCTAGGAGACTGATGGAGCGACGAGGCGGGCGGCTACGGTGAGCCATGGACGCGAGCACGCTCCGCGCCGCCCAGGCGCCGTTGAAGGACCGCTACCGCACGGACCCGGCCAGTGCCCGGATCCCGACCACGGCGACCGGTGACTACCGCGACCCGGAGGTCACCGCGACCGTCGACGGCTTCGCCGGGCCGGTGCGCGCCGGCCTGCACGCGGCGGCCGGGGGCGACGGCCACGACGCCTGCTCGGCCGACCTGCTGCTCCAGGCGCTCCTCGGCTGCGCCGGGGTCACCCTGCGTGCCGTCGCGACGGCGATGGGCGTCGAGATCCGGTCGGCCGACCTGCGCGCCGAGGGCTGGTGGGACGCCCGCGGCACGCTCGGCGTCGACCGGGACGCACCGATCGGCGTCCAGGACGTCGTCGTCACCGTCGTCCTCGACACGGACGCCGACGACGCCACCCTCGGCCGGCTGGCGACCGCGACCGAGCGCTACTGCGTGGTCGGCCGGTCGCTCGGCGTACCGCCGCGGATCAGCGTGGTCCGCCGCTGAGCAGGTCCTCGATGCCCGCCCGGTCGGGCAGCCCGTCGTGCTCCACGATGTCGCCGGTCCGCACGTAGCAGAACGCCGCCCGCACCCGCTCGAGCGGGACGTCGGTGAGCTCCGACCACGCGAGCCGGTAGAGCGCGAGCTGGAGCGGGTCGGCCTCCTGGTGGACGCCGGTCTTCCAGTCGACCACGAGGTAGGAGCCGTCCGGCTCGGTGTAGACCGCGTCGATCCGGCCGCGGACCACCTGCCGCACTCCGCCTGCCCCGGTCAGGACCAGCGCGAACGGGGCCTCGATCGCCGTGGGCTCGCGGGTCGCGAAGGGGCCCGCCTCGAAGCGGTTGATCAGCTCCTTCAGGTCGCTGTCGTTGTCGATGCCCGCGTCGGCGCGTCCCTCCAGCTCGTCGGGCTCGAAGAGCCCCTGCTGGCCGAACCGGGCCTCCACCCACGCGTGGAACCGGGTGCCGAACCGGGCGGCCGGCGCCGGCGGCCGCGGCATCGGCCGGGCCAGGTCGCGGGCGAAGCCCTCCGGGTCGTCGCGCAGGCGACCCAGCGCCGTCGCCGACAGCGACGAGGGCAGCGGCACCTCGACGCGCTGGGACCGGTCGGACCGGGCCTCTGCGAGCAGCCGCTCGATCTCCTGGTCCCAGTCCGCGACCCGGGCCGCGTCGACGAGGTCGAGCTCGAGGTCGTCGTCCCCGGCGGCCGGGTCCGCGCTTCGTACCCGCTGGGCGGCGTCGAGCCTCCGGGCGGTCTCGGCCCCGATGCCCTCGACCGGCCACGGCCGCGAGGGGTCGACCGCGTCGAACGGGTTGGCGGCGCCCTTCTCGGGCTTGTCGAGCCAGTCGACCGGCTCGCCCCAGCCGTCGCAGAGCTCGCGGATCGCCACCTGGAAGGACGAGGGCCCGTAGGGGTTCTTGCGCGTGCCCCACAGGAAGGACGTGACCCACAGGTCGTGCTCGGGGCGCGTGAACGCGACATAGCCCAGGCGCAGCTCCTCCTCGGCCTCGTGCGCGCGGGTGGCCGCGCGGTAGGCGTCGAGCGCTGCCTTGTCGTGGCCCGCGAGCTGCGGCAGGTCGTCGGCGTCGCCGCGCAGCGGCGCGGGCAGCACGCTCGGCGAGGAGCACCACAGCGACCGCCCCTGCGTGCTCGGGAACCGGCCCTCACCGACACCCACGCAGAACACGGTGGACCACTCGAGGCCCTTCGACCGGTGGACGGTGAGCAGCTTGACCGAGTCCGCACCCGAGGGCGTCGCGACCTCGAGTCCGTTGCCGGCCTCGTCCTCGGCCGTGAGCCACGCGATCAGCGCCGGCAGGGTGACGTCGCCGTCGACCGCCTGGAAGTCCGCGACCGCCTTCACGAACAGGTCGAGGTTCTCGCGGCGGGCGGCGGCCGCCTTGCTCATCGACGACGCCAGCTCGACGTCGACCCCGGTGACGTCGACGATGCGACGGACCAGGTCGAGGAGCGGCTCCCCCACCGACGACCGCAGCAGGCGCAGCTCGTCGCGGAGGAGGGCGAAGCGCTCCAGCGCCTCCGGGGAGTACGCCGCCGTTCCCGGGTCGGCGAGCGCGTCGTCGAGGCACGGGACCTCCGCCGGGTCGATGCCGTCGGCGATGGCGACCAGCTGGTCGTGGACCGACCCGGCCGTCTCGTCACGACCGCCGCGACCGGCGAGCTCGAAGGCCCGCAGGCCCAGCAGACGCAGGTCGCGCGGGCCGATCGCCCAGCGGGGGCCGGCCAGCAGGCTCAGCAGCGACTCGTTGTCGGTGACGTCCTGGACCAGCTTGAGCGTGGCGACGACCGTCGCGATCTCGGGCAGCCGGACCAGACCGGAGAGACCCACGATCTCGACCGGGATGTCGGCGCCGGTGAGCGCGTCGAACACGGCCTCGCCGTGCTGGTTGTCCCGGCTCAGCACCGCGATCTTCGCCCAGGGCGTCCCGGCGTCGTGGGTGGCCTGCACCTGGCCGGCCAGCCAGGCGAGCTCGTCGAGGTGGGTCTCGAACACCTTGACCCGCACCGATCCCGGCCGCGTCGATCCGTGACGGAGGACGGCGACCTTGTCGCCGTACTTCGCCATCAGCGGCTCGGCGAGCTTGTTGGCGACGTCGAGGATGCGGGTGTCGGAGCGGCGGTTGACCGTGAGCGGCAGCACCGGGACGGGGGCCCCGCCGGCCGCCGGGAAGACCTCGGGGAAGTTGATGATGTTGGACACCGACGCACCACGCCAGCCGTAGATCGCCTGGTTGGGGTCACCGACGGCCATCACGGCGTGGCCCTCACCGAACAGGCGCGCGAGGAGGGTGGCCTGGGCCACGGACGTGTCCTGGTACTCGTCGAGGAGCACGACCTTGAACCGCTCGCGCTCGAGCCGGCCGACCTCCGGCTGCGCGTCGGCGAGCCGCGCTGCCAGCGCGATCTGGTCGCTGAAGTCCATGAGCCCGAGCTCCGCCTTCAACCGCCTGTACGACGCGACGAGGCCCATCAGCTCCGCCCGGCGGTCGATCACGTCGACCGCCTTCTGGCTCGCCTCGACGTAGGTCTTGCGGTTCTTGCCCGCCTGCTCCTCGGCGACGGCCCGCTCGAACGCCTTCCGCTCGGCGGCGTCGAACGCGAGCACGTCGTCGGGCCCGACCAGGTGCTCGCTCATCGCCCCGTCGAGCGCGAGGAGGTTCTGGATCACGGTCGGCGGGTGGTCGGACAGCTTCTCGACGGCGCCGTCGTAGCGGTCGACGGCGCGGGCGCCGAGCTGGTAGCGCGCGGCGTCGGTGATGACCCGGGTGTCGGGCTCGTGGCCGATCCGCAGGCCGTGGTCGGTGAGCAGGCCGGCGGCGTAGGCGTTGTAGGTGGCCACGGTCGGCTCGAGGACCTCCTCACCGTCGGCCGCCTGCTTGAGGTCGAGCACGCCCGCCGCGGTCAGCGCGGCCCGGACCCGCTGGCGCAGCTCGGCCGCTGCCTTCGTGGTGAAGGTCAGGCCGAGGATCTCCTCGGGCCGTACCTGACCGGTCAGCACGAGGTAGACGACGCGGGCCGCCATCAGGGTGGTCTTGCCGGAGCCGGCACCCGCGATCACGACCACCGGTGACAGCGGCGCCGTGATCGCCGTCCACTGCTCGGGGCTGGGCGGGAACTCCGCCCTCATCACCCGCTGGAGGTCCTCGGGGGTGCTGATCGCCGGGTTCATCGCTCGACCACCGATCCGGGGCTCTTGACGGGACAGATCGCGACGAAGCCGCAGTCGCGGCAGTGGTCGCCGGCCACCGCCGGGAAGGTCTCCTCACGCAGCAGGTGGGCGACGTGGGTGATGCGGGTGCGCAACGCAGCCCGCTCGGGCCCCTCGGCGGCATGCGGGTCCTGCTCCTGGCGGGTGGCGTCGACCGAGCCGTCCTCGAGGCCGAGCTGGATCAGCTCCGCTCCCCCACTGGCGAGCCCGGTGAGGCCGGACTCGGGGTCGTCGAGGGCTCCTGCGTCGACGGCGTACTGGTACAGGGCCAGCTGGACGTGATCGCGGACCTGCGGGCCGGACGGCTTGCCGCGACCGGTCTTGAGGTCGACCACGACGACGCGTCCGTCGCCGTCGATCTCGACCCGGTCGGCGTACCCGTTGATGCGCACGGGCGTGCCGTCGTCCATCGTCACCACCGTCGCGAACCGCGCCTCGGTGGCGATCAGCCGGCGGGGGTTGCGCTCGTGCCAGGTGAGGAAGCGGACGAGCGCGGCGCGGACCCGCTTGTGCTCGCGGTCCTTCGACCACGGCGTCCGGAAGTCGAGGCGGTCCCACACGCGGTCGACCTCGCCCATCAGGACGTCGAGATCGCCGTCGATGCTGCCGTCGGCCACCCGCTCCGCGAGGGCGTGCACCAGCTGGCCGAGGTTGGCCGACTGGTGCGACCGCGCCACGCCGCCGGCCTCGCGCTCCAGGAACCACCGCGTCGGGCAGGCCGCGATCGCGTCGAGCACCGTTGCCGAGATCGGCACCGGCTTGTCGACCTCGCGGATCGGCTCCGCGGAGCGACTCGCGGCACGCGTGCCCCACCAGCTCGCCGGGTCGGCGCTCGCGACCAGCTGCCGGCGACCGGCGAACTCCCCGGAGAGCCGGGACAGCCGCCGCGCGGCGGCCGCGCGGAGCGGCTCGGCCGCCTCCGGGTCCGCCACGGTACGACGCAGCTCCGCGACCAGACCCGCGAGCGAGAGCGGCCGCGCGGGTCGGCCCGACACCGCGACGATGTGGTCGCGGTCCGGGACCAGCTCCTCCAGGAAGCGCGACGGCTGCTCGCCGTCGTCGTCGGGCGAGGCCACGGCGGTCACCACGAGGCGCTCCTGCGCGCGCGTGCACGCGACGTAGAACAGGCGACGCTCCTCGGCCAGCAGCTCACGCGGCGTCACCGCCGGGACGACGACCCCCGGTCCGATCCGGTCGGCCTGGAGCAGGGTCGTGCGGCGGCGCAGGTCCGGCCATCCGCCGTCCTGCACGTGGGCGACGACGACCAACCGCCACTCCAGGCCCTTGCTCCGGTGGGCCGTCAGCAACCGAACCGCCGCTCCGCGGGCGCCGCGGTCGGCGAGGGTGTCGGCCGGGATCTCCTGCTGGACCAGGCTCGCGAGGAAGGGCACCACCGCGAGGTGCTCGCGCTTCTCGCCCACCCGCGCCGCGAGGTCGAACAGCGCGCAGATCGCGTCGAGGTCGCGGTGGGCGCGGCGCGCCGCGCCGCCGCCCGCCTCGACCGAGCGTCGCAGCCGCTGCGGCCAGGACGTGCCGGACCACAGGGTCCACAGCAGCTCCTCGGCGCTCGCACCGTCGTCGGCCGCGGCGCGCGCGCCGGCCAGCAGCTGCGCCACGGCGCGCGCCCGGTCGGCCTCGGGACCGGACAGGCCCTCGAGGTGGCTCGCGTCGACGACCGCCAGCCGGACCAGCTCACGCGAGCTGCGGGGGGTGCCGCCGCTCTCCTGGCAGGCGTCCTTCTCGCGCGCCCGCAGCTGTCGGGCGAGCCGCCGCACGTCGCCGGCGTCGAGGCCGCCCAGCGGCCCGGTGAGCAGCGCCTCGGCGCGACCGGGATCCACGTACCCGACGTCGTTGTGGTCGGTGTTGTCGAGGTTGACGACGGCACGCAGCGCCTCCAGGAGCGGCAGGACGGCCGGGTCGCGGACCAGCGGGACCTCGTCGCTGGCGACCTCGACCGGTACGCCGGCCGCACCCAACGCGCGCCGGAGCGGGCCGATGCTCGCGCGACCCGAGCGGACCAGGACCGCCATCTCGTCCCAGCCCAGGCCGTCCTCGAGGTGGGCGCGGCGCAGGATGTCGGCGAGGTGATCGGCCTCGGCGCGCTCGGTGTCGTAGGTGACCACCTCGACCTTGCCGTCGCCGTGGGGCCCGGGGGCGCACTGCGGCGCCAGGAAGGACTCCCGGGCCGTCTCGGGGATCGTGCCCGGCAGGCCGATCCGGCCGGCCACCCGCTGCGCGGCGATCAGGATCCGTGGGCCGAAGCGCCGCGTCGTCCGCAGCGCGACCACGTCGGCGGGGCTGCCGTCGGCCTTCGGGAACACGGTCGGGAACTCGAGGATCCCCCGCACCTCGGCCCCGCGGAACGCGTAGATCGACTGGTGCGGGTCGCCCACGGCGACGAGGTCGCGCCCGTCTCCGGCGAGCGCCCGCAGCAGCGCCACCTGGCCGGGGTCGGTGTCCTGGTACTCGTCCACGAACACGTGGCGGAAGCGCGCGCGCAGCTCGTCGCGGTGGTCGTGGGCCTCGATGCAGGCGCGCCGGATGAGGTCGGCGTAGTCGGTCGCGCCCAGGCTGTCGAGGGAGTCGAGGTACTGCTCGAGGAAGAGCCCCGCGGCGACGTACTCGTCGATGCCCTCGCGCTCCCCCAGCAGCCGCAGCTCCTCGCCGTCGAGCCCCTTCTCCCGCGCGCGCCCCAGCACGGCGTGGACCTCCCGCGCGAAGCCGCGCGTCGCGGTGGCCTGCCGGAAGCGCTCGGGCCAGGTCACCGACTCCGGGTGGTCGGCCAGCAGCTCGCGGAGCACGACGTCCTGCTCCGGAGCCGAGAGGAGGCGCAGCGGCGCCTCGTAGAGCTCGGCCGGCGCGTAGCGGCGCACGAGCGCGTAGGCGAAGGAGTGGAAGGTCGAGCTCAGCTGGTGGCCGGTCGTGCGCCCGAGCCGCGCGCTCACCCGGTCGCGCAGCTGGTCGGCCGCCTTGCGGGAGAAGGTCAGCGCGAGGACCTGGTCGGGGCTGGCGCCGCGCCGCTCGATCCGGTCGACGACCGCCTCGACCAAGGTCGTCGTCTTGCCCGTGCCGGGCCCGGCCAGCACGAGCAGCGGGCCGCCCTCGTGCTCGACCACGCGGCGCTGGTGCTCGTCGAGCTCCGGGGCAGGCCCGGGTGCCGTCCCCGGGGCGAGGACGTACGTCGGCTGGCTGGCCTGCTGCTCCACGGGCGCCACTCAACCACCCCCGCCCGACACAAACCGCGCGGACCCCGGACGACCCTCAGGCGAGCTCGAAGTCCGCGAAGTCGAAGCCCGGGGACACCAGGCAGCTGACGAGCGCGTCCGCACCGGAGACCAGCGTCCGCTGCCACACCCCGGCGGGAACCAGACCCTGGGGCGCGTCCGGCCCGACGACCAGCCGCACCGTGGAGCCCGGGTCCGGTGCCGGGCCGTCACCACCGAGCTCGACGGTCACCGTTCCCTGGTGGGCGAGCCAGGTCTCGTCCGAGCGCACCCGGTGCCAGGCCGACGACTCGCCCGCGGGCAGGAGGAAGTAGATCAATGTCGCGGTCGGCCGCACCCGCCCGTCCGGCAGCTCGACGGTCGTGTCCGCCACCCACGTCTGCCGGTACCACCCACCCTCCGGGTGCGGCTCCAGGTCATGGCGTACGGCGAGGGGCGGTCGATCCATGCCCCCAGTCTGCCGGGTCGCTTCCTCCACAGGCACGCCCCCGATCTGGGGAGGAACACGTTCTTCCTGTGGACGGAGCGCGTCTGCTTGTGGACGACACGCCGAGGATCGGTGGATGATCGAAACCCCCCGAAAAACCTGGAGAAAACCCCTTGTCAACGCTCGACCAGCGGGCGTAGAACTTCTCCCACGCACTCCTCCGGGAGAGCGGGATCCGCCGGAAGGCGAGGATCCGCACGGCCACGCCGGAGCCCTTCGGGGCGACGTCGAGGCGGCCCCTCACGGGGACGCCGGCCGCGCGAGCCGGGTGACGAGGCTCGCGGGATCCCAGCAGCCGGCGGGTGGACCGGGAGCGTCACCAGTACCGGTCACCTGAAGGGCCCTTGTGACTCATACTCACGAGGGCCCTTCGCCCTTTTTGCGCGAGCGCGTCTTCGCCGAAGAGCGGGCAGCAAGCTGCCGGCGACGGCTCTCGCCGCGCTGCCGCGCCGCAGTCGCCCTCCGTAGGCCAGGCCTTGGCCTGGCGGCAAGCCGACACTGCAAGGTCAGCAGCGCGAGCGCGTCTTCGCTCCGTCGGGGGGCAGCAAGCTGCCGTCGCTACGCTCCCGCCGCGCTGCCGCGCCGCAGTTGTCTCCCGTAGGTCCAGCCTTGGCCTGGCGGCAAGACGACACTGCAGGGCCGGAGGCGGGGCGCGAACGCGCCGATCCGTCGGGGGGGGTGGGCGCCGGAGCCGCCGGACGGGACGGCCGGCCCGGGAGGCGCCGCAGGCGCCCACCCGCCAGCCCCACCCGCCAACTGAGTACAAGGGCTCAGCGGCACTGAGCCCTTCGGCGATGCCGTTCCGAGTGCGCAACTGGCCGAATGGATCCATGCGCTACGCCGACCCGTCCCAGTGCCCCGACTGCCGCTCCGCCCTGCCGGACGGCGTACCGGTCTGCCCGACCTGCGACCTGCTGGTCCGGCACCCGCTCGCCGTCGACCTGTTCCGCACCCTGAGTCGTGCCGACGCGCTGGTCGGCGAGCTGCGCGCGGCCAGCGACCTCTTCCACGACCGGCCCGTCCCAGCCGCCACCGCACCCGCCGCCACCCGGGTCTCCAGCCTGGGCGGGCCGCTCGTCCCGCCGTCGGCGGCGCCCGAGCCCAAGCGGGCGACGCCTGCTCCCCCGGCACCCCCGCTGCCGCCGTACCCCACGACTGCGACGCCGACCCCCGACCGGGGCGGCGTCGCCTTCGCGTCAGTGCCGAAGATCCTGCTCGGCCTCGGCGCGTTCTGCCTGCTGGTCGCGGCCGTCATCTTCCTCGCCGTGTCGTGGTCCGCGCTGGGTGTCGGCGGACGGACCGCGGTGCTCGGCGCCTTCACCCTGACCGCCGGCGCCTCGGCCCTGCTCCTGCACCGCACCGGACTGCGGATCGCCGGGGAGTCGCTCATCGTGGTCGCCCTCGGGATGCTCGCGCTCGACGTGTACGGCGCCGGCGCGGCCGGCTGGCTCGGCGACGGCTCGGACGGCGCGGTGAGCGTCGCCGCCGGCCTGACCGTCGCCGTCGCGTCCGTCCTCGTCGCCCTCCTGCGCCCGGCCGGCCAGCCGCGGCTCGTCGCGCCCCAGCTGATCGCCGGCATCGGCCTGACGGTCGCCTACGCCGGCGCCGTCGACGTCACCGACCACCGCCTGGTCCCGGGCCACCTGCTGACCCTCCTGGCGATCGGCATCGTCCTCGTCGGTCGCGTCGCCGGGCTCGTCCCCCTGCAGTGGTCCGTGGCCGCCGCCGGCGCGCTGGCCTGGTTCGGCTCGGCCTCGATCGCCACCACCGATGCGCTCCTCGACCCCGACCTCCACCAGCTGTGGGCGGACGGCTCCGGCTGGTCGCTGCTCGTCACCGCGGCCGCGATGCTCGTCCCGGGCCTCGTCGTCCGGCACCAGCAGGTCGCGCTCGCGGGCGCCAGCTGCGCCGCGATGGTGGTGACCGTCGTGCTGACGCTGCCCAGCGTGGACACCGACGCTGCGACCTTCGGTCTCGTCGCCCTCGGCGTGACGACCGCCTGGGTCGCGGGTCTTGCCGTCCTCCCGCGGATGGTCCGCCCGATCGCGATCGCCCCGTCGGCGGCGGGCAGCCTGATCCTCACCGGCCTCGCCGTGGTCACGGGCGCCGTGGCCGTGGCTCGCTGGGCCGACGACATCCGCCCGTTCACGCGCTCGTTCGACGTCGTGGTGGGCGGCCCGGCCCCGGTCACGGAGCCGCTGCTGCTGGCCCCCTCGCTCCTCGTGCCGTTCGCGTTCCTCGCCCTCGTCGCCACCGACCGCAGCCGCGCCGCCCTGCTCGCGTGGGCCCGGGTCGCCGTCGTCGTCACCGGCCTCGGCGTCGCCGCCACCCTCACGTCGTACGACGTCCAGCTGGCCGCCCCCGTCGCCGTGCTCCTCCTCGTGGCGATCGGGAGCGCGGCCCTGCGCGCGACCGGCTTCTCGGCGGTGGCGGTCCTGGTCGCCGGCGCGGCCGCGCTGGCGGCCGTCCCGAGCGCCCCGCTGACCGCCGTCGTCGCCGGCGTCGGCGCAGCGCTCGCCCTCCTGCTCGCGACGCTCGTGCGCACCACGGACAGCACCGTGGCCGGTCGGCTCGCGGCTGCTCCCCTGCTCGGGCTCGCCGTCGCGGCCCTCGTCCACGCCACCGGTGGCGGCATCGTTTGGGTCGCGGTCCCCGTCCTGCTGGCGGTCGGCGTCCTGGCCGTCGTCATCGCGCGACCCGAGGTCGAGCTGACCGCGGCGGTGGTCGCCCTCGTCGCCCTGCCCGGCTCGCTCGGCACCGCGACGGACCCGGGAGGGCTCGCCGCCCTGTGGCTCGCGGTCGCCGGCTTCGTCGTCTGCGCCAGCGCCCTGGTCAACGAGTCGCGCCGCCACGCGGTCTGGGGCGGTGCCGCCCTCCTGCTCCTCGCCAGCTGGGTGCGCCTGGCCAACCTGGAGGTGCGGGAGCCGGAGGCGTACACGCTCCCGCTCGCCGCGGCACTGCTGGCGCTCGGCGCCTGGCGGATGCAGCGCTCGCCCGCGGTCGGGACCGCGGAGGCGCTGCTCCCCGGCCTGCTGCTGGGCACGATCCCGTCGCTGCTGTTGGTCGTCGGCGACCCGGTGTCGCTGCGGGCGCTGGTGCTCGGCGGCGCCTGCCTGGCGCTCACGATCGCCGGCGCGGCCCTGCGCTGGAGCGCGCCGCTGCTGGTCGGCGCGAGCGTCGGTGCCGCGATCGTGGTGCGCGAGCTCGGCCCCTATGCGGGCGACTTCCCCAAGTGGGTCTGGATCGGCCTCGCCGGCGCCCTGCTGACCGTCGTCGGCATCACCTGGGAGCGACGTCTGCTCGAGGTCCGCAGGGCGGTCGGCTTCCTCGGTCGGCTCCGGTGACGGAGCCGTCGGGGCGACCTGCTAGACATCAGGGCATGGCTACCACTGCACTCGGGGACAACCCCGTCAACACCGTCGGCGACCTGCCGGCCGTCGGCTCCGCCGCTCCCTCGGTCGACCTCGTCGGCGCCGACTTCAGCGCCGTCACCCTGCCGGAGGGCAAGCGCACCGTCCTCAACATCTTCCCCAGCATCGACACCGGCGTGTGCGCCGCGAGCGTGCGCAAGTTCAACGAGCTGGCCGCCGGCCTCGACAACACCGCGGTCATCAACGTCTCGCAGGACCTCCCGCCCGCGCTCAACCGGTTCTGCGGCGCCGAGGGCATCGAGAACGTCCAGGTCGGCTCGGCCTTCCGCTCGACCTTCGGTGACGACTACGGCGTCCGGATGACCGACGGCAAGCTCGAGGGCCTCTTCGCCCGCTCCGTTGTCGTGCTCGACGCCGACGGCTCGGTCGTCTACACCGAGCTCGTCCCCCAGATCGCCCAGGAGCCCGACTACGACGCGGCCATCGCCGCGCTCGGCTGAGTCAGTCCCCCGTCGCCGGGTCCCAGAAGGCCCGCGACATGTCGAGGCCGCCGCTCGCCCGGAGCGGCGTGCCCTCGGCCAGGTAGTTCTCGCGCGCCCGGTCGCCGTGGCTGTCGGGGAGCGTGCCGTCGGCACGCACCACCCGCCACCACGGCACCGGAGCGCCGTACCGGGCCATCACCGAGCCGATCTGCCGCGGTCCACCGCCGGCGACGGCCGCGAGGGCGCCGTACGTCGTCACCCGGCCCTCCGGGACCCGCTCGACCAGCTCGAGCACCGACTCGACGTACCCCTCGTCCACAGGACCATCCAACACCGCGGCGTCGACAGTCCGTCGACAGTCCGGCGACGATCCGGTGAGACGCCGAGAGCCCCGTCCGTCGGACGGGGCCCTCAGGTGCTCCCTCGGTGCGGCAAACGCCTCGAAACCCGGTTCGCAACGGCCCGGGGACACCGGGGCCGTGATGACCTGACCAACGACGACAGTGCGTCACGGTTACGGGCGGGACGGGTGGGACGGGGGCGCAGCACGCGTCTTCCTTCAGTTTTGTGCAGGACCCTTGCGGTGACCGGCGATTTTCGTGTGGGGTACGACGCGGACACACATTCGTCCAGTGAATCGACCGATCTCGGAGGTCCCCTTGAAGAAACTGGCATCCGGTCTCGTGGCCGGCGCCGCGGCGCTCGCCCTCGGCAGCGCCTTCACGCAGCCGGCCCAGGCCGACTCGTCCGCCGATGGCCCTGCGCGGCAGGCCTCGGCCCACGCCAAGAAGCACGACCGTCCCGGCCCGAAGACCCGCGAGCAGCGCGGCGAGATGCGCAAGGCGCTCGAGATGCTCGAGTCCGGCAGCGCGAAGCTGTCGAAGCGCGCCGGAGGCGGCGCGACGGTCCGGCTCAAGGGCGGCAAGTACGTCGAGTTCCCCGTGAACCGGACCGACAAGGTGCTGACCTTCCTCGGCGAGTTCGGCTCCGCGTCGGACCCCGAGCTCGGCACCGACCCGGGTCCGCTCCACAACGAGATCCCGGAGCCCGACCGCACCCAGGACAACTCGACGTACTGGACCGAGGACTTCGACAAGGGTCACTACGACGAGATGTTCAACGGCTCGGGCGAGTCGTTCAAGAGCTTCTACAAGGAGGCCTCGTCGGGCCGCTACGACGTGTCGGTGACGACCGAGGACTGGGTGACGGTCCCGGGCAACGCCTCCACCTACGGCGACAACTCCGTCGAGGACGACGGCGGCTCGTGGGCGTTCATCGCCGACACCGCCGACGCCTGGTACGACGCGCAGCTCGACGCCGGCCGGACGCCCGCCGAGATCGACGCCTATCTCGCCCAGTTCGACGTCTGGGACCGCTACGACTTCGACGGTGACGGCGACTTCAACGAGGCCGACGGCTACATCGACCACTTCCAGGCGGTGCACGCGGGCGGCGGCGAGGAGGCCGGCGCGGGCGACGACGCCATCTGGTCGCACCGCTGGTACGTCAACGGCGACCAGTACGGCCAGTCCGGTCCGACGGTCGGCGACACGCCGAACCTCTACGGCGGCACGCAGGTCGGCCAGTCGAAGTACTTCATCGGCGACTACACCGTCGAGCCGGAGAACGGCGGCCTGGGCGTCTTCGTCCACGAGTACGGCCACGACCTCGAGCTGCCCGACTACTACGACACGGCGGGTGGCGAGAACGGCACCGGCTTCTGGACCGTGATGTCGTCGGGCTCGTGGCTCAACCACGCCGACGGGGCCATCGGCACGACGCCCGGCGGCTTCGGCCCCGAGGAGCGGCTCTTCCTCGGCTGGCTCGACTACACCGAGGTGAACGCCGGCCAGGAGGGCACCTTCAAGCTGAGCCCGTCGCAGCGCACGATGACCGGGCACGACCAGGCGATCAAGGTCAACCTGCCGGACAAGACCACGGTGCGGACCTACACCACCCCGCCGGAGGGCACCCGCGCCTGGTGGAGCGGCCGGGGCGACAACCTGGTGGCGACGCTGACCCGCCCGGTGCCGGCGGCGGCGTCGGTCGACGTGGGCGCCGACGTCTGGAACCAGATCGAGGCCGGGTACGACTACCTCTACGTGGAGTACTCGCTCGACGGCGGCTCGACGTGGACCAACCTCGCCACGATCACCGGCAACGCCGACTGGACCAGCCACGACTGGTCCTACGCCCCGGGTGGTGCGGCGTCGGTCCTGCGCTTCCGCTACAACACCGACGGCGGCGTCAACGAGGCCGGGGCGTTCCTCGACAACATCACGGTGGCCGCGGACGCCACGACCTTCACCGACGGCGCCGAGCAGGGCGACAACGGCTGGACGGCCGACGGGTTCTCCACGTCGACGGGCACGGACACGAAGACGACGTCGCGCTACTACCTGATCGAGAACCGCCAGTACGTCGGCTACGACCAGACGCTGAAGGTCGGTCCGTACAACTTCAGCGAGGCCGTCACCCGGCCGGACTGGGTCGAGCAGTTCCCCTACCAGAACGGCATGCTCGTCTGGCTGGTCGACCTGGCCTACGCCGACAACAACACCAGCAAGCACGTCGGCGAGGGCTACGCGCTGCCGGTGGACGTCCGGCCGGACTCGCTGACCTACCCCGACGGCAGCAGCCCGAGCAACCGCCGCGAGCCGTTCGACGCGACGTTCGGCAAGTCGCGGACGGACCGGGTCTGCCTGCACAAGCAGGTCAGCACCGCGGGCGGCGTGAAGACGCTCGAGGCCTGCGCCCCGAGCGTGGCGGGGGTCGCGACCTTCGACGACACCGACCCGCTGGCCTACTGGACCGCCACGAACCCGTGGAACTCCGTCAAGGTCGCGGGAGCCGGGGTCAGGGCCCGGGTGCTGAACGAGAAGAAGGACGGCACCATCACCGTCGAGGTCACCAACCCGTGACCTCCGACTGACCGGGGAACAGGACAGGCCCCGCGATCCCTCGGGATCGCGGGGCCTGTTGCCTTGGAGCAGCGGTCAGTACGACGGCTGGCTCGGGTCGATCTGGTTGACCCAGGCCACCACGCCGCCGCCGACGTGCACCGCTTCGTCGTACCCGGCGCCCTTGACGATCGCCAGGCACTCGGCGGAGCGGACGCCGCTCTTGCAGTGCAGGACGACCTGCTTGCCGGAGTCGACCGGCGGGAGCTGCGAGAGGGCGGTGCCGTTGAGGAAGTCGCCCTTGGGGATGAGCACCGCGCCGGGGATGTGGTTGATCTCGGCCTCGGCGGGCTCGCGCACGTCGATCAGGACGAAGTCGCGGCTGCCCTCCTCCTTCTCCTTGATCATCGAGGCGAGCTGGGTGACCGAGATGGTCGCGTCGACGGCGGCGTCGGCGGCCTCCTCGGAGATCGCGCCGCAGAAGGTCTCGTAGTCGATGAGGCCGGTGACGGTGGGGTTCTCACCGCACAGCGCGCAGTTGGGGTCCTTGCGGACCTTCAGCTTGCGCCACTCGAGCTCGAGTGCGTCGTAGATGACCAGCTTGCCGATGGCCGGCTCGCCGGCACCGATCAGCAGCTTGATGGCCTCGTTGACCTGGATCGAGCCGATGGACGCGCACAGCACGCCGAGCACGCCGCCCTCGGCGCACGACGGCACCATGCCCGGCGGCGGCGGCTCCGGGTAGAGGCAGCGGTAGCACGGCGCGTCGTCGGCCATCGTGGGCGCGAACACCGACGCCTGGCCGTCGAAGCGGTAGATCGAGCCCCAGACGTAGGGGATGCCGAGGAAGTACGCCGCGTCGTTGACCATGTAGCGCGTCGCGAAGTTGTCGGTGCCGTCGACGATGAGGTCGTAGCCCTTGAACACGTCGAACACGTTGTCGTTGTCGAGGCGCTCCTCGTGGAGCACGACGTTGATCAGCGGGTTGATCTCGAGGATCGACTCCTTGGCCGACAGGCCCTTCGACTTGCCCAGGTCGGACATGCCGTGGATGACCTGGCGCTGCAGGTTCGACTCGTCGACCTCGTCGAACTCGGCGATGCCGAGCGTGCCGACACCGGCGGCGGCGAGGTACAGCAGCGCCGGGCTGCCGAGGCCGCCGGCGCCGATGACCAGCACCTTGGCGTTCTTCAGCCGCTTCTGGCCGTCCATCGCGACGTCCGGGATGATCAGGTGCCGGCTGTAGCGGCGTACCTCGTCGATGGTCAGCTCGGCGGCCGGCTCCACCAGCGCGGGAAAGCTCACGGGACAGCTCCTCGGTTGAACAGTTCGTAGATGGGGGGGGTCGTCCCGGTCCCAACGCTGCTACGGGCCCGGGTGTTCCCTGCCCCTCCATGGTCCCTGCCCGGTCCAAGGACCGGACACCGCGTCCCACCGTCTGGACCGGAGACCGGCGGGGCGCCCGCGGGAGGGGTACCTCTCCGATCGGACGGCTACCAGCGAGTAGGCTCGGGCACGTGGTGATGGAGCAGTTCGACCTCGACGAGTCCCGGCCCCGCGGCGTCCGCCTCCCCCGGCGGGAGCGGCGCGCCCAGCTGCTCGCCGCCGCCCTCGAGGTCTTCGTCGCGCAGGGCTACCACGCGGCCGCGATGGACGACATCGCCGAGCGCGCCGGCGTCTCCAAGCCGGTGCTCTACCAGCACTTCCCCGGCAAGCTCGAGCTCTACCTCGCCATCCTCGACGCCGCGTGCGACGCGATCATCGACAACTGCCGCAAGGCACTCGAGTCCACCCACGACAACAAGCAGCGGGTGGCGGCGACGATCGACGCCTTCTACGCGTACGTCGGCCATGACACCGGTGCGTTCCGGCTCGTGTTCGAGTCCGACCTGACCAACGAGCCCGCCGTGCGCGGCCACATCGACCGGGTCACCACCGAGTGCGCCGACCTGATCGCGAGCGTCATCGCCGAGGACACCTCGCTGCCGCCGGCGGCCTCGCAGCTGCTGGCCGTCTCGCTGGTGGGAATGGCGCAGGTCAGCGCCCGGTTCTGGATGACCGACACCGACGGCGGCCTCGCCGGGCTCACGCGCGACCAGGCCACCACGCTGGTGTCCGGCCTGGCCTGGCGCGGCATCGGTGGCTACCCGCTCATCGACGAGCCGCACGAGGACTGACCGAGCCCCGCCCAGTCCCGACCGCCGCCTGACTAGGCTGGCGGCATGAACGGCCCCGGAGGCGCGGGCCGTCCCCCGAACGAGGAGAAGTGACATGACCGTCGAGGTCAAGATCGGTGTGCAGCAGACGGCCCGCGAGCTCGTGATCGAGGCCGACAGCACCAGCGAGGACATCAGCGCGCAGGTGTCCGAGGCGCTCGCCTCCGACGGCGTGCTCACGCTCACCGACACCAAGGGCAAGGTGACCGTCGTACCCGTCGCCAAGCTCGCGTACGTCGAGATCGGGCGGAGCACCTCGGGGCAGGTCGGCTTCCGCTCGTAGCGCTCGAGCTCGCCGGCCACGGCCCCGGAGCCGAAATCGGCTCTCTCGGAACTCTCGGCGCGCTGACAGACGTTTCACAGGTTGACCGGCGACGATCGGTGGTGACCCACCGGGTCACCGGACAGCCTGGGAGGTGCCTCGTGCTCCAGTTCCGCTTCGCCGCGATGAGCGACACGGGTCCCGTTCGCGAGCACAACGAGGACTCCGGCTTCGCCGGTCCCTACCTGCTCTGCGTCGCCGACGGGGTCGGCGGCGCCGCGGCCGGCGAGATCGCGTCGGCCACCACGACGTACGTCGTCAGCGCCCGAGCCCTCGCCCACCCGGGCGTCGAGCCGGTCCGCCTGCTGCGCAGCGCGGTGGCCGAGTCGCACGACCAGCTCGTGGCAGGCGTCGCGGCCGACCCCGACCGGCTGGGCATGGCCACCACGCTCACCGCGGTCCTGACCGACGGCATGCACACCGCGCTCGCCCAGGTCGGCGACTCCCGCGCCTACCTCCTGCGCGACGGCGCGCTGTCCCAGCTCTCGCACGACCAGACCATGGTCCAGGCCCTCCTCGACGCCGGCCGGATCTCGGTCCAGCAGGCCGCCGAGTCGCCGTACCGGCACGTGGTGCTGCAGGCCGTCGACGGCGAGCACACCCCCGAGCCGGTCGTGCAGCTCGTCGACCTGCGCCCGGGAGACCGCCTGCTGCTGTGCAGCGACGGGCTCAGCGACGTCCTCTCCCCCGCCGCGATGCAGATGCTGCTCGGGCTCGACTCCCGCAGCATGGCCGCCGAGCGCCTGGTCCGGGCCGCGATCGACAGCGGCACCCGCGACAACGTGACCGTGGTGATCGGCGACGTGGTCGACGCGCCGGCCGTCGTCGGCACCGGCATCGTGCTGGGGGCCGGGGTGGACCTCGCCCACGTCGTGGACCCGACGGCGGTCCGCCCGCTCCGGTCGGCCTGACCGGCGCCACCCGAAAGGGTCAGGCGGACGTCCGTGCCGGGTCCTACACTGGAAGGGTGAGCCGACAGCGGGTCTACGAGTACGCGCGCCTCTGGGTGCCGCTGTACGACGCCGCCGCGCTCGCGGTCCTGCGGCCGGTGTACCTGATCGAGGCCGCCGACGGCTTCGAGGGCATCGCCGCCGAGAAGAACACGACCCTCATGGGCCTCTTCAACGACCTCGGCCGCCGGGGCTGGCGGATCGAGGCGACCGCGCAGCGGGTGAGCCACCCGTCGCCGGAGTTCCAGATGCTCATCGACGCCACCCTCGACGAGGCCGACCACGCCGTCTCCCCCGACGAGGTGGCCCACGCCGTCGGCACCGGGGGCGACCCGGCGGGCGTGGTGTCGGAGTTCGACGTCTACGGGATGCGCCGGCGCGGCCGACACGCCTAGGCGAACAGGTCCCCGTACTCCTCGACGCGCTCGAGCACCTGCGCCATCGAGAACTGGTCCAGCCCGAGCGGGTCGTCCGCGCCCTCGGCGACCTCGTCCCAGGTGACCGGGGTGGCCACCTGGGGTCGCGGCGTGCCGCGCAGGGAGTACGGCGCCACGGTGGTCTTCGACCCCGCGTTCTGCGACCAGTCGAGGAACACCTTGCCGCGGCGCCGGGCCTTGGTCATGGTCGCGGTGACGAGCGACCCGTGCGCGGCCTGGAGCTCCTCGGCGATCTCCTTGGCGATCGCGCTGGTCTCGTCGGACGGGAGGGGCTCGTCGAGGGGTGCGTAGAGGTGCAGCCCCTTGCTGCCGCTGGTGACCGGGAGGGCGTCGTACCCGCGCTCGGCCAGCACGTCGCGCACGAGCAGCGCGACGCCACAGCACTCGTGGAGCCCGGCGCCCTCGCCCGGGTCGAGGTCGATCACGATCCGGTCCGCACCCACCGGGTCGCCGTCGTCGTCGACGGTCCACTGGTGCACGTGCAGCTCCAGCGCAGCGAGGTTCACCGCCCACACGAGCGTCGCGAGCTGGTCGATGATCGGGAAGCGCAGGGTGTCGCCGTGGCGGCTGGGCCCGCGGCTGCCCGTCGTCGGCACCTCTGCGGTGCGGACCCACGACGGGGTCCCGGCGGGTGCGTTCTTCTCGAAGAAGCTCATGTCGCCGACACCGTGCGGCCAGCGGATCCGGGTCACCGGCCGGCCGGCGAGGTGCGGCAGCAGCACCGGCGCGACCCGCGCGTAGTAGTCGAGCACCTCGCCCTTGGTGGTGCCGGTCGACGGGTAGAGCACCTTCTCGAGGTTGGTCAGCCGCAGGGTGCGTCCCTCGACGTCGACGTGCACCTCGGTCTGCGGGTGCTCGGGCTTCTTCGGCATCAGGCGGTGCCTCCGATCAGGTCGTCGGGTGCCAGGTCGGAGCGCACACCCTGGTACGACGGCTGCCTCAGTCGTGCGTAGCCGAGCCCGTGCGTGTCGACGTCGACCACGACGACGGGCTCCACCCAGGTGGTGCCCGTGGCGTCGACGCGCGGCACCTCGTCGGCGAACGGGGTGGCCGTCCGGGTCAGCGGGGCCAGCAGCTCGGCGAGCAGGCGTGACTGCTTCGCGCCGATCCCGCTGCCGACCCGCCCTCGGTACATCAGTCCGTCCGGCGTCGGCTCCCCCACCAGCAGCGCGGCGAGCCGGTCGCTGGTGCCGGTCTGCGGCCGCCAGCCGCCGACGACGAAGGAGCCGCGGTGGCGGTGCGGGAACTTCAGCCAGTGCGGTGTCCGCTGCCCGGGCCGGTAGGTCGAGTCGGCCCGCTTGCTGACGATCCCCTCGAGCCCCTGCGCGCGGGTGGCCTCCAGGAGCATCGCGCCGTCGTCGTACTCGGGCGGCACCTGCCACCCGGACCGGGCCAGGTCGAGGCGGGCGAGGCGCGCACGGCGCTCCTCGAGGGGCAGCGCGCACAGGTCCTCGCCGTCGAGGCGGAGCAGGTCGAAGACCATGTACGTCGCCGGCACCCGCTCCGCGAGCCGCGCGACCGTCGCGGGCTTGCGCACGTGCATGCGGTCCGCCAGGACGCGGAAGTCGGGGACGCCGCGCTCGTTGAGCGCGATGATCTCGCCGTCGACGACGGTGTCGTCGCCGACCGCTGGCGCGGTGGCGAGCTCCGGCCAGGCCGCGGTGATCCGGTTGGCGTTGCGGCTCGTCATCGTGACGACGCCGCCGGAGACGCGCGTCAGCGCGCGCACGCCGTCCCACTTCACCTCGTGGCGCCAGTCCTCCCCTGGCGGGACGTGGGTGCCCGGGGAGGCGAGCATCGGCAGGAGGTCGGGCACGGCGTCATCATGCCCAACCGAGCGCGTCGGCGACGTGCTCCGCGATGGCGAGGCTCGACGTGGCGGCCGGCGAGGGGGCGTTGCGGAGGCACAGCACGCCGCCGAGGACGTCGATCCGGAAGTCGTCGACGAGCGTGCCGTCGCGCTCGACGGCCTGGGCCCGGATGCCGAAGCCGGCGCGGACCACGTCGTCCGGGCCGATCCCGGGGACGTAGCGCTGCGCGCCCCTGAGGTAGGAGCGGACCGACAGCGAGCCCCGCACTTCGGTGACACCGGTACGCCAGTGCTGGCGTGCCATCCGCCAGAAGCCCGGCCAGGTCGCCGTGCTGGCGAGGTCGGCGGCGCTGACCGACCGGCGCCGGTAGGCGTCGCGGTGGGGCGAGAGCACCGCGTTGGGCCCCACCTCGAGCCCGCCGCCGACCCGGCGGGTGAAGTGCACGCCGAGGAACGGGTAGCGCGGGTCGGGGACGGGATAGACCATGCCGCGCACGAGGTCCCGCTTCTCGGGTCGCACGGCGAGGTACTCCCCGCGGAAGGGCACGATGCGCGGGTCCGCGGCGCCGCCTGCCAGCCGGCCCAGCCGGTCGGACTGGAGCCCGCCACAGAGCACGAGCCGGTCGACGTCGTACGACGGTCCGGGGGTCGTGACCCGCACGCGACCGCCCGTCCGGGAGATCGCCGTGGCCGGCGTCGAGAGGTGCACCTCCCCGCCGGCGGCGACGATGTCGGCGGCGAGCCGCTCGGCGACGGCGACGTAGTCGGTGATCGCGGTGCGCGGCGAGTGCAGGGCGGCCAGCCCGACGGCGTGCGGCTCGACCTCGGCCAGGGCGGTGCCGTCGAGCCGGCGCAGGCCGGGGACCCCGTTCTCCCGGGCCGTCCGCTCGAGCGCGTCGAAGCGCCCCATCTCGGCCCGGTCGACCGCGACGACGACCTTGCCGCACTCGTCGTACGGCAGCGCGTGCTCGGCGCAGTAGTCGCGCAGCAGCAGCCGGCCGCGCGTGCAGAGCGTGGCCTTGAGGCTGCCCGGCCGGTAGTAGATGCCCGCGTGGACGACGCCGGAGTTGTGGCCGGTCTGGTGCGCGCCGACCCGGTCCTCCTTCTCGAGGACCACCACCCGCGTGCCCGGACGGCGCAGCGTGACCTCCCGCCCGACGGCGAGGCCCACGATCCCGCCGCCGACGATGCCGATGGTCTGCTCCACCCCGTCATGCTCGCAGGCGGCTGGTGGGGGTGCCCACGGGTACCCTCAGCACATGCGTGCGATCTGGAAGGGTGCCGTCTCGTTCGGCCTGGTCAGCGTGCCGGTCAAGCTCTACAGCGCGACCGAGAGCCACGACGTCTCGTTCCGGCAGGTCCACGCCAAGGACGGTGGCCGGATCAAGTACCAGCGGGTGTGCTCGATCGACGGCGAGGAGGTGCCGTACTCCGACATCGCCAAGGGCTTCGAGACCGAGGACGGCGAGATGGTCATCCTCACCGACGACGACATGGCCAACCTGCCGACGACCTCCTCGCGCGAGATCGCCGTGGAGAAGTTCGTCCCGGTCGACCAGATCGACCCGATGCTCTTCGAGAAGAGCTACTACCTCGAGCCCGAGGGCACCGGCGCCAAGCCCTACGCCCTGCTCCGCCAGGCGCTGCTCGACTCGAAGCGGATGGCGGTCGTGACCGTGGCCCTGCGCCAGCGGACGACCACCGCGGTGCTGCGGGTCCGCGAGACCGAGGCCGGCGAGGTGATCGTCCTGCAGACCATGATGTGGCCCGACGAGATCCGCCAGCCCGACTTCAAGGTCGAGACGGGCGAGGTCAAGGACGCCGAGGTCAAGATGGCGCAGATGCTCATCGAGACCCTGTCCGGTGACTTCGATCCGTCGGAGTTCGAGGACGACTACGCCGATGCCGTCAACGCGGTGGTCAAGGCGAAGATCGAGGGCGGCGAGGTCCAGCGCACCGAGACGTCGGCCAAGACGGGCGGCGAGGTGGTCGACCTGCTGGCCGCGCTGCAGCGCTCCGTGGAGGCGGCCAAGACTAGCCGTGGCGAGAGCGAGCCCGCGCCCGCGAAGAAGGCGGCCGCGAAGAAGGCCCCGGCGAAGAAGGCGGCTGCCAAGAAGACCGCGGCGAAGAAGACTCCTGCCAAGAAGGCCGCGACCAAGAAGGCCGCGACCAAGAGGGCCAGCTGACTGCCCGGGATCGGCGTCCACGCGACGACGGATCGCTACCAGTAGGTGACGTCCTCGCAGCCACTCAAGATCGGCGCCGCGCCGCCGTCCAGGTATCGGACCACCACGCTGTCATAGCCCGGCCCACACTCAACGACATCACGAACTGCCGGCCCCGTCAGGTTGATCACCAGTCGGTCGTTGCCTGGCCCTGCCCAAACATGGTCGAGCCCTCCGAAGATGCCGATGTCGTCGGCACCATAGCCGCCCCAGATGCTGTCGTTCCCAGCGCCATCCGAGATGACGTCATTGCCGCCGTGGCCGTAGATCTCATCTGCTGAACTGGTACCCCGAAGTGTGTCGGGGCCCGACGTTCCGTTGATGACGGCAGCTGAACTCGGTGCTGCAAATCCGACCGCCAAAGCAGTACTGAGAAGAATGATGACGCCGAGTCGTCGTCCCATCGAGGGTTCCTTTCCGAGATATCGGTGTCGAATGTCTTCACTTCCAGAATCAACTGGCTGCAAACGCGCGTTCGATCAGACCTTTGACGGCATCGATCGAACGGATTCGCCCGCTGGTGACGAACGTCTCGCGATCGGCGAACAACGCGGTCGGGATGCCGATCAGCTCCGCGTCGTTGTTGATCGCCATGCCGCCCGAGTTGCCCGGCGCGATGCGGGCGTCGGTGTCGAGCTCGGAGCGCGGCCCGAGGTTTGGGTCGTTGATGACCGTCGAGATGACGCCCGTGGTGACGGTGATCGAGTCCTCTGACCGGGCCACGGCCGGGAAGCCGAGCACGGTGACGTCGTCACCTGCACGAAGCTCGCCGGAGGAGCCGATCGGCACGGTCGGCAAGTCGAGGTCGCCGTCGAGCTCGCTCCCGTCGGCCTTGGCGTAGATCTGGATGACGGCGACGTCGAGGTAGCCGTCCGCCTGGATCACGCGCGCGCGGTACGACGCGGGCGCGTTCGTGTCCGTCATCCCATCTGTCAAGTGGATCAGCAAGAACTCGGGGTTTGCGATATCCAACCCGTCATACTGCTCGCTCAGCCCCGGCGACTCGGGGGCGGCGACATGGGCGTTGGTGAGGATCAGGCCGTCCTTGCGGATGATCGAGCCCGAGCCGCCATAGCTGAACTGCTGGCCGCTGGAGTCGACGCTGTCGCCGGTGATCTTCACGGCGGCGGCCTTCGCCGAGTCGAGCTCGGCGTCGCTGAGCGAGTCCATCGAGCTGTCGCTGCCGGTGCCGGGCTCCTGCGAGCTGCCGCCGTCGGCCCGCCGGTCTCCGTCGTCGTCGCGGCCGATCAACCAGGCTGCGCCGAGGACGCCCGCGATGAGCAGCACGGCCGCCGCGGCGGCACCGATGATCGCCAGGCGCCGGCGCAGGCGCCGGCGGGCGATGCGGCGCTCCTCCTCGGCCGCCGAGAGGATCGGGACGAGGGTCAGCTCGGTGCCGGCGACCGGGTGGCCCAGGCGCACCGCGATCCGCTCGTCGAAGCGGTGGTTGTCGATCCGGCGGCCGTCGAGCCAGGTGCCCTCGTTGGAGAGGTTGGTGTAGTTCCAGCCGCCCGGCTGGGCGTCGATCCGGCCGTGCGCGCGCGAGCAGGCCGGGTCGGCGACGACGACCGTGGAGTCGCTGCGCCGGCCGATCGTGATCTGGGCCGGGTGGCGGAAGCGGTGCTCGCGGCCCTCGACGACGAGCAGCAGGTCGGGACCGGTGCGCTGCGGCACCGGGCCGGCCTGGCCCGGAGCGGCGGGGCGCGGCGCGGCCGCGAGGATCTGGGTGGCGTCGTTGCCGGCGATCGCGGGCGGCAGGCCCGGGGCACCGGCGGGGCGAGCACCCGGCGCGGGCGGCGCGGCAGGCACACCGAGGGCAGGC
>NZ_JBYCZV010000013.1:0-163049 GCF_057586415.1 Nocardioides sp. SRI_004
CGACCGCCCGCCCGGTCGCCGGCTGCGGCACCACGGGCAGCCTGACCCTGCCCACCACGCGCGGGGTGCGCTACGAGCGCACGGCAGGCGACGGGCTGACGGGCGCGTGGACGGTCGAGGCGACGGCACGGTCCGGCTACGTGCTGCGGAGCGGCTCGCGTCGTACCTTCTCCGGCGACCTGGGCGAGGCCAGCTCGTGCGTCCAGCTGGCGTCGGTCTCCTCCGCGGAGGTCCCGCACCCGGTCTGGGGGCACTGGGACATCGCGAGCGCCGTGACCGTCACCGACACGGCCCCGCACGCGCTGACCCTCACCTTCGACTTCGACCAGGACGCCGTGCTCGTGCAGAAGGATGGTGCGAGCGCGGGCTGGACCTGCCACACGGCCGGCGGCCTCCCGATCGGGCTGCAGGTCGGGATCGGCCTCGGCGACGCGCTCACCGGACCGGTCGTCTGCGAGTTCGACTACACGGGTGCGGCCCCGCCGCCGCTCACCCTGCACGCGGCGGCGCTCGACGGCCTGCAGCGTGCGCAGCCGACCGGCACGGCCACCCTGCGCGCCGACGGCGACGCCGTCGGCGTCCGCCCCTTCTGAGCGGCCCGGCCGGACGGGTCAGGCCGGCTCGTCCGAGCGACCGGGGCTGCCGGCCCGGGCGGCCTCGACGCGGGCGCGCTTCGCCATGCGGTTGATCCGGAGCAGCATCGCCGCCGAGGGGGTGACGCTCCCCGTCACGTAGGTCGAGAGGCGCGAGGGCGAGGTGCCGACGAGCGTGGCGAACTCCCGCTGGGTCAGGCCGGTGCTCGCGATGGTGTTCCGGATGTGGTCGGCGACCGCCCGGCGCTCGTCCTCCTCGGCGATCCGGCGGGCCATCGCGGCGAGGGCGCGGACGCTATCGAACTCGCTCGGCCGCTGCTCCTGGTCGAGGAGCGCGAGGTGCTCGTCGGCGCGGCCCGCCCACGGCTCGGCGAGGGCGGCGGCGACGAGCCGGCGCCACAGCAGGACGTCACCGGTGGCGAAGGCTTCGAGCAGGTCCTCCCGCGAGGTCAGGGCGGGAGCAGGGGCGGTGTCGCGGGGGCCGACCATGAGCAGCTCGAGGGCGGCCTCGGAGCACAGGGCGCGCAGCTCGGCCGAGCCACCGGTCAGGGTGTCGCTCGCTCGCGCGGCCCGTCCCCAGGCCCGCTGACCGAGGACGCGCACCAGTCGGGTGGTGACCGGGCGGCCGGCCTCGGTGTCGGACCTCGCCAGCATCTCGTCCTGCAGGCCGGCGACCTGCCGCCGGCCGAGATCGACGGTGATCCGCTGCAGGTCGAGGACGTCGTCGTCGGCGTCGTACTGCACCAGCGCGAGGGCGTTGGCGGCCACCGCCAGGCGCACCGAGCGCGGGCGGGCGTCCCCGGACTCCAGGGGTCCCTTCGTGGCCCGCCAGGTCGCCACGAGGTCCGCGTCCCTGGATGCGCGATCCTCGAAGCGTGCGACGATCCCCCACATCAGCCTGCGCCCTGTCCGTGTCGCGGACGTCCGCAGCCCCCAATGCGACGGACTCTCCGCGGCCGCGTCTACCTCAAGGTCCCCACCTGCCGGGTGAGCGCAGCCGTGAAAGCATGGTAGGGAGACGGCGTGTCACAGGCACGCGCTCTGTGTCCAGTGGTACCGGATCTGAGAATCCGATGCTGCTGTCCGAAGGGGTCAGGAGCGGCGGCTGCGCCAGCCACGCTTGCCGCGGTCGACCCGCTCGTCCACCGCGTCCCGGGCCGCGGAACCGTCGCTCGCTGCGGGCGTGTACGGCGTGATCGGGGCGTCCGCCGGGATGCCCGGGGGCGGCGTCACCGACGGCGTCACCGACGGGGTCACCTGGGTGGCCGGGCTCGGGTCGGGCGTGCCCCAGAAGGCGGCAGGAGCCGGGTCCGGCTCGGTGGCCGGCTCCGGAGCGGGAGGCGCGCCCACCGTGAACGTCGCGTCCGCCGGCGCGGCGTCCGCCGGCTTCGGCCGGGCGTCGTCGTGCGTGTGGCTGTCCGGCTGGCGTACGTCGGCCGCCCGCGGCTCCGGAGCGGGGGAGATGGCCGGGAGCGCGTCGCGTGCCGGCTCGCGCAGCCCGCCGGTGATCGCCTCCACCCCGTGCAGGACCCGGGTGCGGATCTCGTCCATCCGGGCGGCGTGCCGGTTGGCCTCGGCGAAGAGCTCCTCCTGGGCGGTGCGGCGGATCCGCTCGAGCTCGGTGTTGATCCGCTCGCGCTCCGCCGACGCCTCGAGGCGCAGGCGCTGCGCCTCGCGGACGTCGCTCTCGCCGGCGCGGACGATCTCGGCGGCCTCGGCGCGCGCCCGCTCGAGGATCGCGGCGGCCTCGGCCTCGGCGGTGGAGCGACGGCGCTCGAGGTCCTGCCTCGCCTCACTCTGCAGGGTCTCCGACGCGCGCATCGCCTCCTCGATGATCCTCGAGGCCTGGCTGGTCGCCTCCCGGCGTTCGTGCAGCGCGGCGGCCGCGGACTCCTCGGCCTCCCGGCGCAGTGCGATCAGGTCCTGGAAGTGCTGTGCGGACGGCAGTACGGCGGCCGGTGCGTCGGAGGACTCGGCCGCCGGAGCCTCGGGTGCGGCGGCCGGGGCGGGGGCGCCGGCGATCGGCCACGCCTCCTTGAGCGAGCGCGACTCGCGCGGCTCCGGCTCGTCGTCGGCGAACGGCCGCGACCCGTCGAGCGGGTCGGGCAGCGGGTCGGGCAGCGGGTCGGTCAGGGGCTCGCTCGGCCGCTCCACCGGCGCCTCCCCGGACTGCTCCGCGGCGGGCTCGGCCGCCGCGCTGGCCGACCTGGTCGTCGTGTCGTCGTCGTTCCCGACCTCGGGTGCGGACTCACCCGGGTGGGTGGGCTCGCCCGGCAGGCGGAAGTCGTCGTCGGCCATGTCCATCCGTCCCCTCAGGTGCGGCGCTCGGACCCCACGGTGGGTTCCGCGCTCGTACGCCGTGACACAGGGCCACGATAGGCGCGGTCCACCGGCCTGGCCACGCCGGTCCTGCCCGCCCGAGACGGCCGCGCGCTCAGACCAGCTGGTCGAGCGCGATCTCCAGGGCCGTCGCGGCGACGAGCGTCGGGTGCGGCGAGCGCTCGTGGCACTTCTCCAGCGCGGTCCGGATGGTGCGCGACACGTCGCCGAGGATCATCTCGTCGGAGACCTCGCCGATGCCCTCCATGAGCAGCGTGAAGGTGCGCGCCATGCCGCAGTTGGCGATGAAGTCGGGGATCACCGCGACGTGCTGGTCGGCGAACTCGTAGGTCGGGCCGTAGAAGATCTCCGGGTCGGCGAACGGGACGTTGGCGCCCGCCGAGATCAGCTCCAGGCCGCCCGAGACGAGCCGCTTCACGTGCTCCACGGTGACCAGGCGCGAGGCCGCGCAGGGCAGGAAGATCTCGGCACCCATGTCCCAGATCGCGTCGTCGAGCTCGGCGAACGGGACCAGCCCGTCGGCGCGCAGGGCGTTGCCCTCCTTGCCGACGAACAGCGCGTGCACCTCCTCGGGCGTGAACCCGTCGGGGTTCATCAGGCCGCCGTCGCGGTCGATGATCCCGACGACGCGAGCGCCCACGAGCGAGAGGTAGTACGCCGCCGCGGAGCCCACGTTGCCCCAGCCCTGCACGATGACGCGCTTGCCGGCGAGGCCCTGGCCGGACGCGGCGCCGTACGTCGCGTAGTAGTGGACGACCGACTCGGCCACGCCCCAGCCGGTGACCATGTCGGCGATCGTGTACTTCGCGTCGCGGTCCGGCGTGTAGCGCGGGTCCTCGACGACCTTGGAGACGCCGAGGCGCAGCATGCCGACACGCTGCACGAGCTCGCGCTCGTCGGCGGCGAAGTGGCCGTTGACGATGCCCTCCTGCGGGTGCCACAGGCCGTAGCGCTCGGTCAGCGGGATGACGTCGTGCAGCTCGTCGACGTTGAGGTCGCCGCCGGTGCCGTAGTAGGTCTTCAGCAGCGGGGTGACGGCCTTGAACCACCGCGCCAGCACGCCCTCGCGGCGCGGGTCGCTCGGGTCGAAGTCGATGCCCGACTTGGCGCCGCCGATCGCCGGCCCGGAGACGGTGAACTTCACCTCCATCGTCTTCGCCAGCGACTCGACCTCGTTGCGGTCCAGGCCCGCGCGCATCCGCGTGCCACCGCCGGCCGCGCCGCCGCGCAGGGAGTTGATGACGGCCCAGCCCTTGGCCTCGGTCTCGGAGTCGTGCCACTCGAAGACGATCTCGGGCGCCTTGGCCTCGAAGCGGTCGAGGAGGTTCTTCATGTCGGAGTCCTTCTTCTTCGGTGGTCGAGGAGGTTGCGCAGCAACCGTCACGAGACCGGGTGAGCTGGTGGTGGTCATGAGCGGGCCTTCGCGATCCGACCCCGGCACTCGCCGAAGCCGATCCGGGTGCCGTCGGCGCCGGGCGCGGTGGCGCGCAGGACGACCTCGTCGCCGTCCTCGAGGAAGCCCTCGCCGCGCTCGATGAAGGACCCGACCTGGTCCTTGCCGGGGCCGGAGATGGTGCCGGAGGCGAACAGGTCGCCGGTGCGGGTCGGGGCGCCGTTGACGGTCAGGTGGGCGAGCATCTGAGCGGGCGACCAGTACATCGAGGAGTACGGCGGCCGGCTGACGACCTCGCCGTTCCACTCGACCTCGAGGTCGATGTCCAGGCCCCACGGCCGGTCGAGGGCGAGATAGGGGAGCACCGCGGGCTCCTGGGTCGGCGTGTCCACCCGCGCGGCGTCGAGCGCGGCCATCGGGACCACCCACGGGGAGATCGTCGAGGCGAAGGACTTGCCCAGGTGCGGCCCGAGCGGGACGTACTCCCAGGCCTGGATGTCGCGCGCCGACCAGTCGTTGAACAGGACCACCCCGAAGAGGTGCTGGTCCGCGTCGGCGGTCGCGATCGGCGTACCCATCTCGTTGCCGACGCCCACGACGAAGCCGAGCTCGGCCTCGATGTCGAGCCGGACCGACGGGCCGAAGGTCGGCAGCTCCGCATCGGGTGCCTTGCGCTGCCCGCACGGGCGGACGACCTCCGTGCCGGAGACCACCACCGAGCCGGCGCGGCCGGTGTAGCTGACCGGCAGGTGCTTCCAGTTCGGGAGCAGCGGGTTCGGGTTGTCGGGGCGGAACAGCCGGCCCAGGTTGGAGGCGTGGTGCTCCGAGGCGTAGAAGTCGACGTAGTCGGCCACCTCGAACGGCAGGTGCAGCACGACGTCGTCGATCGGGTGCGTGCCCGCCGCGGGGAGGCCGTCGGCCAGCGCTGCCGTGACGGCCGCCCGGACCTCGTCCCAGCGCGCCTTGCCCTGGGCGAGGAAGGCGTTGAGCGTCGGCTGCTCGAAGGTGGCGTCACCGAGGAGCACGCCGAGGTCGACGACGTGGTCGCCGAGCCGGGTGCAGCCGCGGGGGGCGGAGCCGTCGACGGAGTAGACGCCGTAGGGCAGGTTGGTGAGCCCGTAGAGCTCGCTGTCGTTGGTCGGGTTCGTCATCGCACTGCCACCTCCGGGAGCAGGCCGAGCTCGGTCAGCTCGTCGACCGGCTCCGTGATGGAGCAGGTCCCGATCGAGCCGAGGAGCGTGGTGGTCGGGCCGTCGGGGAGCCGCCGCGCGTCGCGCTCGGCGAGGATCGCGGCGACCTCCTCGACACCGGCACCGTCGCCGGCAGCCGCGGTCGCGGCGAGCAGGTTGAGGAAGCCGTGCTGCTCGAAGCCGGTCTCCGGGTCGGTGTTGCGCAGTGCGTGGTGCAGTCCGGCGGTCGCCTTGAAGGGCACGCCCGCGCGGACCAGCGCCACCACGGCAGCGGCCAGCTCGGCCTCGTCCGGGTAGAGGTCCGCCCGGACCCCGCCCGTCCGCAGCTTCGCGTGGTACGACGTCCGGGCGAGCTCGGCGACGAGGGCGTCGCGGCGGTCGTCGCGGGGGAGCTCGACGTAGACGGTGGTGGGAGTTTCACCGGCCGGCCGGTGAAACTCACGGTTGGACGACGAACCTTCATCGTCCAACCGTGAGTTTCGTCGTCCAACCCCCGTCAGCGCGGCGTCGAGCACCGGCACCACGTCGGTCGCGGCGACGCCCTCGGGCACCGCCACCTCGAGCGCGGCCAGCCGCGCGGCGCGGATCCCGCGCACCCGGTCGACCACGTCGCCGACCAGCGCCGGCGCCGGAACGGTGACGCTGAGCGCGATGCTGCCGGCCGGCAGGTCGGCGGTCGCCTCGGCGAGGGCCGGCAGGTCGGCGAGGGCGACGACCAGCGGGCCGACCAGGTCGGCGTACGGTGCCACGCCGTGGGCCAGGTGGGCACGGACCGCGTCGGCGAGCGGCAGGTTGCCGGGCGGGAAGATGGCGGCGTCGTCCAGGAGCAACGGGAAGGTCACGACTGCCCCCGGACCCAGGACGTCACGTAGACCCCGTCGTCGCACGCCTGGCCGCCCTCGCCGAGCTCGAGCGGGCGGAAGGTGTCGACCATGACGGCGAGCTCGTCGAAGAACTCCACGCCGATCGACCGCTCGTAGGCGCCCGGCTGCGGGCCGTGCGCGTGGCCGCCCGGGTGCAGGCTGATCGAGCCCTGCCCGATGCCGGAGCCCTTGCGCGCCTCGTAGTCCCCGCCGACGTAGAACATGACCTCGTCGGAGTCGACGTTCGAGTGGTAGTAGGGCACCGGGATCGACAGCGGGTGGTAGTCGACCTTGCGCGGCACGAAGTTGCAGACCACGAAGTTGTTGCCCTCGAAGACCTGGTGCACCGGCGGCGGCTGGTGGACGCGGCCGGTGATCGGCTCGAAGTCGGCGATGTTGAAGACGTACGGGTAGAGGCAGCCGTCCCAGCCGACGACGTCGAACGGGTGGTCGGGTACGACGTGCACCGTGCCCGCGATGCCGCCAGGGCCTGGCCCGCGGTGCTTGATGAAGACCTCGACCGGACCTTGCTCGTCCGGGAGGAAGGGCTCGGCCGGCGTGCGCAGGTCGCGCTCGCAGTACGGCGCGTGCTCGAGCAGTTGCCCGAACCGGGACAGGTAGCGCTTGGGCGGGGTGATGTGGCTGTTGGCCTCGATGGCGTAGAGGCGCAGCGGCTCGCGGCCGGTCGGCACCCAACGGTGGGTCGTCGCGCGCGGCAGGATGACGTAGTCGCCCTGGCCGACCTCCAGCACGCCGAACACCGTCTCGACGAGGCCGGTGCCGCTCTCGACGTACACGCACTCGTCGCCGATGCCGTTGCGGTAGAGCGGCGAGGCCTTCCCGCAGACGGCGTAGGAGATGCGGACGTCGCCGTTGCCGAGCACCAGCCGGCGCCCGGTCACGGCGTCGACCTCCGTCCAGGCGCCGTCGGGGCTGTCGTCGAAGAGGTCGTGCAGCGTGAGGTGGCGGGGGACGAGCGGGTGGTTGGGGGTCGTGGTGAGGTCGGGAAAGTCCCACACCCGGGCCTCGACGACCGCCGACGGGATCGTGCGGTGGTAGAGCAGCGAGGAGTCGGAGGAGAAGCCCTCCTCGCCCATCAGCTCCTCGAAGTAGAGCTGTCCGTCGTCGGCGCGGTGCTGCGTGTGCCGCTTCGGCGGCACGAACCCGATCCGCTGGTAGTGGGCCATCGCCGTCGCCTCAGAAGTTCCCGCGGCGCTCTTGCTCGCGCTCGATGGCCTCGAAGAGCGCCTTGAAGTTGCCCTTGCCGAAGCCGAGCGAGCCGTGCCGCTCGATGAACTCGAAGAAGACCGTCGGCCGGTCGCCGAGCGGCTTGGTGAAGATCTGCAGGAGGTAGCCGTCCTCGTCGCGGTCGACGAGGATGCCGCGCTTCTGCAGCTCCTCGACCGGGACCCGGACCTCGCCGATGCGGGCGCGCAGCTCGGGGTCCTCGTAGTAGGAGTCCGGCGTGTTGAGGAACTCGATGCCCTCCGCGCGCAGCGCGTCGACGGTGCGCAGGATGTCGTTGGTGGCCAGCGCCAGGTGCTGCGCGCCGGGACCGTCGTAGAACTCGAGGTACTCGTCGATCTGCGACTTCTTCTTCGCGATCGCCGGCTCGTTGAGCGGGAACTTCACGCGGTGGTTGCCGTTCGCGACGACCTTCGACATCAGCGCCGAGTAGTCGGTGGCGATGTCGTCGCCGATGAACTCGGCCATGTTCGTGAAGCCCATGACCTTGCGGTAGAACTCGACCCAGTCGTCCATCCGGCCCAGCTCGACGTTGCCGACGATGTGGTCGAGGGCCTGGAAGAGCCGCTTCGGCGCCCCGTCGCGCTTGACGAAGGTGGAGGTCCGGGCGACGTAGCCGGGGAGGTACGGGCCGTCGTACCGGCTGCGGTCGACGAGGGTGTGGCGGGTGTCGCCGTACGTCGCGATCGCGCCGACCCGGACGGTGCCGTGGTCGTCGGTCAGGTCGTGCGGCTCCTCGAGGACCGTCGCGCCGACGGAGCGGGCGTGCTCGATGCACTTGTCGACGTCGGGGACCTCGAGCGCGATGTCGACGATGCCGTCGCCGTGCTTGCGGTGGTGGTCGAGCAGCGGGCTGTGCGGGTCGACGCCGCCCTTGATCACGAACCGGACCGCGCCGCTCTTGAGGACGTAGGCCATGTGGTCGCGGTTGCCGGTCTCCGGACCGGAGTACGCCACCAGCTCCATGCCGAAGGCGGAGATGAAGAAGTGGGCCGACTGGGTGGCGTTGCCGACCGCCCAGACCGCGGCGTCCCAGCCGGTCACCGGGAACGGGTCCTCGCGGTCGTCGTACTCGACGAGGCCGACGAGCTGCTTCAACGTGTCGAGGTCGAGCTCGGCGAGCCGCTCCTCGCTGGTCAGGGTCTCCTGGAGGGACATGTGAGCAGCACAACAGGGTCGACGGAGGCCGCACAACCTGCGCATCAGGAGGTCGTCAGAATGGCCAGTTCTGCCTAGGTGGACGGTGCATCGACTGGTCAATCTGACTAGCATCGGATCATGGCTGATCCGCTCGCCCTCGACCAGGTCGACATCGCGCTGCTCACCGCGCTGACCGAGCACCCGCGGGCCGGCGACCTCGAGCTGTCCCGGCTCACCCAGGTCGCGCGGGCGACCGTCCAGAGCCGGCTGCGACGGATGACGGAGGCCGGCGTCATCGCCGACTGGGACCCCACGCTCGACGTCGCCGCCGCGGGCTACGAGGTGCAGGCCTATGTCACCCTCGAGATCTCCCAGGGTGCGCTCGACGAGGTGAGCCGCGACCTCGCCGCGATCCCGCAGGTCCTCGAGGCCTATGTCACGACCGGCTCGTACGACGTCCTGTGCCGGGTCGCCACCCGCTCCCACCCCGAGCTGCAGGCGACCCTCGTCCGCATCGACCAGTCGTCGTCGGTCGTGCGCTCGACGAGCGTCATGGTGCTGTCGGTGCTCATCGCGCCCCGGGTGCTGCCGCTGCTGGCCAGTGCCGACGCGGCGCCCAGTCGCCGGGCTCCGGCCTACCGCAGCTGACCGGCGAAATTTTACTTTCGACGGGCTGACAGCGGCCGCTCTCGTCTGTCATCGTTCTTCCACCGCCGCTGGTGACCCGAGACGCCAGCGGCGGCTTCAATTTTTCCGGGGTGGTTCCACCGGCCGCGCTCAGAAGCCCTTCCAGAGCAGGGCCAGGCGGTAGTCGGTGTTCATGTAGTTCACCAGCGACTGGAGCCTCCGGTCCGGGACGGTGGCGTTCGTCGTACCGACCGTAACGCCGACGATGTTGCCGTAGACGCTCTTGTTCCACTTGCCCTGCACGAAGTCCTTGATGACCGACTCGTCGCGCAGGTCGAGGTCCTTGTCGTCGAGCTTGGCCTCCGCGGCCTTCGCGTGGCGCTCGGAGTCGAAGACCAGGAAGACGTGGGTGACGCGTGCCTTGCCGCCGAGCGCGGCATAGCTCCACTGGACGGCGTACTCGCACCGCTGCTGGGTGAAGACGGAGCCGTCCTCGACGGGGCCGCAGCTGTCGTAGTCCCAGGAGTCGCGCAGCGTCGCGTTGTGCTTCACGTCGCCGTACTGGAAGTCCCAGTCGCCGGGGAAGTCGGACGTCTTCACGTCGCCGTGGATGTCGTCGCCGGTGTCGTCGGTCGGTGAGTACGGCGTCGCGGGGGTCGTCGCCGACGACGGGTCGATCGGCGAGGGGTCCGCCGTGGCGGACGAGGCCTCGGTGGGGCTCGGGGTGTCGGTGCTCTCCGAGGTCGACGAGGACCTGTCGCCGCCGGCCTTCCTGTCCCCGTCGTCGTCGCGCGTGGCGAGCAGGACGGCCGTCGTCACGATGCCGCCGACCAGCAGCACGACGAGCGCGACGATCCCGATGATCAGCCCGACGTTGCGCTTCGGGCCGCCTCCGCCGTACGGCGGCTGCCCGGGCGGACCCCAACCCGACGGGCCCTGCGGCGGGCCCCACCCGGGCGGCGGACCCTGGGGCGGACCCTGGGGTGGACCGGAGGGCGGACCCTGCGGCGGGCCCCAGCCCGGAGGTCCGGCGGGGGGCGGCTGGGGTGGGTAGCTCATGCGCCGGTCCTACCCCGCCGGAGGCTCGTCAATCCGCTCCGGCATTCGATCGATCCAATGCGGACGGCGCCGCAGGCGGCCCGATCTCGGGTGGTGGCGCCGATGTGCGCGAAGGCGAAACGGGTGTCATGGTGACTGTCACGCGGACGACGGTGTCCACGGATCAGAGTGATTCGAACCCCGGATTTTTACGGGTGGGCTGTGGGGTAGCGTGCCCACACCTTGACAAGGACCGAAAGGCTGGCGAAACAAATGGTTGATGTGGAGCGGACGCTCGACGAGGCGGGTCTCACCAACCCCCACGTTCGTGAGTACGTCGCACACTGGGCCAACATCACGGGTGCAGAGCGCATCGAGGTCGTGTCCGCGGCCGACGACGCGCGCCTGATCCAGGAGTCGCTGGACGCAGGTGAGCTGCTTCCCGCCGGCGAGGGTCTCTACTACTCGCGTTCCTACTACAAGGACACCGCGCGCGCCGAGGAGCGCACCATCGTCGCGACCTCCAACGAGGCCGACAAGGGCGTCTACAACAACTGGAAGCCCTCCGCGGAGATGAAGCCGAAGCTCGTCGAGCTGATGACCGGCGCCTCCGAGGGCAAGACGATGTACGTCATCCCCTACCTCATGTCGCCGAAGGGCTCGCCGGTCGAGAAGTTCGCCGCCGGTGTGGAGCTGACCGACAACCGCAACGTCGTCCTCCAGATGATCCGCATGGCGCGGGTCGGCGTGGAGTACATCAACGACCTGGGCGACTCGTTCGTCAAGGCCGTGCACGTCACCGGCGACCTGGAGAACCTCGGCCAGGGCACGCCCGACGACAAGCGCTACTTCGTGACCGTCGCCGACGAGCGCACGATCCTGCACTTCGGCTCGTCGTACGGCGGCAACGCGCTGCTCGGCAAGATCGCCCACGGCCTGCGCCAGGGCGCCTACGACGGCTGGAAGAACGGCTTCCTCGTGGAGCAGTTCATGCTGCTCGGCATCACGGACAAGCAGACCGGCAAGAAGTACAACATCTGCGGTGGCTTCCCGTCGGCCTCGGGCAAGACGAACCTCGCCATGACGCTGGCCCCCGACGCCCTCGGCGACCGCTACTACGTCGAGTTCTACGGCGACGACATCGCGTGGATCTGGGTCGGCGACGACGGCAAGCTCTACGGCATGAACCCGGAGAACGGTGTCTTCGGTGTCGCCAAGGACACCAACGAGAAGACCAACCCGACCGCGATCGACTCGATCGTCCCGGGCACCGGCGCCATCTTCACCAACGTCGCCTACAACGCCAAGACCCAGGAGGTCTGGTGGGAGGGCAAGAGCGAGAAGCCGACCGACCTCGACGGCTGGGAGGACTGGAAGGGCGACATCATCGCCGACCGGGCCCCCGAGAACGCCGACGACCCGTGGGCGCACCCGAACAGCCGCTTCACCACCACGCTGGCCAACGTGCCCAACGTCGCGAAGGACTTCGAGGACCCTAAGGGCGTCGAGATCCACGGCATCATCTTCGGTGGCCGCACCCGCGACCGCGAGCCGCTGATCCGTGCGATCCGCGACGTCGCCGAGGGCGTGTACGACGGCCTGACGCTCGGCGCCGAGGCGACCGCGGCCGCTGACGGCCTCGAGGGCGTGCTCCGCTACGACCCGATGTCGATGCGCCCGTTCATGTCGTACTCCGAGGCCGACTACGCCGCGCACTGGCTCGAGGTCCTCGGCCGGGCGACGACGAAGCCGATCTTCGCGCACGTCAACTGGTTCCAGCGTGGCGAGGACGGCCGCTTCCTGTGGCCGGGCTACCGCGAGAACCTCCGCCCGCTGAACTGGCTGATGGAGTACCTCAACGGCGAGGTCGAGGGCGTCCAGACGCCCGTCGGCGTGCTGCCGAAGCGCGAGGAGCTCAACCTGGAGGGCCTCGACGAGCAGGCCCTCGCCGACCTGGACACGATCCTGACGATCGACGTCCCGCGCTGGCAGCAGGAGATGGGCTTCCGCGAGAAGCACCTCGCCCAGTTCGACGGCCTGCCCGAGGAGATCTGGGAGGCGCACCGCCGCGTCGCCCAGGCGCTCGACAACGCCTGAGTCCCAGCGACTCCTCGCAGCACCCCGGCTCCTCGGAGCCGGGGTGCTGTGCTTTTCGTCGCTGGGAGTTTCACCGGCCGACCGGTGAAACTCACGCTTGGACGATGAAACTTCGTCGTCCAAGCGTGAGTTTCGTCGTCCAGGCGCGACAGAATCACCGGCCGGCCGGTGAAACTCCCACCCGCCCGCGTAGCCTCCCGCCATGCGCGCCGTCGTCTGCCACCAGGCCCAGCTCACCGTCGAGGACCTGCCCGACCTGACCCCGACGCGCGGGCAGGTCCTGCTCGACGTCGAGCGGTGCGGCATCTGCGGCTCCGACCTCCACGCCCGCACGCACTGCGACGAGACCGCCGCCGACGTCGCCGAGCTCGGGTACGACGACTTCATGCGCTCGACCGACCGGGTCGTGATGGGCCACGAGTTCGTCGGCACCGTCGCCGACTACGGCCCGCGCACGAAGAGGTCCTGGCCGGTCGGCACCCGCGTCGTCTCGCTGCCGGTGCTGCGCACCGACCGCGGCGTGCACCTGACCGGGCTGACGGCGCAGGCCTCGGGCGGGTACGCCGAGCAGGTGCTCGTCGACGCCGCGATGACGATGCGCGTCCCGGACGGCCTCGACGCCGACGCGGCCGCGCTGACCGAGCCCATGGCGGTCGCCCTGCACGCCGTACGACGGGGACAGGTCGGGGCGAAGGACACGGCGGTCGTCATCGGCTGCGGCCCCATCGGGCTCGCCGTGATCGCGATGCTCAAGGCGACCGGCGTGCGGCACGTCATCGCCAGCGACTTCTCGCCGGGTCGCCGGGCGCTCGCCGAGAAGATGGGCGCCGACGTCGTGGTGGACCCGGCCGAGGAGTCGCCCTGGGCGTCCTTCGCCGAGTCGAAGCGCTACCTCACCGAGGCGATCGCGTTGGCCGAGCTCGGCCTCGACGCGATGGACAAGCTGCGCGCCGTACCGCTCCTGCCGTGGGCGCACCTGATGCGTGCGGCGGACAAGGTGGGCGCGACGCCGCGCGGGCCGGTCGTCTTCGAGTGCGTCGGCGTGCCCGGGATGATCGAGCACGTCGTCGCGAACGCACCGCTGCTCACCCGCGTCGTCGTGGTGGGGGTGTGCATGGGTCAGGACTCGTTCCGCCCGTCGATGGCGATCAACAAGGAGATCGACCTGCGCTTCGTCTTCGCCTACGACCCGAGCGAGTTCCACCAGACCCTGCAGTGGATCGCCTCCGGCAAGGTCGACGTCCGTCCGCTGGTCACCGGGACGGTCGGCCTCGACGGGGTGGCCGGCGCGTTCACCGACCTCGCCGACCCCGAGCGGCACGCGAAGATCCTGGTCGACCCGTCGCTCTGAGGTTCAACGGACCACGGCGCGGGCCATCAGGGCTGCCCAGATGATTGGTACGGCGGACGGGTCGGTCGGGTCCAGGCCGGTGAGCTCCGCGACGCGACGCAGCCGGTTGTCGACCGTGTTGGGATGGACCGCGAGCTCGACGGCCGCCCGGCGCCGGCTCATCCCGGCACGTTGGTGCACCTCGAGTGTCCGCAGCAGGTCGGGATGGTCGTCGAGCGGGCCGAGGAGCGCCGCCAGAACGGGCTGGGCAGGAGACGCCTGCCGCAGCTGGAAGTCGAGCGCCACGTCCGCGAGTGCGTAGACCCCTTCCGGCCGGCCCGTCGAGCGAACGACGTCCATCACCTCGTCGCAGAGCGGTGCGGTGGCAGCCACCTCTGCCGGGCTGGCCACGGCGACAGCCGCCCAGACGGGTGCGCCGGCGATCCGGCGGGCCGACCGCAGTGCCTTGCGGAGGCGTCCGTCGTCGGCGCTGGGCACGAGCAGGAGGCCGCCGTCGACCGACGGCTGCCAGAGCACCGGGGCGGCATAGTGCCGGTCGATTTCGCCGCGCAGCCGGCGCAGCTTGCGCCGCGCGGCGACCTCGCGGTCGACGTCCGGGTCCGCCTCGTCGGGGTGGGGGCCGACCACGAGACGCACCACCAGCAGCTCCTCGGGCAGCGCCAGCTCCGCCGGTCCGGCCGCCTCCCGGTAGCCCTCGCCGGCCAGCAGGGCGCCCAGGAGGCGCTGCCGCGCGTCGGCCTGCTCGGCGAGGACCGTGCGTCCATGTCGCGCGAAACCGGCCGCGACGGCGGTCGTCAGCCGTTCGATGAAGTCGACGAGGGTGATCGCGACCGTACGGGCATCGTCCAGCTCGTCGGGACGGGCCTGCCCGAAGCAGTGGTCGAGCGCGACCCTGGCGCCGCGGTGGTACGCCGCGAGCACCATCTCCATCGGTACCCCCTCGTCGGCGCGCAGGGCCGCTGACTCGGTGAGCGAGGCGAGCTCCTCGGTGGAGGGGCCTCCGGCGAGCGAGGTCGGGAAGAGGCGGAGCGCGTGGTCGACGACGCGGCGGACGTCGCCGTCGATGAGCTCGCGTGGCAGCCGGTCATAGACGGGCACGTGGGCGACCAGCTCCTCGAGGACGATGTCGACCAGCGCGTCGTGGTCGCGGTCGAGAAGGGCCGACACGGGCAGCCCGCCCAGACGGGCTCGTTGTGATCCGTCACAATGTGGGTCCGCTCATCTTGGTCGAGAACGCCAGCGCCGGGGCGCGGGATTGTGGCCCATCATTCCTGACGGGCGACGTCGCCCGCCACGAGCGAGAGGTCTGACGATGATGGTGAAGAAATTCGGAGCACGAGCCGGCGGGGTGCTCGGCACTCTGGCCCTGGCCGCCGCGACGGTGGCCGCCGGCGCGGTCGCGGCGCCCGCGCAGGCCGAGGACGGCCTGACCATGGTCGCGATCGGCGACTCCCAGGCGGCGGGCCCGCTGGTGACCACCCAGAACAGCTGGGACTGCCTGCGCTCGGACGACAACTGGCCGTCCGTTGCGGCGCGCACGATCGGCGCGACCCTGACCGATGTGACCTGCTCGGGCGCGACGACGTCGGACCTCACCGGTCGGCGGTTCGGCTACATGGCTCCCCAGCTGGACGCGGTGAAGCCGGACACGGACATCGTGACGATCACGATCGGCGCCAACGACCTCAACCTCGGTGTCCTCGTGCCGAGCTGCATGCAGCCGCTCCCGGCGCCGTTCGGCATCGCGTGCTCGAGCTACCAGCCGGACACGTACTCCAGCCAGATCGATGCGGTGGGCGCGCGCATCGCGTCCGCAGTGCAGTCGGTCCATACCCGCGCACCCGGTGCCCGGGTGTACCTCGTGAGCTACTACACCTACTGGGGGACCAGCGGCTGCTACCCAATCGACCCGATCTGGTCCGTCGACGCGAAGTGGTTGCAGGGCATCTTCGACCGCCTCAACGCCAAGCTGGCTGCGGTGGCCGCGAGCAACGGTGCGTCGTACGTCGACCTCGCGACCCCGAGCCGGGACCACGGTGTCTGCGCGCCGATCGCCACCAAGTGGGTGGAGGGATTGATCCCGACCAGCGCGGCGTCGCCGTACCACCCGAACGCGCTGGGCAACCGGGAGGGCGGCGCGATCGTGGCCGCCGCACTGGACTGACCGAGGCCGGAGTCGGGTGGGTGAGGGTGACCCAGGGGTCACGCTCACCCACCCGACTCGTGCGCGGTCAGCTGCGGGCGATGGAGCGGCCGGCGGCCCTTCCCGAGAAGATGCAGCCGCCGAGGAAGGTGCCCTCGAGCGCGTTGTAGCCGTGGACCCCGCCGCCGCCGAACCCGGCGACCTCGCCGGCGGCGTACAGGCCGGGGAAGCGTGAGCCGTCGGGGCGCACGACCCGGCTGTCGAGGTCGGTCTCGATGCCGCCGAGGGTCTTGCGGCTGAGGATGTTCAGCCGGACGGCGATGAGCGGGCCGTGGGCGGGGTCGAGGATCTTGTGCGGCTTGGCGACGCGCATGATCTTGCCCGTGCGGTCCTTGCGGCCGTTGTGGATCGCCATCACCTGCGCGTCCTTGCAGTAGGCGTTGTCGACCTGTCGGTCGCGGTCCTCGATCTGCTGGCGCAGCAGCGCGGCGTCGAGGACCCGGCCGCCGCGGGCGATCTTGTTCATTCCCTCGACGAGCTCCTCGAGGGTGGACGCGACGACGAAGTCCTCGCCGTGCTCCTTGAACGCCTCGACCGGGCTGGTCGCGCCCTTGCCGAGCCGCTCCTTGAGCATCAGCTTGATGTCCTTGTCGGTCCAGTCGGGGTTCTGCTCGGAGCCGGAGAGGGCGAACTCCTTCTCGATGATCGACTGGGTCAGCACGAACCACGAGTAGTCGGCGCCGGTCGCGAGGACCTGCTTCATCGACCCGATCGAGTCGGCGCCCGGGACACCCGACATGCCCTGCAGCCGGTGGCCGTCGGCGTCGAACCACATCGACGACGGGCCGGGCAGGATCCGGATCGCGTGGTCGGGCCAGACCGGGTCCCAGTTGTGGATGCCCTCGACGTAGGCCCACATGCGGTCCTTGTTGACCAGGCTGGCGCCCGCGGACTCGGTGATCGCGAGCATCCGCCCGTCCACGTGGGCCGGGACGCCGGCGATCATGTGCTCGGGCGCCGGACCGACCCGCTCGGTGGGCCAGTTGGCGCGCATCAGCTCGAAGTTGTGGCCGATGCCGCCGGACGTCACCACGACGGCGGGCGCGCGCAGCTCGAAGGTGTCGACGACCTCGCGCGACGACTTCACGCCACGCGCCAGGTCGTCGGAGGGCTCGAGGACCGAGCCCCGCACGCCGACGCACGCACCGTCCTCGACGACCAGCTCGTCGACCCGGTGCCGGAACCCGAAGCGCACCAGCCCGGCCGCCTCCGCGGCCTCGACCGGCTCCTGGAAGATCCGGACCACCTCGGGCCCGGTGCCCCAGGTGAGGTGGAAGCGGGGCACCGAGTTGCCGTGGCCGCTGGCGGAGCCGTCGCCGCGCTCGGCCCAGCCCACGAAGGTGAGTGACTTCAGGCCGAGCCCGTGGAGGTAGTCGCGCTTCTCGGTGGCCGCGAAGTCGACGTACGCCTTTGCCCACCGGCTGCCCCAGTGGTCCTCGCCGCGGTCAGGGCCCTCGTCGTCGGGGTCCTCGCCGATCCGGTCGAACGCCGCCGAGCCCTGCCAGTCCTGCCAGGCCAGCTCACGGGAGTCCTTGATGCCCATCCGGCGCTGCTCGGGGGAGTCGACGAAGAACAGCCCGCCCAGCGACCAGAACGCCTGCCCGCCGAGGTTGGCGCGGTTCTCCTGGTCGAGGACCAGCACCTTCTTGCCGGCGCGGGTGGCCTCGTAGGTCGCGACGAGCCCGGCGAGGCCGGCTCCCACGACGATGGCATCGGGCTGGAAGGCGGGGTCTGCGCTCACGCGGTGGAGCCTGCCACACCAGCGGTCGGCAGGAGGGCGTCGAGTGGCTCCCGACACATCTCCTTGCCACTGGCAAGGAACGGGTTCTAGTTTCGGCGGATGGGCATGGGGACGGCCGGCGGGGACACCGGCACGAAGGCGGCGGGCTTCGCCCGTCTCGTCGTACGACGGGCGGCGTGGGTCGTGGGCGCCTGGCTCGCCTTCACCGTGGTGATGAACGTGGCGGTGCCGCAGCTCGAGGTGATCGCCGGGCAGGACTCCTCGCCGATGGTCCCCGACGACGCGCCGTCGATGGTCGCCGTCGAGGCGATGGACGAGGCGTTCGGCAACGGCGGCAGCGAGAGCTACATCGTGGTCGCGATGGAGCGCCCCGCCGGGCTGACCGCGGCCGACCGGCGCTACGCCGAGTCGCTCGTCACGGAGCTGGCGAAGGACAAGGACGACGTCGTCTTCGTGCAGGACCTGCGCCGCCCGGAGCTGCGCAAGGCGCTCACCAGCAAGGACGGGCAGGCGCGCTACCTGCTGGTCGGCATCACCGGCGCGACCGGCGCCCCGGCGTCGATGCGGCAGGTGACGGCGGTCCGCGACATCGTGCGCGAGCGCGCGCCCGACGGCCTGACCGTCGAGGTCACCGGGCCGACCGCGACGGTGGTCGACCTGACGACGGAGACCGAGCACAGCGTCGTACGGATCACCATCGTCACCATCGGCCTGATCGCGCTGATCCTCTTCCTCATCTACCGCGCCGTCGCGATCCCGCTCATCGTGCTCGGCGTCGTCGGGCTCGGCCTCGGCGTCGGGCGGGCAGTGGTCGCATGGTGCGGCATGGAGGACTTCTTCGCGGTCTCCACCTTCAGTGGCTCCTTCCTCACCGCGATCGTGCTGGGCGCCGGCACCGACTACGCGGTCTTCCTGGTCGCCCGCTACCACGAGCAGCGGCGCCTCGGCGTCGAGCCGGCGCAGGCCGCGGCCATCGCGGCGACCCGCGTCGGCGGGGTGATCGCCGGGTCGGCCGTCACCGTCGTACTGGCGACGCTGTGCATGGTCTTCGCCGACCTCGGCTTCTTCAACACGACGGGGCCGGCGGTCGCCGTGAGCATCGCGGTCAACCTGGTCCTCAGCCTGACCCTCACCCCGGCGCTGCTGGCGCTCGCCGGCAAGCGGGGCTGGGCCGAGCCCCGCGAGTCGAAGGCCGCCGGGGCCTGGCAGCGGGTCGCGAACCTCGTCGCCGCCCACCCCGTGCGGATGCTCGCCGCGTCGCTGGTCCCGCTCGCGCTCCTGGCGGCGCTCTTCCCGTTGGTCGACCTGTCGTACGACATCCGCGAGCCGCTCCCCGACGACGCCGAGAGCAACCGCGGGTACGCCCTGCTCGCCCGGCACTTCCCCGTCAACGAGGTGCTGCCCGACTACGTCGTCATCCAGGCCGACCACGACCTGCGCAACACCCGCGACCTCGCCCTCATCGAGCGCGCGTCCGCGGCGGTCGAGCAGCACGAGGGCGTCGCGCTCGTCCGCACGATCACCCGGCCGACCGGCGAGCCGATCACCCAGGCGTCGGTGGCGTACCAGTCCGGCCTCATCGGCGACCGGCTCGGCGAGGCCAAGGACCGGGTCGCGAAGGGGGCTGGTGGCGCGGAGCAGCTCGCCGACGGGGCCGGGCAGCTCGACGACGGCGCCAGCCAGCTGGCCGACGGCGCGGACCGGGCGGTCGCCGGTGCGGACCGGATCGCCACCGCCACGGCTCGCCTCTCCCGCGGGATGACCAAGCTGCTCGACGGTGCGGACGCCAGCGTGACCGGCGCGGGCGGGCTGCGCGAGGGCGCGGCCTCCCTCGCCGACGGGCTCACCACCGCCGCCGACCAGGTCCAGCTCGCGGTCGACTCCCTCGGCCTCGTGTACGACGCCCTGGCCACCAAGTCCCTCACCTGCGGCCTCGACCCGGCCTGCCGCCAGGCCCGGACCGGCATCAAGAGGATCTGGGAGGCCGAGCGCGACCAGCTCCTGCCCGGCCTGCGCGAGGCGGCCCGCGGCGCCCGGACCCTCGCGCGGGGGACCGGCGACCTCCGCGCCGGCCTGCGCCAGCTCCGCAGCGGCCTCGCGCAGGCGCGCGGTGGCACCCAGCAGCTGGCCGCCGGCCAGCGCACCTTCGCCGACCGGCTCGACGAGCTGTCCGGCGGGGCCGACCAGCTCGCCACCGGTGCGGACCGGCTGCGCGGCGGCACCGAGCAGGTCGCGGCGTCGCTGCCCGAGCTCGAGGAGGGACTCGCGGTCGCCGTACGCCACCTCCGCACGACGCGGCGCGAGGCCGACGGCGCGGGTGCGGGCGGGTTCTACCTGCCGCCGACGGCGCTCTCGAACCAGTCGTTCGCCAGCGCCAGCAGGCTGTTCGTCTCCGAGGACGGCCGCACCGCGCGGATTGCGGTCCTCGGCGACACCGATGCCTTCGGGCCCGAGGCGGCGCAGCGCTCGGAGGAGGTCCTCGACATCATCGAGACGTCGTTCAACGGGACCCGGCTCGACCACGCCACGGTCGCGGTCACCGGCATGGCGGCGACCAACAACGACCTGCGGCACTACTCCCAGTCCGACCTCGAGGTCATCGCTGCCGGCGCGCTGGTCGCGGTCTTCCTCGTGCTGCTCCTGCTGCTGCGCAGCCTGGTGGCGGCGTTCGCGCTGATGGCCACGGTGGTTCTGTCGTACGGCGCCGCGATCGGCCTCTCCGTGCTGGTGTGGCAGTACGGACTGGGCATCCAGCTCGACTGGACCGTCGCCGCCATCGCCTTCGTGATCCTCGTGGCCGTCGGCGCCGACTACAACCTCCTGCTGACGAAACGGATGCACGAGGAGGCGCCCGACGGGTCGGCCGCCGGCATCGCGCGGGCGACCGCGGCCACGGGCGGCGTGATCACCTCGGCCGGCGTGATCTTCGCGGTGTCGATGATGGCGCTGCTCGCCGGACGGGTCACGACCATCGGCCAGGTCGGCTTCACGATCGCGGTCGGCCTGCTGCTCGACACCTTCGTCGTGCGCTCGCTCCTGGTCCCGGCGCTCGCGACCCTGCTCGGACGGCGGCTGTGGTGGCCGCAGCGCCCGGAGCAGGCTGGGGCAGAATCGGGGGCATGAGGTTCGGGCGATGACCGTGGGCGACCTGCGTCAGCGCCTGCTCCGCGCCGCCGAGCAGGAGATCGCGACCAGCGGCCCCGCCAAGGCCAGCCTGCGCGGGATCGCCCGCCGGGTCGGGGTGTCCCACCAGGCCACCGCCCACCACTTCGACGACCGGGCCGGACTGTTCACCGCGCTGGCCGTCGAGGGCTTCGAGCTGCTGCTCGAGCAGTCGGCCGCAGCGGTCGAGGCGGTCGGGGCCGACGGGATCGCGTCGGGGGCCCAGGTCGCGGCCGCGGGTGCGGCGTACGTGGAGTTCGCGACGCGGCACCCCACGATGTTCGACGTCATGTTCCGCCCCGAGCTGCTGCACGCCGACGACCCGCGCCTGCTCGACGTGCGCCGCCTGCACCGCGACCTGCTCGTCCAGATCGTCTCCGCGGCCCAGGCCGAGGGCTGGGGCGCCGCCGTCCCGACCGAGGAGCTGGCCGTCATGGGCTGGGCCGCGGTCCACGGACTGGCGGTCCTGCAGCGCGACGCCCAGCTCGGCGACGTGCTGCCCGAGGTCGACACCGGCCGGCTGCTCGAGCGGGTCGCCCGGGCCCTCGACGCGATCGGCTGAGTCGACTCCGAGCGGGATCCGTCGCGGGCGTCATACGAACCGAGCGTCGGAGAGCCCGCTTCGTATGACCTCCCCCGGGGCGCGTGGGGGTGGGGGCGGGGCGTCATGCGAACCGAGCGTCATGACGGCCTCTTCGTATGACGTCCCCCGGGGCGTGTGGTGGTGGGGCGGGACGTCATACGTATCGAGCGCTATGACGCCCGCTTCGTATGACCTCCCCCGGACCGCGTGGTGGTGGGGGCGGGGCGTCATACGAACCGAGCGCTATGACGCCCGCTTCGTATGACGTCAACGGCGCCGGCGCGGTCGGGGCACTCGCGTGGTCAGGAGATCCTGCGGGCGGCGCTCTTCGCCGTCACCGTCGGGAAGCCGCTCCGCTTCGCCGTCACCTGGAAGGTGATCAGGTGGCCGCGGTCCGCGCGGGTCGTCGTGTACGTCGTCCGGGTGGCGCCGGTGATGGGTTTGCCGTCGCGCAGCCAGCGGTAGCTGAAGGTGTGGCCCACCTGTCGCCAGGTGCCCTTGCTGCCGGTGAGCGTGCGGCCGACGCGGGCGGTGCCGGTGAAGGTGGGGCGGACGGTGCAGGCGGCGGCGACGTTGACGGTCTTGCTCACCGGGAGGGCGTCACCCCAGCCGTCCCTGGCGGCATCGACCCGCACGCTGATGCGCCGGCCTGCGTCAGCCGTCGTCAGTTTGTACGTCGTCCCGGTCGCGCCGGCGATCGGCGTGCCGTCGCGCAGCCAGCTCCGGGTGAGCTCGGCGTCGGAGGGTGTCGGGGTCGCGCCCGTGGCGGTGAGCAGGGAGCCCGCCTTCAACGTTCCGCTGATGCTGGCGGCGGTGAGGGTGACGGGCGGAATGACCTTGACGATGGTGGATGCCGTGACAGGGACGGGGTCTGCCAGCTGGTCGTGGATCACCTTGACCTGGATCGGGTACTCGCCCGGCGTGGCCCAGATCGGCTCGACGAGGTCGTCATGGGGATCGGCGATGTCATCGAAGTCCCCGTCGCCGTCGAGTTCCCACGAGAACGTCAGGACGCTGTTGAGCGGGTAGTTGGAGACGGTCGCGCCGATGGAGCTCTTGCGGCCTGCGACAGCGACCGGATTGCCGAGTCCGACCTTGAAGGCAGCTATCACGAGGATCTCCGTCGAGGCCGTCGACGTGATTCCGTTGACGGTGGCTCGAACCGTGATCGTGAAGGTCCCGAGGTCATGCTCCGCCGGGTTCCAGATGATCGCGTTGTTGGTGCCGTCGTCGAACCCGTCCCCGTCGAGGTCCCACTCGTAGAGCACGGGGGGATCGCCCGCAGGCGTCTGGTCGAGCGTCGCGCCGATGAGCACGGGCTTGGCGTCGATCGGAATGAAGGGCGGAGCGTTGACGATCCGCACCTGCGGCGGCGGCTCGTCCTCAGCCGCTGCCGGAGCAGCAACCCCCGCGACGGCGACCACCCCCGCGACGTACGCCCCGATCATCCGACGCATCACACGGCCCCCTCTGCCGGTACGGCCAGGCGGGTCGGTTCGCCTCGCCCGCGCAACATGGTCTCACCGTGCTCGACCCAGCGCTCGGCCTCCATCGACCCCGCTTCCCGCGCCGCCTCGACCGAGTCCCACGCCGCGAGCACGCAGCCGGGGACGTCCTTGGCGAGGTCGGTGATGCGGGAGGCGGAGTTCACGGCGTCGCCGATGACGGTGTACTCGAAGCGCTGCTCGTGGCCGACGTTGCCGGCGACGACCTGGCCGGTCGCGACGCCGACGCCGGCGCCGACCTCGGGCACCTCGACGGCGAGCCGGCTCGCCATCGCCCGCGCGGCGGCGAGCGCGGCGGCGGCGTGGTCGGCGTGCTCGACGGGGGCGCCGAAGATCGCGAGCACCGCGTCGCCGATGAACTTGTTGACCAGTCCGTGGTGGCGGTCGACCTCGTCGACGACGACGCCGAAGAACCGGTTGAGCACGGCGACGACCTCGGTCGGCCCGTGCTGGGTCGCGTACGTCGTCGAGCCGACCAGGTCGACGAAGAGCACCGAGCACACGCGGGTCTCGCCGCCCAGCTCGACCTCTCCGGCGCCGACCGCGGCGGCCGCCGCCGCGACCTCCTGGCCGACGTGGCGGCCGAACAGGTCGCGGATCAGCTCGCGCTCCTGGAGCCCGGTGACCATGTCGTTGAAGCCGGACTGCAGCTGCCCGAGCTCGGTGCCGTCGTACACGACGACGTCGGCGTCGAGGTGGCCCGCCTCGACCTCGCGCATCGCGTCGCGCAGCGACAGCAGGGGCGCGACGACGGCGCGGGCGTTGAGGTCGGTGAGCAGGAAGCCGAAGACGAGCACGATCCCGCAGACGATGATCGTGACGACGGCGAGCTGCTGCAGGGTCGCGTCCTCACCGGCCGGCGTCAGCGCCAGGATCGCGGCGATCATCAGGCCGACGACCGGCGCGCCGGTGCCGAGGATCCAGAAGATCGCCATCCGCGGGCCCACGCCGACGCCGCGCACCTTCTCGGTCACCCGCACGTCGGCGAGCGCCCGCGCCGCGATCGGGCGCAGCGAGAACTCGGTCAGGAGGTAGGACACGCCGGCCACGACGACGGCGCCGATGCCCACGGTCAGTCCGGTGCCGAGGGCGCGCGAGGGCTGCAGGAAGACGGTGAGCAGCGTGAACAGCACCGTCCCGACGCCCCACATCAGCAGCTGCATCGTGGTGAGGGTGAGCGGGACCCGCAGGGCACGCGCCCGCTGGGTGTGGTCGGGGTCGACGCCCGGCTGGGTCGCCCAGCGCAGCGCGCGCAGGGACGTCGTCGTACCCCAGATGGCGCCGACGGCCGCCGCCGTGAAGACGTACGTCGGGATGGCGATCGCCAGCGCGATCACCATCTCCCTGTTCGGGGACGGCGAGGGGATCGCCCAGGTGTTGACGACGAAGACGACGAGCGCGCCGATCAGGTTGGTCGAGACCAGCAGGACGGTCAGCAGGACCTGGATCCGGATGCGGAGCTGGCGGGGCCCCTGGTCGCGCGGGCCGAGCAGCCGGGAGCCGAAGGGGCCCCTCCGGCTGGACAAGGATCCCCGCGGCATGACCGAAGCGTAGTGCCCCGGTTGCCCTCACCTGATTGGATCGACTCCATGACCGGCACCCCCGCGGTCGCCTTCACGGCCGCCGAGATCACCGACGCCTACGCCGTCTTCCACGAGAAGGTCGCCGTGATGGCGGAGACCGGCGAGTGGACCGGCTACGCCGATCTGTTCACGCCGGACGCGGAGTACGTCGAGCACGCGATGGGTACCTTCCACGGCCGTGACGAGATCCGGGAGTGGGCGGTGCGGACGATGACGTCGTACCCGGGCCGGGTCATGCCGGGCTTCCCGATCAGCTGGCAGGTCGTCGACGCCGAGCAGGGCCGCCTGGTCTGCGAGGTGCTCAACCCGATGCCGGACCCGGGCGACGGGACGATGCTGACCGAGCCGAACATCACGATCATGACGTACGCCGGCGACGGGCTCTTCTCCCGCGAGGAGGACGTCTACAACCCGCTCCGCTTCCACGCGATGGCCCTGAGGTGGGCGCGCATCGCCGCCGCGCACGGCAACGCCGATGAGGACGTGCTGGTGTGGTTGGACAAGTTCGGAGGCGGCCGGTGACGGGGGCAGCGAAGCGGATCCTGCTGGAGATCCTCGGCTGGGTCCTGCTCCTCGCCGGCATCGCCGCGATGGTGCTGCCCGGTCCCGGGCTGCTGCTGATGGCGGCCGGCCTCGCCGTCCTCTCGCAGCAGTACACCTGGGCCGAGCGGCTGCTCGACCCCGTCCTGCTCCGTGCCCTTCGGGCCGCCGCGGAGGGCGTCGAGACCTGGCCCCGGATCATCGCCTCGACCCTCGGCGCGCTCGGGTTGGGCGCGTTCGGTGCGCTCTGGATCGTCAAGCCCGACGTCCCGTCGTGGTGGCCGATCGACGAGAAGTGGTGGCTCGTGGGCGGACCGTGGACGGGCGTCACGCTCATCCTGTCGTCGCTGATCGCGCTCGGGCTGCTCGTCTACTCCTACCGCCGCTTCCACGGCAAGCCCGAGGCGCGGGCCGCGCTGGAGTCGAAGATCGACGAGGCCGACGACGACGCCCACGAGCAACGCGAGCGGATGCGGCGGCACAAGGAGGAGTCGTGACCTTCCGACGTCCCGAGCCCGGCGACGACCGAAGCATGCGCGAGCGGATGCTCGCGGGTGACTGGTACGTCGCCGACGACGCCGACCTGCTGGAGGCCTACCAGCGCGCGGTCGACCTCACGACGGCGTACAACGCGACGACCGCCCGGGAGGGTGAGCGTCGTCGCGAGCTGCTCGAGGCGCTGCTCGGCGAGGTGGGCGAGGACGTCACGATCCGGCCGCCGTTGCAGGTCGACTACGGCACGCAGATCCGGGTCGGTGCCCGTACCTTCGCCAACTTCGGCCTCGTGGCCCTGGACGTCGCGGAGATCGTGATCGGCGACGACGTCCAGATCGGGCCCAACGTCCAGCTGCTGACGCCCATCCACCCGCTCGAGGCGGGTCCCCGCCGGGACAAGTGGGAGGCCGCGAAGCCGATCACGATCGGCGACAACGTCTGGCTCGGCGGCGGCGTGATCGTCTGTCCCGGCGTCACGATCGGGGCGGACACCGTGGTCGGCGCGGGGTCGGTCGTCACCAAGGACCTGCCCGCCGGCGTGCTCGCGCTCGGCAACCCGGCCCGGGTGGTGAGGGAGCTCGACCGGTCATGAGCGGGCTCTCCCTGTTCGAGGCGCTCGAGGCCCGGCGTGCGGCGGGCAGCCGGCCCGGGCGACGTGAGGACGGGCTCCGGATCGCGCTGGCCATCGAGGGCGGCGGCAACCGCGCCGCCTACTCCGCGGGCATGGCGCTCGCGCTCGACGAGGCCGGCCTGACCGACGCCTTCGACGACGTCTACGGCACCTCCGGCGGCGCGCTGAACGCCGCGTGGCTGCTGACCGGCGAGGCGCAGCGGTGGATGCGCAGCTGGGCCTGGCCCGAGGTCGCGGCCGCCGGCATCACCAACCCGCGGCGGGTCCTGCGCGGCGGACCGCTCATCGACCTCGGCCTGCTCGTCCACCACGTCTACGAGTCGATCACGCCGATGGACTTCGAGGCGATCCTCGCCAACCCGATCGGCTTCCACCCGATGGCGACCGACGCCCGCACCGGCGAGGGGACCGACCTGGCGTCGTACGTCACCGACCGGCGGAGCCTGCAGACCGCGCTGCGCGCCAGCTCGTGCCTGCCGCTCCTGGCGGGCCGTCCGGTGCGCATCGGCGGACGGACGTACGTCGACGGCGGGCTCTCCGAGGGCGTGCCCTACCGCCGGGCGCTGGCCGACGGGGCCACGCACGTGCTCGTGCTGCGCACGCGGCGCTCGGACCAGTACGCCGAGCCGCCGTCGCGGCTGGAGCGGGCCCTGCTGGCGCCGTACTTCCTCCGGCACGGGTGGAAGGCGGGGCGTGCGCACGTCGACCGGCACAAGACCTACGCCGCCGACGACCTCCACCTCGCCGAGTCCAGCGCCGCGCCGGTGGCCACGCTCGTCGAGGTGCGCCCCCCGCTCGGCTCGCCCGACGTGGGCCGGCTGAGCAGCGACCTGGACTCGATCGCGAACGCGATCGAGCGGGGACGGGTGACGATGAACGCCGCGCTGGGTCGTGAGGAATCGGTCGGACCCGACGTCTAGTCTCGGCCCGTCATGACCCTCCACCTCCACCGCGCCGCGCGCACCGACCTGCTCGCCGACGAGCTCGGCACGCTGCTGGCGACCCCGCCGGACGACCCCTTCGCGAGCGAGGTCGTCGTGGTGCCGGCGCGGGGCGTGGAGCGGTGGCTGACCCAGCGGCTCTCGCACCGGCTCGGCACGGGCCCGCGCGGGGGCGACGGCGTGTGCGCCGGTGTCGACTTCCTGCAGCCGGCCTCGCTCGTCGGGCTGCTGCTCGGTCGCGCGGCCGACGACCCGTGGCACCCCGACCGGCTGGTCTGGCCGCTGCTGGCGACCATCGACGACAGCGTCGGCCAGCCGTGGTGCGCGACCCTGTCGACACACCTCGGGCACGGCATCGGTGGCGAGGAGGGCGAGCTGCGCCGGAGTCGCCGGTGGTCGGTCGCGCGGCGGCTGGCGGAGCTCTTCGCGTCGTACGCCGTCCAGCGGCCCGCGCTCGTCACCGACTGGCGCGAGGGCCGCGACACCGACGGTGCCGGTGGTGCGCTGGCGCCCGACCTCGTGTGGGAGGCCGAGCTGTGGCGACGGCTGCTCGCCCGGATGGCGGCGGCCGGTCACGAGGAGGCGCCCGACCAACGCCATGCACGGGTCTGTGCCGCGCTGCGTGACGGGGAGGTCGACGGGCTCGACCTGCCCGACCGGCTCTCGCTCTTCGGCCACACCCGGTTGCCCGAGACGGAGATCGACCTGCTGGTCGCCCTCGCCACCCACCGCGACGTCCACCTCTGGCTGGCCCAGCCGTCGGCCGCCCTGTGGGACGCCGTCGTGGCGGACGGCGCCGAGGTGCGGCGGCGATCCGAGGCGACGTCGGCCGGGCTGGCGGGCCACCCGCTGCTCGCCTCGCTCGGCCGCGACTCCCGCGAGCTGGCGACCGTGCTGGGCGCCCGGGTCGCCGCGGGTGAGGCGGTCGACGCGGGCGCGGCCCCGGAGCCGGCCACTCCCGACACCCTGCTCGGCTGGCTGCAGGGCGACCTGCGGGCCAACGCGGCTCCCGGTGCGGACACCCGCGCCGGGAGGTTGCCCAGTACCGACGACCGCAGCATCCAGGTCCACGCCTGCCACGGCGCGGCCCGCCAGATCGACGTGCTGCGCGAGGTGCTGGTCGGTCTGCTGGAGGACGACCCGACGCTCGAGCCGCGCGACATCGTCGTGATGTGTCCCGACATCGAGACCTACGCCCCGCTCATCTCGGCGGGCTTCGGTCTGGGCGAGCTGATCACCGACGACGAGTCCGGCGACGGGCTGCACCCCGCCCACCAGTTGCGCGTCCGGCTGGCCGATCGGGCCGCCAGCAGCACCAACCCGCTGCTGGCGGTGGCCGTCGCGCTCGTCGAGCTCGCCGGTGGTCGGGCGACGGCGTCGCAGGTGATCGACCTGCTGTCGCGGCCGCTGTGCCGGCGGCGGTTCGGGTTCAGCGACGACGACCTGGCGCGGATCACCCGTTGGGTCGCGGAGGCCGGCGTGCGCTGGGGGATCGACGGCACGCAGCGGGCGGCGTACGCGATGGAGGGCTTCGAGCACAACACCTGGCGGGCCGGGCTCGACCGGCTTCTCCTGGGCGTCGCGATGAGCGGCGACGACCACCGCAGCCTCGGCCGCGGTCTCCCGGTCGACGACATCGCGAGCGGCGAGATCGAGCTGGTCGGCCGGCTCGGCGAGGCCGTCACCCGGCTCGGCGCCTGCCTGGCCGCGCTCGACGCGGCGCAGGCGGCGGGCGACTGGTTCGACGCGGTGGCGACCGGCGTGCGCGACCTGTGCGAGGTCGACGCCGACGACGCCTGGCAGCTGCCGCAGTTCGAGCGCGAGCTCGCCCGGGCCCGGGCCAGCGCGGAGCAGAGCGCCCCCGACGTCCCCCTCCGGCTGGCCGACGTGCGCGCGCTGCTGCAGGCCCGGCTCGCCGGCCGCCCGACCCGCGCCAACTTCCGCACCGGCACCCTCACCGTCTGCACCATGGTCCCGATGCGCTCGGTGCCGCACCGCGTCGTGTGCCTGGTCGGCCTCGACGACGGCGTCTTCCCCCGCGCCACCGGGGTCGACGGCGACGACGTGCTCGGCCGCGACCCGCTCGTCGGCGAGCGCGACCGCCGGGGCGAGGACCGGCAGCTGCTGCTCGACGCGATCCTCGCGGCGGGGGAGCGGCTGGTGATCACCTACACCGGCGCGACCGAGCACACGGGAGCGGAGCGGCCGCCCGCCGTACCCCTCGGGGAGCTGGTCGACGCGCTCGACCGCACGGCGGCGGCGCCCGTGCGCGACCACGTCGTGGTGCGCCACCCGCTGCAGTCGTACGACGTGCGCAACCACGCGCCGGGCGAGCTCGGCACCCGCGGGCCGTTCAGCTTCGACCGCGCCTCCCTCGCGGGAGCCCGGGCCTCGGTGCGCGAGCGCACCCCGGCCCCGCCGTTCCTCGACGGCGCGCTGCCGCCCGCGCCGGTGGCCGACGTGACCCTCGCCGACCTGGTGGCCTTCGTGCACCGCCCTGCCCGGACCTTCCTGCGCAGCCGCCTCGACGTGGCGACCCCGTTCGAGCCCGACCAGGTCGCCGACGCGATCCCGGTGTCCCTCAACGGGCTGGAGGTCTGGCAGATCGGCGACCGCCTGCTGCGTGAGGTGCTCGCGGCCGACGACCCGGGCGCGACCGCGCAGGCGGTGATGACCGCCGAGCAGCTGCGCGGCACGCTCCCGCCCTTCGACCTCGGCCGGGGCGAGCTGACCAAGGTCGTCCAGGAGTGCCAGGAGCTGTTCACCCGCAGCGCCCAGGTCCGCACCGCCGCCCCGCGCACGATCGACGTCGACGTCGACCTCGGCGACGGTCGCCGGCTGACCGGCACCGTGCCGCGCGTGCACGGCAACCAGGTCGTGTCGCTGTCGTACTCCCGGCTCAAGCCGAAGCAGCGGCTCGCCTCCTGGCTCGAGGTGCTCGCCCTGTCGGCGGCCCACCCCGACGAGAGCTGGACCGGTCACGCCATCGCCCGCTCGAAGGCGGGGCCGCAGCGTGCCCTCGTCGGCCCGCTCGACCACCGAGCGGCGCAGTGGCTGCGCTCCGTCGTCGACCTGTACGACGCCGGCCGCGCCCGCCCGCTGCCGATGCCCCTCGACACGGCGTACGCCTGGGCGGACGCCCACGCGAAGCAGCTGCGCGGCATGGACGTCGACCCGGCCGAGGCCGCGGCGAAGGCCTGGGCGACCGACCCCTACAACGACTGGGGCATCAAGGGCGAGGACGACGACCCGGCCCACCGCCGGATCTGGGGCGCCGGTGCGCCGGTCGAGGTCCTGCTCGAGGCCGGGCTGCCGGAGGTGGCGTGGCAGCTGTGGGAGCCGCTGCTCGGCGGCGCGGAGAGGGTGGCCCAGCTGTGATCGAGTCACTGCCACCCTTCGACATCCGCGGCCCGCTGCCGACCGGCACCACTCTGCTCGAGGCCAGCGCCGGCACCGGCAAGACCTGGACCATCGGGGCCCTGGTGACCCGCTATGTCGCCGAGGAGGGTGTGCCCCTCGAGCAGCTGCTCGTCGTGACGTTCGGTCGTGCGGCCAGCCAGGAGCTGCGCGAGCAGGTGCGCCACCAGCTCGTCGAGGCCGAGCGCGCGCTCGCCGACGACGCCGTCCCCGACCCCGCGGCGACCGACGTCATCCAGCTGCTGCTCGACTGCCCGCCCGACGTCCGGCGCCTCCGGCACGCGCGGGTCGCCCAGGCGCTGGCCGACTTCGACGCCGCGACGATCGCGACGATCCACCAGTTCTGCTCGCTGGTGCTCGACTCGCTCGGTGTCGCGGGCGACACCGACGCCCGGGCCCGGCTGGTGGAGGACCTCGACGACCTGCTGGTCGAGGTCGTCGACGACCTCTACCTCCGTGCGTTCGCGCACCAGCCCGACGGCTCGGCGCCCGTCTTCCAGCACAGCGAGGCGATGGCGATCGCCCGCACGGTCGTCAACGACCCCCAGGCGTGGCTGGTCCCCGACGACCTGCCCCGCGAGGACCCGGCCGGTCGCCGGGTGGCCTTCGCCAGCGCCGTCCGCGCCGAGCTCGACCGGCGCAAGCGCCGCCTCGGCGTGCTGTCGTACGACGACCTGCTCAGCCAGCTCGCCACGGCGCTCGAGCCCGACGACTCCCCGGCGCGCGTGCGGATGCGCGAGCGCTGGAGGATCGTGCTCGTCGACGAGTTCCAGGACACCGACCCCGTGCAGTGGCAGGTCTTCGACCGCGCCTTCTCCGGCCACTCCACGATGGTGCTGATCGGCGACCCGAAGCAGGCGATCTACGCCTTCCGCGGGGGCGACGTGACGACCTACCTCACCGCGTCCGGGACGGCCACGACCCGCCAGACGCTGGGGGTCAACCGCCGCAGCGACGCCGGCCTGCTCGCCGGCTTCCAGGCGCTGCTGGAGGGAGCCGAGCTGGGCGACGCGCGGATCGTCGTGCGCGAGGTGACCGCTCACCACCAGGAGTCGCGGTTGGTGGGGGCGCCGAGGCCGGCGCCGTTCCGGGTGCGGGTCGTGCGACGGGAGACCTTCGGCAGGCGCGGCCCCACGGCCCTGCCCGTCGGCAAGGTGCGCCCCCACATCGCCCGGGACCTCGCCCACGACATCCGCGACCTCGTCACGAGCGAGGCGACCTTCGAGGGGCGCCGGCTGCGGCCGAGCGACGTCGCGGTGATCTGCTACCGCCACGCCGACCTGTCCGCGGCCCGCGCCGCGCTGCTCGAGGTGGGCGTCCCGGCGGTGATCGCCGGCGGCGGGAGCGTGTTCGCGACCCCGGCGGCCGGCGAGTGGCTCTCGCTGCTGGAGGCGCTGGAGCAGCCGCACCGGACCCCGCGGGTGCGCGCCGCAGCGCTCACCTGCTTCCTCGGCGTCGACGCCGCCGGGCTCGATCGCGGCGGCGACGACCTGACCGACGAGCTCGGCGACCGGCTGCGGTCGTGGTCGGAGGCGCTGGCCCGCCGCGGCGTGGCCGCCGTCGTCGAGGCGGCCGTGTCCGGTGGCATGCCGGAGCGGCTGCTCGCCCGGGTGGGCGGCGAGCGCACGCTGACCGACATCCGTCACATCGGCGAGGTGCTGCACGAGGTCGCGCAGCGCGAGCAGATGGGTGCGGTCGCCCTGCTGGCGTGGCTGCGCGAGCAGGTCGTCGAGGCCCGCGACGGCCGCGGCGCCGAGCGGACCCGGCGCCTCGACTCCGACGCGGCCGCCGTGCAGCTGGTCACGATCCACGCGAGCAAGGGCCTGCAGTACCCCGTCGTCTACCTCCCCGCCCTCGCCGACCGCCACGTCGGCAAGCCGCAGCGGCCGCTCTTCCACGACGCCGAGGGCCGGCGCTGCATCGACGTCGGCGGCTCGGGCCCCGACTGGGGCGACCACGTGCGCCGGTGGGCCGACGAGGAGGCCGGCGAGTGGCTGCGGCTGCTCTACGTCGCGCTGACCCGCGCGCAGAGCCAGGTCGTCGCGTGGTGGGCGCCGACCCGCAACGCGGAGGCGTCGCCCCTGCACCGGCTGCTGATGCGCCGGCCGGCGGCCGACGGCAAGGGGATGGAGCCCACGGTCCCGCCGGCGCCGGCCGTCCCCGACGAGGACACCGTCACCAGCCTGTTCGCCGCCTGGCGCGACCGCGGTGGTCCGTCGCCGGAGATGGCCGTGCCGGCCGACCACGCGGGTGCGTTCGTGCCGCCCGAGGTGCCCGAGCTGGGCGCGCGGTCGTTCACGCGGGCGGTCGACACGGAGTGGCGGCGTACCTCCTACTCGGCGTTGAGCAAGGTCGACGTCGCCGCGACCCACGGGCAGCCGGGGGTGGCGAGCGAGCCCGAGGTGGCGGTCAAGGACGACGAGGACCTCTCTCCGGCGGTTGAGGTGCGAGGCGCGCCAGCGCCGAGCCTCGAAACACCGGATGCACTGCCGTCGCCGATGGCCGACCTGCCCGTGGGCGCCACCTTCGGCTCCCTCGTGCACGCGGTGCTCGAGCACGCCGACCCGGGCGCCGACGACCTGCGCGCCGAGCTGCTCGCCCACATCGACGACCAGCTGACCTGGTGGCCGGTCGAGCTCGACCGCGAGGTCCTCGCCGACGCGCTGGTCGCGGTCCTCGACTCGCCACTCGGCCCGTTGATGGACGGCGCCACCCTGCGCCGGATCGGCGCCCGCGACCGGCTCTGCGAGCTCGACTTCGAGCTGCCGCTGGCCGGCGGCGACACGGGTCTGGCGCAGGACGACACGGTGCTGCTCGGCGACATCGCGACGCTGCTGCGCCGGCACCTGCCCGCGGACGACCCGGTCCGCGCCTACGCCGACGCGCTCGACAACCCGCTGCTCGGGGGCCAGGTGCTGCGCGGCTACCTGACGGGATCGGTCGACGTCGTGCTGCGGGTCCCGGGCGCCGACGGCGTCCGCTACGTCATCGTCGACTACAAGACGAACTGGCTGGGCCCGATGGACGCCCCGCTCACCGCCGCCTCCTACGACAAGGCTGCCCTCGAGGACGCGATGGGCCACTCCGACTACCCCCTCCAGGCGCTCCTGTACGCCGTCGTGCTGCACCGGTTCCTGCGCTGGCGCCAGCCCGGCTACGACCCGGAGCGGCACTTCGGCGGCGTCGCCTACCTCTACCTGCGCGGCATGTGCGGACCGGAGACGCCGGTCGTCGACGGTTCCCCCGCCGGGGTGTTCACCTGGCGCCCACCCGCGGCGCTGGTGGCCGAGCTGTCCGACCTGCTGGACGGGGTGCGACCGTGACCGATCTCTTCGAGGCCACCTCGCCGCACGACCCGCGGGTCGCCCGCGGGGCCGACGGGCTGCTCGCCGCCTTCAACGCCGCGGGGGTCGTCGACGCCGCCGACGTCCGTGTCGCCGAGCGGGTCGCCGCGCTGGGCGGCGAGGACGACGACCGCGTCCGGCTGGCCGTGGCGCTGGCGGTGCGGTCGGTGCGCGGCGGCTCGGTCGGGCTCGACCTCGAGGCGCTGCCGGACCTCGCCCAGGTCGTCGAGGAGGTCGGGCAGCGACCGTCACGGGCCGCCCTCGCCTGGCCCGACCCGGCGGAGTGGGCGGCGGCGCTGGCAGCCTCGCCCCTCGTCGCGGCCGGCGTGGTCCACCACGAGCTCGGCCTCGTCTACCTCGACCGCTACCACCGCCTGGAGCGGCAGGTCGCCGACGACCTCCGGGCTCGCACCGAGCTCGGGCCGCCGCAGGTCGACGAGGCGGTGCTGGCCGCCACGCTGGAGCGGGTGTCGGGGGAGCACCTGAGCGCGGAGCAGTCCGCGGCCGTCGTACACGCGGCGCGGCACCGGACGACGGTGCTCACCGGCGGCCCCGGCACCGGCAAGACGACGACGGTGGCGCGGGTGGTGCTGGCGCTGGCCGACCAGTTCGCGCCCCTCCACGAGCGGCGGATGTCGATCGCGCTCGCCGCGCCGACCGGCAAGGCGGCGACCCGCCTGCAGGAGGCCGTGGCGGAGGAGCTGGCGGCCCTGGGCGCGCTGGGCGACGGGCCCGGGCAGGTCGCGACGCCGGACTCGATGACGCTGCACCGGCTGCTCGGCTGGCGGCCCGACAACACGACCCGCTTCGCGCACGACCGGTCCAACCGGCTCAAGCACGACCTGATCGTGGTCGACGAGGCGTCGATGGTCGATCTCACGATGATGGCCCGACTGCTGGAGGCGGTGCGGCCGGAGAGCCGGCTGGTGCTCGTCGGCGACCCGCGCCAGCTGACCTCGGTCGGCGCCGGCGCGGTGCTGTCCGACCTGGTCGCCGGCTTCGCCGGGCACCCGGACTCACCGGTCGTCGCCCTGACCGAGAACCACCGCTCCACCGAGCAGATCAAGGCGCTCGCGCTCGCCCTGCGCGACGACGGGCCCGACGCGGCCGACGGCGTCCTCGCGGCGCTGCGGGCGGGCACGGGCGAGGTCGAGTACGTCGAGACCGACGACCCCGTCACCGCGCTGCGCGCCCGGATCACGACCGCTGCCCTCGAGGTCCGCACCGCCGCGGTCGACGCCGGGCCGGCCGCCGCGATCGCCGCCCTCGAGCGCTTCCGCCTGCTCTGCGCCCACCGCGAGGGTCCCTACGGCGTACAGGTGTGGAACCGCCACGCCGAGCAGTGGCTCGCCGCCGAGCTCGGCGCGCCGCTGGGCTCGGCCTGGTACCCCGGCCGCCCGCTCCTCGTCACCTCCAACGACTACGCCCTCGACGTCTACAACGGCGAGACCGGCGTGGTCGTCCCGGATGCCTCCGGCCGGCCCCGCGCCTGGATCGCCGGTGCCGGGGCGCCCCGCCCGTTCGCCCCGGCCCGCCTCGGCGCGATCGAGACCATGCACGCGATGACCATCCACAAGAGCCAGGGCAGCCAGGCCGACGAGGTCGTGGTCCTGCTGCCCGACGCCGACTCGCGCCTGCTCACCCGCGAGCTCTTCTACACGGCGGTCACCCGTGCGAAGGAGCGTGTCGTCGTGGTCGGCTCGGAGGCCGCCGTACGCGCCGCCGTGGACACCACCGCCCAGCGCGCCACCGGCCTCCGCCAGCGACTCTCGTGAGGCGCGAAGTGTGCGGTTTTCTCCGCCGAGGTGTGAGGGTTTCTCCACCGAGGTGTGGGTACCGCCCCGGCACGCCCAACGCGTGGGCGCGCAACGATCACGAAACGCACGCGGGTTAGGGTCGAGGTCATGCCGTTCCTGCTGCGAGTGCTGCTGCCCGACGTCCCCGGTTCGCTGGGTCGCGTCGCGACGGCCATCGGTATGGCGGGCGGCGACATCGAGGCGATCGAGATCGTCGAGAAGCGCGACGACGGCACGGCCGTCGACGACGTGCTGCTCGAGGTCGCGCACGGGATGATGCCGGACTCGGTGGTCTCGGCGTGCAGCGCGCTCGACGGGGTCGAGGTGCTGTGGATCAGCCGCTACCCCGCGGGCGGCAACCTGGTCATGGACCTGGAGGCGGTCGAGGAGCTCACCGCGTCGCCCGCGCAGGCCTTCGACAAGCTGGTCGACCTGCTGCCCGCGACCTTCCGCGTCGACTGGGCCGCGCGCGTGCACCGCGCGAAGGGCGTCGTCTACGGCACGAGCGCCGCGCCCGAGGAGTTCGAGTTCGTGGAGATCGAGAGCCCGACCCGGCTCGAGTCGCCCGACGACGAGGTCACGTTGTTCGCGGCGAGCCGCCTCGACGGCAATGAGATCGTCGTCATCGGCCGCCGCGGCGGGCCCGACTACGCCGACTCCGAGATCGCCCGGCTCGGCCACCTGTGTGGCCTCGCCGTGACGATCGCGAACAGCTGACCCGCCGCGCCGACTGCTGGCTCAGGCCGCCTCGACCGGCTCCAGCACGAACACCGGGATCTCCCGGTCCGTCTTCTCCTGGTACGACGCATAGGTCGGCCAGGTCGCGACGGCGTGCGCCCACCACTTGTTCCGCTCGTCGCCCTCGGCGATCCGCGCCCGGTAGGGCTTGGGCTCCGGTCCGTCCTGCAGGTCGACGACGGGGTGCTCCACGAAGTTGGCGTACCAGCTCGGGTTGTCCGGCGCGCCGCCCTTGGACGCGATCGCGACGTACACGCCGTCCTTCTCGACCCGCATGACGGGGTTCTTGCGGAGCTTGCCGGACTTCGCGCCGACGCTCGTGATCACGACGATCGGGTCCTTGCCGCCCTGGAGGGTGTTCGCCTCCCGGCCGCCGGAGGCCTCGTACGCCGCGACCTGGTCGCGGACCCACTTCTGACTGCTCGGCTCGTACTCACCTTGAAGTGCCATGACCTCCACAAGACCACGCGGATCGGCGCTATTCCAGCGAGCGCCCGGCCTCAGACCGCCAGCGCGTGGTCGATCTCCCGGTCCAGCGCCGCCTTCGGGCGTGCGCCGCGCAGCTCGTGCACGGGCTCGCCGTCGCGGAAGACGATCATCGTCGGCAACCCCATGACGCGGTAGCGGGCCGAGGTGACGGGGTTCTCGTCGCTGTTCAGCTTCACGACGCGTAGCGCTCCGGCGCGCTCGTCGGCGATGCTCGCGAGCACGGGCGCGACCTGGTGGCACGGACCGCACCACTGCGCCCAGAACTCCACCAGCACCGGCTGGTCGGACGCGAGCACCTCGTGCTCGAAGTCGGCGTCGGTGATCTCCTGCAGGGTCATCTCGTCTCCTGGGTGTCGGGTTCGGTGGTGTCGGGGGTGTAGCTCTCGGCGTCGTGCAGCAGCCCGGACAGCTCGCCGCGCAGCCGGCGCAGCTCCTCGATGCGCTGGTCGATCTCGGCGATGCGCAGCCGGTAGGCGTCGAGGGACGCCGGGCAGACGTCCGCGCGGTCGTTGCCCGCGCGGAGGCACTCGACGAAGGGCACCGTCTCGTCGGCGGTCAGCCCCAGGGAGAGCAGCGCGCGGATCTCCCGGACGACGAGGACGTCGGCGGCGTCGTACTCGCGGTAGCCGTTGGGCGCCCGGTCGGGCGTGATCAGGCCGCGCGACTCGTAGTAGCGCACCGCCTTGACGCTGACGCCGGCCTGCTCGGCGAGGTCCTTGATGAGCACGCGTACGACGGTAGACCTTGCCCCTGGGGTCAAGGTCAAGGCTCGATCTCGGCAGCCGCTAGCGTTCGGTCCATGAGTGCGATCGAGGGCGTGAGCGAGACGTTCGACCCCACCCAGTGGGTGGAGGTCCCCGGGTTCGAGGACCTGACCGACCTGACCTACCACCGGGCGCGCGCGCACGGCACCGTCCGGATCGCGTTCGACCGGCCTGACGTGCTCAACGCCTTCCGGCCGCACACCGTCGACGAGCTGCTGCGCACCCTCGAGCACGCGCGCCAGTCCGCCGACGTCGGCTGCGTGATCCTCACCGGCAACGGCCCGAGCGCCAAGAACGGCAAGTGGGCCTTCTGTACCGGCGGCGACCAGCGCATCCGCGGCCGGGCCGGCTACCAGTACGAGGACAAGGAGATCGGCTCCGGCGACACCGGCGCCGAGGAGCCGAGCGCGATCGACAAGGCGAAGCTCGCGCGGCTGCACATCCTGGAGTGCCAGCGGCTGATCCGGTTCATGCCGAAGGTCGTGCTGTGCGTCGTACCGGGGTGGGCGGCCGGCGGCGGCCACAGCCTCTTCGTCACCTGCGACCTCGCCCTCGCCTCGAAGGAGCACGCCCGCTTCAAGCAGACCGACGCGGACGTGGGCTCCTTCGACGGCGGCTACGGCTCGGCGTACCTCGCCCGTCAGGTCGGCCAGAAGTTCGCCCGCGAGATCTTCTTCCTCGGTCAGACGTACGACGCCGACGACGCCGTCCGCATGGGTGCGGCCAACCGCTCGGTGCCCCACGCCGAGCTCGAGGCCACCGCGCTCGAGTGGGGCCGCCTGATCAACGGCAAGAGCCCGACCGCGCAGCGGATGCTCAAGTACTCCTTCAACCTGCTCGACGACGGCCTCGTCGGCCAGCAGCTGTTCGCCGGCGAGACCACCCGGCTGGCCTACATGACGGACGAGGCGCAGGAGGGGCGGGACCAGTTCCTGGAGAAGCGGGAGCCGGACTGGTCGCCGTACCCCTGGTACTACTGAATCGGCCTGTTTGTGCAGGTCAGCGCGTCGCGGGCCCTCTCTGGTCCGCAAATAGTCCGCAAAATTCGCGAGAGGTCCCGCCGCCGAGCCGTCAGTCGGGTTTGCTGCGGCCTGCCCCAGGGCCTGCCTCATGAGGTCCGCGGCGGCCGCTCGGGTGCGGTCCTCGGCCGTCGGCCAGAGGTGGCTGTAGGTGTTGAGCGTGGTGCTCGCGGACGAATGGCCGAGCGCGCGCTGCACCGTGACGACGTCGCAGCCTGCCGCGATCAGCCCCGACGCGTAGAAGTGCCGGAGGTCGTGGAGCCGGACCCGGGGCAGCCTTGCCGCTGACCGCGTGGCACGCCAGCGCCAGTGGATGGCGTTGTCGTACAGCGGCTCGTCGCCCACGGTGAACAGCCAGCGCTCCGTGGCGCCGTCCTTGATGTGTTCGCTGATGTGGCGGGCCAGGATGCCCACGAGCTGGTCGGGCAGGTAGACGGTCCGCTCGGACCCGTACTTGGGTGCGCGGAGGACGTACGTCGAGCCTTCGCGCTGCAGCTGACGGGTGACCGCGAGCTGGCCTCGCGTCAGGTCGAGGTCCTCGAGCTGGACGGCGGCGGCCTCGGCCTTCCGAAGGCCGGCGAAGGCGCAGAGCGCGACGTACGCCCGGAAGCCCTTGCGGGTCGACACGCGTTCACTGTCGGCGTGCTCGATCAGCCTGCCCACCTCCTCGACGGTGGGAATCCGCATGGCTGCGTCCGCCCTGCGGCGTCGCGGCAGGACGACGCCGGTGCACGGGTCGGCGGTGATGACCCGTTCGGTGACCGCTGCGCGGAAGACCGAGCGGACGACGATGAACCTCGTCTTGACGGTCGTGGGCGCGAGCCGGGCGCTCTGGTCCTTGACCCACTCCTCGATGTGCGAGCGGCGGATCGACCGGAGGGGCATGTCGGCGAACGGGACCGAGGCGGTCGCCAGGTCGGCGTTGGAGCGGGTCGACGACACCCACAACTGACGCGCCGACCACCGGTCGTAGAACGTCTGGAACGTCACCTTCCCGGCGTCCGGGTCGACATACGTGCCGGTGAGCACCGCGGCGGAGACCTCGCTGAGCCATCGTTGGGCGTCGACCTTGCGGTCGAAGTGGCGCGACCGTTCCCGGCCCTGCTCGTCCCGGTAGCGGGCGCGCCATCTCCCGTCGGGACGCTTGGCGATGTTGCCGGCCATGGCTCCTCCCTTCCTCGCTTCCAGTGTCAGCGTTCGCGGGCCGATCGGGCGGGGCGCGAGCGGTCCTGTGGAGAACCGGGCACGCGGCCCTGCTCGGCGCGCCAGAGGACCAGATCGGAGCGCCAGTAGCGGACGTGGCGCTGGACCTTGAAGCTGAAGGGGCCGGTGCCGCAGTAGCGCCAGTAGCGCATGGTGGCGACGGGGACGCGGAGGAACTCGGCGGCCTCGTCGATGGTGAGCATCTCGTCGTTCTCGTGGGTGTCGATGCCGTTGTGTGCAGTGGACATGTCGTCCTCCTAGCGAGTGGAGTTGGCGGGAGAGAGGAACCGACGTACCTCGGCGACGGTGGTGTAGAGACGGCCGGTGCCGTTGAAACGCCAGAAGCGTGGCCCGACGCCTCGCCGGCGCCAGTCGCGGACGGTGCGCTGCGGAGTACGGACGAGGGCGCAGAACTCCTCGAAGGTGAGGAGGGCGCTGTCGTTCCAGTCGTCGGGGATCTGGATGGGGTGCATGATCCGGTCCTTTCGGTGGGTTTCAGTCACCTATGTGCGATCCGATGTCGGGAGCGATCACCTGCAGACGTGTGATCGTGTTGGACGGCCGCGGAGGGGACCGGTTCATGTTGGCGATCCGACATCACCGACTTCGTACCCCCGGCCAGGGGGTACCGGTGGGGTACGTCACGTTTGTGCAGGTCAGCCGCATACCCCCAATCCGTGGGTGGCAGGGGTGGTGGCGGTGCCGGACGCGGGAGATCCGGAGTGGCCGACGCGCGCTGGATGGTGGACTGAGCCATCCAGCTCGTCAGGAGCTCAGATGGGCGCGGCGATGTGGGTGGCCTCGATGACGAGGAGGACGTCGTCGCTGTCGGGCCCTCTTCCGACGGCGGGGCGCGGGGTCAGTTGCCCGGTGACCAAGATGCGTTGGCCGGCGCGGAGACTGCTGCGCGCCTGTACGGCTAGAGCATCGCGGCAGATGATCTCGCCGATCACGGCGTCGTTGTGCTGGCTGGTGCTGATCGGGAAGACCGTCGTTTCTGGCGATCGGTCTTCGTCGAGCGCGGCCGGGTCTGCGCTCACGATCACGGATCCGGTCACGGCGAGGGACATCGCCTATGCCTTTCTTCGTTTTAAACGAGGAAACATGCTAAGCCGGTGACGGGTCAAAGACAATGCACCGTGCCTCGGATCGCTCGTCCTGACCTTCCCGCACCTGTCGAGCGTGCGGTCGAGGTGTTCGGAGCCCGGGTCCGGGTCGCGCTGCTCCGGGCGCTGACCGAGCACGGGTCGTGCACGAAGGCTGAACTGAACCGTCTGGTGGGTGGTTCGGAGGCGAACCTCCACACCCATTTGTCAGCGCTCGAGGAGCACGGTGTCGTGCTCGCCGATCCGCCGCGCAGCGACGAGTCGGGTCCCGTCATCCGCCGCTACAGCGTCGACCACCGGCTGGTTGAAGAGCTGCTCGGCGCGCTCGCAGGCGCCGTCCGCCCGCCGACGACGAACTAGCCCGAGGCGCTCAGATCCCGATTCCCGGTCGCGGCGACGAGCGTTTCGCTGGGTAGGGGAGCAGCTCGTCGGGGCGACGCCTCGTCGACGGGAGCGTGGCGCTCGGTGTTGTCGCAGCGGGGCCGTAGCGGTCGATGTCGTCGAGCGCGCGCTCGCGAGCGTGGGCGGGTCCGAGGTCCGCGCGATCACGGTTGAAGGTCGCGATCCATCGGTCGCGAGCCTCGTCGAGGGTGTCCGCGACGAGGTGCGCGGCGTTGGACCGCCGGCCCCGAGTCATGGCGACGTACGTCGCGGCGGCGCCGGTGGTGTCGGTAAGCGCGAAGTGGGCGTGGTCGACGGTGTCGCCCTGGGCGCCGTGGGCAGTGGTGGCGTAGGCGAGCTCGACGTGCTGAGCGACGTACCCCGTGGGCAGGCTCCGGTGCCCAAGTCGTCCGGTGGCCTCGAGCGAGCCATCGACACCGAGGGCGGTGACTGTCCAGGTGTCGCGGTTGGCGACGCCGAGCTCGCGGTCGTTGCGTCGGGTCGCGATCCGATCCCCGACTCCGATCTCTTCGCCGCGCCCGGTCGTCACGGCAACAGCTCTGCTGTCCCGGCTGTGCTCGATGTCCGTGCGGCGACGATGGTCGCGAATGGCCGCATTGAGGTCGGTCACCTGTTCGCGGGTATCAGCGATGACGCAGTGGCCGGCGGCACCCAGTTCGGCGAGTGCTGCGGTGCGTTCGACCTCGCTGGCATGCACGACGATCAGGCCCTGGGCGTGGAGTTGGTCGAAGACGTGTACGGCGCGGTCGCCCGTTCGCATGAGGAGGGACAGGTCGGCGTAGGCGGGGTCGGTGAACCGGTGGACGGTGTCCAGGGCCACCTGAGCCTCAGCGGGTGTCCAGCGGGTGGCGTGGTCGAGGACGCCGCCGCGGCCGACGGCGGGGAGCTGGTGCCGGTCGCCGATGAACGCGACCCGTGCTCCGGTTTCGTCGGCGATGGTGAGGAGTGCGGTGGCGGTGTCCTGGTCGAGCATCCCGGCCTCGTCGACCACGAGGATGTCGCCGGGCAGCAGCCGTGCTCGGGCGTGGAGTGTGTGCCGGTCGCGACGTGGGTCGAACGGGTTCCGAGACCAGTGGCCGTCGGCGTCCCACCGGTACCCGTACTGGTGGACCAGCCAGGCTGCGGACGAGGAGGGAGAGCCAACCTCGGCCTCAGCAACCCGGGCGGCCTTCAACGTCGGTGTGACCACGACGAGTCGCCGGTCGTCTGCGGCGAGCAGCGAGGCCGCCGCAGAAAGGGTCGCGGTCTTTCCCGCACCGGCTGCGCCCTCGACGACCACGAGGGGGTGAGTTCCGGTCAGCGCGGCCACGACCCGACGTTGACCGGAGTCGAGCTGTCGGCGCGCGACCTCCGAGGGGGTAGGGGCCGGTGCGCCGGGGTGTTCGGCGCGTGCAGCGATCCGTTCGACAAGTTCAGCCTCGACGCTCAGCACTACCTCGGAGGTGAGGGATCGGATGTGCTCGGGTACATCGGGACGGTCGACCAGCCGCCGACACTGGTCGACGGCGCGGGCGGTGAGGTCCTCCACCAGCTCCTTCCGCACGTCGGGTCCGGCCACGACGCCGGTGGTGGCGATCATGTGCTCGACCTCGCCTCGGATGTCGGCGGCGTTCCACGCGGACCGTCGTGCCCCGAGCCGGGCGAGGGCGAGGTCGGTGACAGCGTCCCGGTCGACCCGACCGACGGGCACCGGTTCGAGCACCGCTTTGGCGGTGGGCGGCTTGAACCCGAGGTCGTGCAGCTCCTCACGCCACCGATGAATCAGGTCCGCGCCGTCGGTCGGGACGACCTTGTCGGGACGGGCCTCGGCCCACGCCCGCCGGTCCCACCTCCGACGCATGGCGGGCCCGGGTTCCTGGCCGGGGTGGTCGGCGCGCCACTCGGCTTCGTAGCGGTCGACGTGCCGGCCGATCTGTGCGGCCCGGTGTGAGAACCCACCGACGTACGGCGCCAGTTGCTCGACCTCGCCGGACTCCGCGTCCAGCGTGTACCCGTGTGCGGCCAGCGCCTCGCGGAACTCGGGGTCGCACATGACAGTAGCGTGCCCGATGCCGTTGATGGCCTCGATCGAGTCCACCGTGCCAACTGAATGGAGCCCGCGCCATCGGCCGGCAGCAAACACGCGGGCGTTGACCTGGAGGTGAAGGTGACGGTGTGGGTCCCCGGCGCGGGAGGTGTAGTGCCGCACCACGGCCGCCTCGAGTCGTTCGACGGAAACCTGGACTTGCAGTCCGCGGGGTCCGACGCGGGTGGTGGAGTGCTCGGCCAACCAGCCGATGACTTCTACTGCCGCCCTCTTCTGGGCGGCGTCGTATGCGTCCGCGATCTCGGGGTGCAGTGATGCGGCGAGGGACCAGGTCTTGGGCCCGTTGACCACGACCTCGACGAATCGCAGCCCCTTCTCGTCGGTGCGGAGCCGGCCCTTCGTCCCGCCATTGGTGTCGTACCCCGCGACCCAGCCCTCGTAGGCGTCCCCGTCCAGCGTCCCGCCATCGACGACAGGGCCGCCGGGGCCGGTGAGGTACAGCTGCGCGATCCCGGATCCCTCTGCCAGGTAGTAGTCGTCGGCGCGGGACCGGTCGGCCTCCACGTAGTTGCGGGCTGCCTTGGCGCAGCCGCGGTAGAACTTCACGCCACCGTGCACGACCTCGATCACCGCCCGTCACTAGTCGTCAATCACCCCGAAAACGGCGGACGGTCCGTCCCGGGGGGACGGACCGAACTACGACCTTCGTAGCATGCGTGCCGCTTGATGGGGGAGGAGGAAGCGGTGGAAGCGGGATGACGAATTGAAGGTCGGTAGTGGTCGGTAGGGAAGGCGGAATGGAGGAGGTGCGGAGAGGACGGACAGGGAGGAGCGGGTCATGAGGGGTCCGACCATGTTCCGGTGAGGCGCGGATGGCACGGGGCCTCCGGGCCCATGCGGCGGGCTCATTGATGCAGGAGGCGTGTGGCGCTTCGGCGGAGACAAGGAAGAGCCCGGGGAGGCCATTGCCGCAGGCAGCCAGTGCCACAATCGGGGTCGAAGCATCCGACCTGGCGGGCGGGGCGGCAGCGGCGAATGTTCTGCGAGCGTCGATCCGGACCGCAGAAGGGGGCTCCCGGTGCCCGGACTCAGCGGGGCTCAGCATGATGCCTCGCGGGGGCAGGGCCAATGACCGCAACAACAATTCAATCGAGGCGACCGGTGGTGGCCGGGCTGGTTCTGGGAGCGATCGCCATCGCGCTCGGGCTTCAGTTGGTTGCCAGTCGAAGCGACGCGGAGCCGAGGAACGAGCCGGTGGCGAAGCCAGCCAAGACCTCGTCCATGGTCATGCAGACCACGGGTCGCGGTCGTCTCGAGGAGCACCCGCCCGGCATCGTCGACGGCGTGCGCTTCGAGGGACGCTTCGTCATCTGGGGCATGAGCGGCGCCGGGGGCCAGGTGTTCGGCGACGACGTTTCACTCTTCGACGAGGACTGTGTCGAGCAGTACGGTCGCGGGCCACAGTGCGCCCATCTGGTGGCCGTGCGCAGCGGCTCGATCCTGCATGGCTTCGTCACCGGCAACGGCGACGACCTGAAGGGCGAGACCGTGGGCCGCACGTCGACCGCGAGCCGCTACCGGATCTTCTATGACGCGCATCCGGATGGCTCGCGGAATTACGAGGAGCGTACAGGTTGGCTCCGTGGCGAACTCGTGGCGACGTACACGTCGGATGAGTACTTCTCGATCGACGCCGCGGGCGGCGTCTTCGATACGCGCGTCGACTACTCGATCATCAGCAGCTCGCCGTTCGAGCTCAACGGCGTGAAGGTCGACTTCGCACGGCTCGCGCCGCACATGACCGAGCTCGACCACGGTCACAACCCGCAGCCGGACCCGCAGCCCGAGGCAGTGCCATACACCGAGAGCTGGTTCTCGAACAAGGGTCCCGGCGAGTTCGCCAGCTACTTCCCCGTGGGTGGCGCGGTGCTCGCAGCCGACTGAAGGCCCGGACGTCGCGAGCAGTTGACGACCGGTACGCCGAGGGGCGGAGCGGACCCTGGTCCGCTCCGCCCCTCGGTCACTTCCTGGACGAGCCATTGTCAAGCGCGAGGGCGCCGCGGAGCTTCCGCGGCGCCCTCGTGAGGTGGACGGGATGTCACTCGGCCGTGCTGATGAAGACGTTCTTCAGCTCGGTGTAGCCCTCGATCGCCGCGAGTCCCAGCTCGCGGCCGAAGCCGGACTGCTTGAAGCCGCCGAACGGCGTCTGGATGCGAACCGACGAGTTGGAGTTCACCGAGACGGTGCCGGTCTCGACGGCGCGCGCAACGCGCAGGGCCCGGCCCACGTCCGAGGTCCAGATCGAGCCGCTGAGCCCGTAGATGGTGTCATTGGCCAGGCGAACGGCCTCGGCCTCGTTGTCGAACGGGATGATGGCGGCGATCGGACCGAAGATCTCGTCACGGACGATCCGCGAGTTCGGGTCGGGCGCCACGACGACGCGCGGCGCCATCCAGAACCCCGGACCGTCCGGTGTGTCGCCGGCCAGTACGGCGTCGACGTCATCGCTGAGGAAGGACGACACGGTCTGGCGGTGTGCTGCCGAGACCAAGGGGCCGAGGTGGGTCGACTCGGACTCGGGGTCACCGATGGTCATGGCCTGGGTGGTCTCCACGAAGCCCGCGACGAAGTCGTCGAACACCTTGCGCTCGACGAGGATGCGACTGCGGGCGCAGCAGTCCTGGCCGGTGTTCCCGAAGACGCTGCCCGGCGCGGCGGCGATGGCCCGCGGGAGGTCGGCGTCCGCGAACACGATGTTGGCGGACTTTCCTCCCAGCTCGAGGGTGAGCCGCTTCATCGTGCCCGCGGCGGAGCGCATGACAGCCTGGCCGGTCTCGGTGGATCCGGTGAAGCTGACCTTGGCGACCGAGGGGTGGCTGGTGAGCACGTTGCCGACGACCCGGCCGGGACCGGTGATGACCTGGACAAGGTTCTCGGGGAGATCCAGCGCCGCCACCAGCTCACCGAAACGGATGGTCGACAGCGGGGTGAGCTCGGCCGGCTTCACCACTACCGAGTTGCCCGCGGCGAGCGCGGGGGCGATGTTCCAGGAGGCGATCGGAAGCGGGAAGTTCCACGGGGCGATGACGGCGACCACGCCGAGCGGCTCGCGGAAGGTCATGTCGACGCCACCCTCAACGGGGATGGTGTCGCCCAGGATCTTGTCGACCACGCCGGCGTAGTACTCGAAGCACTCGGCCACGCCGCCGATCTCGCCGCGGGCCTCGGCGATCGGCTTGCCCACGTCACGACACTCGAGGAGCGCCAGTTCCTCGACGTGGTCGCGCACAGTCCCGGCGATCGCGCGGATTGCGTCGCGGCGTGCAGAGAGCGACATCCGAACCCACTCACGCTGAGCGATCACGGACTTCTCGACAGCGGCCTCGGCGGCCGCAGCGTCGGCCATCGGCAGCTCGGCGATCACCTCTTCGGTAGCGGGGTTGATGACTCGGTTCAGATCGTTCACAGCAGGTCCTCACAGGGATCGGCAGGGTGTAGCAGGAGGCCTGCAGAAGACGTCTGCACAGCTCCGCTCAGGACCTTTACATGCTGTGGCGGGACCGACTCCTCGACAACGTACGCAGTGCCCTCCCGGGCGACGAAGCATGTGCACGACGGCCACAGTGACGACCGTCTCGGACGCTTACGTTCGTGGCACACCACCGGGCGAAGCGCTCTCCCCAGAGGAACAGGCGAGGCCCGAGGACGAACAGCCGTCACGACTCACCACAGGAGAAGCCCATGTCCGTTCACACTGGCAAGTTCGCCGCCGTCACCGGGGCCGGCTCCGGCAACGGCAAGGCCATCGCCGAGACCCTGCTCGAGGAGGGCGCTTCGGTCGCGCTCATCGACATCGCCCCGGACTCGCTGGCGGAGATCACGGACAAGTACCCGGCTGCCATCGCCGTCGAGGGCAACGTCGCCGACGCCACTTCCGTCCGCCAGGCCGCCGCACAGATCCAGGACCAGTTCGGCCGCCTCGACATCCTCGTGAACAACGCCGGCATCGTCCGTGGCACGAACTTCGAGGAGCTCTCCGTCGAAGAGTGGGACCAGGTCTTCGCGGTCAACTCCACCGGCCCCTTCCTGATGAGCCAGGCAGCAATGCCGCTCCTCAAGGCCGGTGCCGAGGCTCGTGGCGAGAAGGCCACCGCGGCGATCGTCAACATCACCTCGGTCGAGGCCCACATCGTGATCTCCAGCAGCGGCCATCCCCAGATCCACTACAACGCCTCGAAGGGCGCCCTGCTCCAGCTCACCCGAGCCCTGGCCGTCGAGTGCGCCTCCAGCCGCGTACGCGTCAACGCCGTGGCTCCGGGCTTCATCGAGACACCCTTCACGAAGGCGGTGCTGGGCAACGAGGAGGTCCTGAACTGGCTCCTCGAGCGGACCCCGATGGGTCGGGTCGGCCAGCCCGAGGACGTCGCCAACGCGGTCTCCTTCCTGAGCAGCGAGAAGTCCAGCTGGGTCACCGGAAGCACCCTGTTCGTCGACGGTGGCTGGACGGTCTACTGACATGTCCCGCCCCCTGATCGCAGTCTCGGCGCCGATCGAGCTGGCGCCGACCGCCTTCGGCGAACAGGACTGCACCAAGTTGACGACGGCGTACACCAATGCTGTGTACGCCGCCGGCGGCCAGCCCGTGGTCATGCCGGTCGTGGTCGACCCGCCCGCAGGTCTCCTCGAGAAATTCGACGCACTGGTGCTGACCGGTGGCGGCGACCTCGACCCGACGCTGTACGGCGAGCAGCCGGACCCGACCGTCTACGGGGTTCGTCCCGAGCGGGATGCGTTCGAGATCGCGCTCTACAACGAGGCGATCGAGCGTGGCCTGCCGGTCCTGGCCATCTGCCGCGGTATGCAGCTGGTGAACGTGCTGCGGGGTGGATCGCTCATCCTGGACATCCAGGACGAGATCCAGCACTGGCAGACCGGACCGTCGCACGAGCCCGCCCACAAGATCGATGTCGTTGACGATGCTCGGCTCACCGGCGTGTTCAACCAGAGCACCGTCGGCGTGAACAGCTACCACCACCAGGGTCTGAAGGAGCTCGGCACGGGGCTCCGTGTCACCGCGACCTGTGGTGCGGTCATCGAGGCAGTCGAGGCCGACGACGCCAACCTGATCGCCGTCCAGTGGCACCCCGAGCAGATGGCTGCCACCGATGCCCAGCAGGCGGCGCTGTTCCAAGCGCTCGTCGCAGCGGCCGATGCCCCCACGAACCTCACCAGCAAGGAGAACAACTGATGTCCGACCAGACGGTCGAGCCGAAGGACTTCGACTTCCACGGCCCCGCGCTCGACAACATCTTCGAGACCTACGACGACCTCCGCGGCAAGTGCCCTGTCGGCCACAGCGACAAGCACGGCGGCTTCTGGTACATGATGAACAGCGAGGACATCTTCGCTGCCGAGCAGGACCCCGAGACCTTCGCCGTGGCCCCCTCGATGCTCCTGCCGGCATTCGGTACCGACGTCCCGCTGATCCCGATCGACATCGACCCGCCGGAGCACACCGACTACCGCCGCATCCTCCTTCCGCTCTTCACGCCGAAGGCCATCGCCAAGCTCGACGACGGCATGCACCAGACGTCGCGGGAGCTGGCCGAGGAGGTTGCGAAGCTCGACGTCGCCGACGTATCGGCGATGTTCGCCCGGCCGATGCCGACGATCATCTTCAGCCGTCTCGCGGGCTTCCCCGAGGAGGACTGGCCGAAGTTCGACCAGTGGATCGACGACATCATCTACGAGCGGACCGTGGACCCTGAGCGGGCCTACGCCGCCGGCGACGCCGTGATGGCCTACTTCGACGACCTGCTCAAGTCGCGGGAGGGGCAGCCGCCCCAGGACGACCTGATCGACATCCTGACCAATGCCGAGATCAAGGGTCGCAAGCTGACCCACGACGAGCTCCTGTCGTACTGCTACCTGCTCTTCCTCGCCGGCCTCGACACCACGGCTTGGGCCATCCGGTCGAGCCTGTGGCACCTCGCGCAGGACAAGGAAGCACAGAAGCGGCTTCGTGAGGATCCCGACCTCATCCCTGATGCCGTCGAGGAGTTCCTCCGCACGCTGTCGCCTGTCCAGGCCATGGCCCGGACCTGCATGAAGGACACGGTCGTGTCCGGCCAGGAGATCAGGGAGGGCGAGCGGGTGGTGCTCGTCTTCGGTGCCGGCAACCGCGACCCCGAGACGTACGACGAGCCGAACGAGATCCAGATCGACCGGGAGAACAACCGGCACCTGGCCTTCGGCGGTGGCATCCACCGCTGCCTCGGCTCGAACCTGGGTCGCCAGGAGGTCGTGGTCGCGCTAGAGGAGTTCCTCGACGTGGTCGACGACTTCTCCCTGGCTGAGCCGGACCAGGTCTGGCACGGCGTCGGACCGCTGATGCTCAAGATCGGAGGATGACCATGTTCACTGTGACCGTTGATGCGGAGCGATGCCAGGGCCACGCCCGGTGCCTCGCCTTCGCCCCCGAGGTGTTCGACTTCGACGACGAGGGCTACGCATTCGTTCCTGAGGAGAGCCAGCGCTTCGACGAGCTCCCCGAGAACGTCCGCAAGGCGATCGCCAGCTGCCCGGAGCGGGCGATCCTGGTCGCCGAGGACCCGGGGCAGTGACTGGGCGCGCCGCGGTTGTCGCCGTCGGCGCGTCGGTGGCTACGGCCGCCTTGGTGTCGCAGCTCCGCGAGAGTGGGCACCAGGGCCGGATCGTGGTCATCGACCGCGATCCCGACATGCCCTACGACCGGCCGCCGCTGTCCAAGGAGTTCCTCACGGCAGGGGACGAGCGGCCCGAAGCGCCGTGGTGGAACGACGCCTGCGAGCTCGTCCGAGGCGTCGCAGAGCACCTCGACACCGAGAACCGGACGGTCCGAGTCCGGACGTCGGACGGTGGGGCGGTCGAGGTCGCCGGCGACGATGTCGTCATCGCGACGGGGTCAGCCCCGGTCAGGATCCCGGGCCAGCCGGAGGGGGTCCGTGAGTTACGGACGGCGCGGGATGCCCGCGAGCTGCGGGCCCATGCCCGTCCGGGTCAGCGTGTCGTCATTCTCGGCGCGGGGACGGTGGGCACCGAGCTGGCGTCCAGCATGTCGGCTGCCGGCGCCGAGGTCTGCCTGATCGACCTTGCGGAGCGTCCCCTCGACCGGTTCCTCGCGGGGCACCTCGGCGTGGAAGCGGCGGACTGGATCCAGGACGCTGGAGTCGACCTTCGGCTCGGAACGCGCGTGGCAGGCATCGAGAGCTCGGGCGACCACTGGCTCGTCGCCACGGACCGGGGCATCGTGACCGGTGACGTCGTGGCGTGCGCGGTCGGCACCCGGCCGGCCGTCGGCTGGTTGGACGGCTCAGGCGTCGCTCTCGGCGATGGGGTCCTGTGTGACCGCGACGGCCAGGTCCTGGCCGTGTCCGGAGAGACGATCGCGGGCGTTCACGCCATCGGAGACGTCGCCAGTTGGTCGTCGTACGACGGATCGCGTCGTCGTCGGGAGGACTGGACGTCCGCGCAGCGACAGGGTCGCCACGTCGCGCAGGTCCTCTCGGGACAGCCGGCGGACGACCTCGCCGTGGAGCGCGACTACTTCTGGAGCACCCAGTTCGGACGGCGTATCCAGGTCCTGGGCACGCTCGTACGTGACGGAATCCTCGTCCAGCAGGTTGCCGACCCCGAACGCAACGCTGCCTTCTACACGGTCGAGCAGCACGGCGTCACCGTCGCCTGGATCTCCATCAACAGGCCTCGCGAGTTCGCCCTCGCGATGCGCCAAGCAGTCGTCGGCACCTCCTGATCCACACGCGTCGTAATCGGGGGGTGCTGATCCCGCTGGTGCCGGACCAGCGTGCGGCCCGGGTTTTCGTCCTTCTGGAGGGCGATGACCCGGGCCGCTTCTCTTGCTGGCTCAGCCTCGAGCTGCGCACGGCAGGACGACGGTGCCCACCGCGGTCACGATGGCCTGGCGTCCGGCGGAACACGACCCGGGCGACACCGACCGGGCCTCGAGCCTGAGCCGTCGCTGCCCGACCTCGACAGCGATCATCTGCGCGCGCACCTCGACGATCTCGCCCAGTTCCAGCGGCGCACTGATGGCGACCGTCGAGCAGGACGACAGTAGGCCTTCGCTGCCCTCGTTCCTCCGTACGACGTCGGCGGCCACCTCCCGGAAGAGCTCGTCGACGACGCTGCCGACCTCCATCTGCCGCCAGGCGTCGCGCAGTGCCTCGGTGACCCGCTGCTGCCGTCGAACCTCCCGGCCCGTCGCGATCACCGAGTCGCTCCGGACACGTCCAGCACCACGCGCACGCATCCCGGATCATCCATCGCCACGAACGCCTCGTTGATGCGATCGAACGGGATGACGTCCGTGACCATGGCCTGCAGGTCGAGACGCCCGAGGCGGTATTGGCTGCAGTAGAGGTCCACGTCGGTCAGGAAGCGGTTGGCGCCCAGGTAGGCGCCCTGCAGCCGCCGGTCGCCGTACACCAGGTCTGCGGCGGGGATCACCAGTTGCTCACCGTCCGGCATCAGGCCGAGGATGGTCGCCGTTCCGCACGCACCCAGGACTCGGAAGGCGAGCTCTGCCGTGTGGGGCCTGCCGACTGCCTCGATGGCATGGGCGAAGCCGTTGGGCTCCAGGCTCCGGAGCGCACGTTCGGTGAGATGAGGGTCGGTCGAGGCGCGAACCACGTCCGTCGCTCCGAAACGACGAGCGAGGTCGAGCTTCTCCTGCTGCAGGTCGACGGCGACGATTCGTCGTGCCCCCTTGAGCCGGGCGGCCTGGACAGCAGCGGCGCCGACGCCGCCACATCCGATGACGACGACGGTGTCGGCCGGGGAGATCGACGTGCCGTGAAGGACCGAGCCTGCCCCTGCGCTGACGCAGCCGCCGAACAGGCTGGCAACATCCATGGGTATGTTGTCGGGGACGGTCGCGAGGGCGGACTCCTCCACCAGGAAGGCGCCGGCGAACGCGCCAACGCCCGCCAGGGTGCCGACGGGGTCGCCGAGGTTGGACATCAGCTTGGGGCGGCGGCGGTCCCGCGAGGACCCCAGGTTGGCGCACTGCGTCGGCCGGCCGCGGACGCAGAAGGTGCACTGCCCACACGCCGGGCTGAGGGTGGCGACCACGCGATCACCAGGAGCGACCCGGCGCACGGCGCTTCCGACGCGTTCCACGACACCGGAGACCTCCTGGCCGAGAACCGCGGGTACCGGGATGCTGAGCGAGCCACCGACATACCTCGCGTCGCTCCGGCAGAGGGCGGCGTAGTCGGTACGAACCAGCACTTCCGTCCTGAGGGGAGCATCTAGGAACAGGTCCTGCAGGACCAAGGGTTGCTGAGGAGCCGTCAGGAGGGCTGCTGTGACGCGTCTGCGCAAGATCACTCCTCGAACCTGCCGTTGCGACGGACGGCGACGTCGTCATCGTCGCGGGGCGCTGCCGCACGGACAACGTGCACCGGGCACTGCGTCGCCCCACATCATGTGCCGCCGGGCCACCGCGAGGACCGCTGCTTGTTCCTAGCGTGTTCATCCATCGAGCTCTCACCGGCGACCGGCGATGAGAGCCAGGACCTCCAGGAGGACCCGGACATGACCTTCGTCATCACGCAGGGGTGCTGCGACGACGCCTCCTGCATCGCGGTGTGCCCCGTCCAGTGCATCCGCCCACGGCCGGGCGACCCCGACTTCGCCACGGCCGAGCAGCTGTACATCGACCCGGCCACGTGCATCGACTGCGGTGCATGCATGGATGAGTGTCCGGTGAGCGCGATCCACTCCGAGTGGGACCTCCCGGAGGAGTTCAGCGTCTTCCTCGACATCAACGCGGACTATTTCGCGACGAACCCCATTGAGGAATCCTCGCCGCCCGACCCCGTGCGGCGCACCCTCCCGTCGAGCCGGCCAGAGTTGTCGGTGGCCATCGTGGGCACCGGACCCGCGGGTTGCTACGCCGCCGCAGAGCTCAGCGACATCAAGGGCGTCACCGTGTCGCTGTTCGACCGGCTGCCGACGCCCTTCGGTTTGGTGCGGTCCGGGGTGGCTCCCGACCACGCGAACACCAAGCAGATCACCAAGCGCTTCAACGGCCTGTTTTCCCGGCCGAACGTGAAGGCGTACCTCAACGTCGAGGTCGGTCACGACGTGACCATCGACGAGCTCCTCGAGCACCACCACGCTGTGATCTGGGCGGCCGGCGCCTCCGACGACCGGAAGCTCGGCGTCGACGGCGAGGACCTGACCGGGTCAGTGTCCGCGCGGGAGTTCGTGGCCTGGTACAACGGCCACCCCGACTTCGCCGACCGTGAGTACGACTTCACCGGCAAGCGCGTCGTGGTCATCGGCAACGGCAACGTCGCCCTCGATGTCGCCCGAGTCCTCGCTCAGCCCGTCGAAGGCCTGGAGCGGACAGAGACGGCCGACCACGCCATCGAGGCGCTCAGGCAGAGCGCCGTCGAAGAGGTGGTGGTGACGGCTCGTCGCGGACCGGAGTTCGCCGCCTTCACCACGGGCGAGATGATCGGTCTCCACCACGTTGACGGGATCAACATCGGCGTGGTGGCTGATGAGGTCGACCATGCCGTTGGCACGGTCCCGGCCGTCGCGCGGGTCCTCGGACCGGCACTCGAGAACGAACAGTCGAGCCAAGGCCGGAGCATCATCTTCCGTTTCGGGCTGACTCCGGTCCAACTGAACGGCACGGGTGCCGTCCAGTCCGTCACGTTCCGGCACGCCGACGGCTCGATGGAGGAGATCGAGGCCGGCCTGGTGGTCCGCGCCATCGGCTACAGAGGCCGGGAGGTCGAGGGTCTCCCGTTCGACGAGCAGGCCGGGGTGATCCCCAACATCGCAGGCAGCGTCTGCGCGCCGGAGACAGGGGAGTCCCTCCCCGGCATCTACTGCTCGGGATGGATCAAGCGCGGTGCGAACGGGATCATCGGTACGAACAAGGCCGACTCGGCAGAGACCGTCGACTCGCTCCTGCGTGACTTCGGGGCCGGACGACTGCCCACGCCGGCCTCCGGCGCCGGGGAGCTGGAGGCGCTGGTGCGTGACCGCCGCCCTGACTTCGTCGACGGTGACGGCTGGCAACGCATCGACCAAGCGGAGCGCAAGGCTGGTCGTCGTGCGCGCCGACCGCGAACCAAGCTCGTCACCGTCGACGAGCTGCTCGCTGCGTCCCGGGTTGGTTGACGGCCCACCCGTGCGTGTGGCACGTGCCACACGCACGAGGTGTGCCCCGAGGCCATTCCAACGACCCAGCGCCCCTCCTAGCATCGATGAAACACCCGTAGAAACGAGGTAGGACCCGTGTCCCAGAACCTTCCGGAAACGCCCACCGCCGAGGACCTCCAGAGGTTCGTCGAGGAGAACGGCATCAAGACCTTCAAGGTCGGTGCCGTCGACATCGACGGACTCTGGCGAGGCAAGCGGATCGCGGCGCCCTACTTCCTGGAGAGCGTCGCCAGCAAGGGAACCAACATTTGCAACATCCTCTTCGGCTGGGACATGCAGGACGTCTCGATCTCCGACCTGACCTACACGGGATGGCACACCGGATACCCCGACATCACACTCCTGCCGGACCTGTCCACGCTGCGGCTGGTCCCCTGGGAGCCTGGAACGGCCTCGGTGATCTGCGACATCTACTCCATCGACGGCACCCCGCTCGAGCTCTCCCCGCGCCAGGTGCTGCGCCGGGTCCTGGCCCAAGCCGAGCAGGCCGGCTACTCGGCCAAGTGCGGCTACGAGCTCGAGTTCTACATGCTCAAGGGCACCCCGGACGAGCTGGCCTCACGCGGCTACCGAGACCTCGAGACGTTCACGCGGGGCAACCACACCTACAGCGTCTACCGGGACACCGCATCCGAGCACATCCTCGGCGAGATCCGCGAGCAGCTGGCGGCGTACGGCATCTACATCGAGGCCAGCAACAGCGAGCACGGTCCTGGCCAGTTCGAGGTCAACATGCGCTACTGCGATGCGCTGCACGCCGCGGACGGGGCAATGCTGCTCAAGAGCTCCGTCAAGGAGCTGGCTGCGCGCCACGGCTACACCGCTTCCTTCATCGCGAAGCTCTCGTCGGACTGGGCAGGCTCTTCCGGGCACTGTCACCAGAGCCTGGTCGGACTGGACGGCTCGCGAGCCTTCGCCAACCCCGATGACGAGGACAACCTCAGCGCAGTCGGCGAGTCCTACATGGCCGGTGTGGTCGAGCTCGCGAAGGAGATGACGGCCTTCTACCTGCCGACCATCAACTCCTACAAGCGAACCGAAGGCGCCACGTGGGCAGGCTCGAGCGCCACCTGGGGATTCGACAACCGCACGGTCGCGCTGCGTGCCATCCCGGGGGCCGGTCCGTCGGCCCGGATCGAGAACCGAATCGCTGGAGCGGACGCCAATCCCTACCTCGTGATCGCGGCGAGCATCGCGGCTGGTCTTCACGGGGTTCAGAAGGGCCTCACGCCGCCCGCACCGATTGCCGGCAACGGCTACGAGCAGGCGGGCAAGGACACCGTCCTGCCGCAGACCCTCGACGAGGCGCTTCGAGTTCTGGAGACGAGCAACACCGTCCGAACCCTCCTGGGCGACACCTTCGTGGACCACTTCTTGGCCACTCGGCGCTGGGAGATCCAGCAGTTCCGAGCCGCGGTCACCGAGTGGGAGGTCGCGCGCTACCTCGAGCACATCTGACATGCAGGTTCCCCGTACGCTGGTGCTGAGCGCTGACCACTGGCAGTCTGAGTGGTTGGAAGGGGGCACGGTGGGAAGCAAGGGCACGCCGCGAGAAGCTGACGTCGAGGCCCTTCGTATCGCCCTCGCCGCCTCCGAGCGGCGAGCCGCGACTCTTGCCGAGCTCACGTCGCTCATGAGCGAGGGTCGTGACGCGATCGCCCTTGCCCAGCGTGCGGTGGAACTGACCGCGCGGGCCACGAAGGCCGCCGGTGCCTTCGTCTACTTGTGGGACAAGGACGACGAGCGGATGGTGCTCCGCGTCGCCACCGACGGCTGGCAGCGTCGACACCTCGACAGCATCCGACTCCGCCTCGGCGAAGGAGTCACCGGATGGTCCGCCCTGATGCGTCAGACGGTGTTGGTGCCCAAGGACCCGTTGCAAGACCCGCGGTTCAAGGCGTTCCCCGAACTGCGTGAATCCACGTTCAAGTCCATGGTCGCTGTCCCGATCGTCGCTCCGGGTGAAGAGGTTCTGGGGGTCTTCTCCCTCTACGCGCCGACCGAGGAGGCGTTCAGCGCCAGCGACGTCAGCTTGGCGACAGAGGTCGGCTCACTGCTCGCCAGCGGTCTCGTCCAGGCAGAGACGCTGACCAAGCTCCAGGTCCAGTCGACGGCCGCCCGCTTCCTGCACGACCTGCCGGACCAGGCGTGGAGTTCGCTCACCCAGTGCCTGCGGGTGATGGCCCAGCACTGCGCCGTCGACCTCGACGCAGACCTCTGCTCGCTCGAGGTCACGACCGACCGCACGCACGGGCAGGGTTCGCTCCACGTCGTCGCTGCGTCCGAAGCCTTCTGCGAGGAGCACAGCGACGTCGTACGTGCAGGCGAGCAGGACAAGACCAAGCTCGCGCAACTGCTGGCACCCCTTAGCCCCTCACGGTTGCGGATCCCCTTGGGCGTGGCTGCACCGATCGGCGCCGTCACGGTCTTCCGGACGCGGCGATTCTCCCCCGAGGACGAGGTGCTCCTCGAGGCCATTGGTGCACAGATCGCCGCCGGCGCCCTGTCGCTGATCGGGGCCGAGGCGCTGCGCCCTGCTCGGGACCGGTTGCTCGCAGCGGGGGACGCGGAGACCACCGAGAACCTGCTCCTCGCCCTTGGATGGAAGCGTCGGGCGACGACGCCCATCGTGCTCCGGATGACCGCTGCTGTCGGGACTGTCCCGGCAGAAGTGGATCGGCTCCGGGTGACGCTGGCTGAAGCACTGTCCGAGCCGGGACGCCGGATCGAGCTGCTCGGCGACGCCGGACACTTCTTGATACTCGTCGAGACTCCGGACGTGCAGGCGCGCACCGCCCTTGCCGAGCGGCTGGTCGAGCTCGGCCGTCGGCCGAGCATCCGGATCACGGCGGGAGTGGGCCCGGTCGCGGGCGCGCTCCGAGACGTGCACCGGTCGTTGCGACAGGCGACCCTCGCCTCGCAGTGGGCGGTCCTGGCGGGGCCGGACGTCGGTGTCGTCCGGTTCGAGGACGTCGTCCATCTGCGCATGCTGCCCTCTGCAGCCCTGGACATGGCGGACTCCCTGCGCTCGGTCCTCGGCTCGCTCGGTTCCGTCGTGGCCTACGACCTCGAGAACGGGACCGAGCTGTCGCACACGCTCGAGGCCTTCTTCGCCAACAGCGGGTCTGTCGCGCGGGCGTCGGAGGCTCTGTTCATTCACCGCAACACCCTGCGTCAGCGTCTCCAGCGAATCGAGGAACTGATCGGGCAATCGCCCGAAGCGTTCGACGACTGGATCTCGGCGGGCCTCGCCGCTCGCCTCGTTCGGATGAGCAGGGCCGAGCTGGCCCAGGGCTCGCCGGCCCGCGGCGCAGCCAAGTGCCCGAACGGTGTCACCACCATTGGCAAGGCCTGCTGTGGTGTCACCTCGGCGTGCGTGATGACCGCCAAGCGGACCTGAACCTTTGCCGGCGTTGAGTGCCGCCGATCACATCGTGGTTTGCGAGAGTGGTCGTCACGGCCATAACGGGTACCAGCCACGAGAGGTTGAATGGAAGGTAATCGGCGAAGGCCGACCAGCCGACCGACGTGGGGGAGCTGACCATGACGCTGGACGACTTGAGTGTGGGACTGCTGGCTGGGGACGACGCGGTACCTCCGGCCGAGTACTGCCCGGTCTCCATCGGCGCGAAGCTGCTGGGAGATCGGTGGACGCTGCTGATCATCCGAGAACTGATCGCCGGGGCTCGAGGTTTCAACCAGATCCACAGGGGTCTTCCCGGGCTCAACCGCAGTGTGATGTCCGAACGCCTGCGCAACCTCGAGCGGTCCGGACTCATCGTGCGCACCGACGTCGATGGCTCGAACCGGCCCGAGTACAACCTCACCGAAGCCGGCGAGGCGCTCACCCCCGTCATCATCGCCATCGGTGAGTGGACGATCGACTGGCAGTTCCCTGCCCCGCGGGAGGAGTTCGTCGACGTACCGCTCCTCCTGTGGCGGATGTACCAAGGGCTCGATCCCGAAGCGCTGCCGGGCCGTCAGGTCAGCATCGAGTTCCGATTCCCCGACACCGACCCGTCTCGTGGCTGGATCCACATGGACAAGAAGTCGTCCGGAGCTTGTGTCGGCGCCCCGGACCGGGAAGTCGACGTCGTCGTGTGTGCTCGACCGAAGGTGCTCTACGAAGCCTGGTACGGGTTCAGGAACTTCCGGACGGCGATCGACGACGGCTTGATCGAGATCGCCGGCGCGCGGTACGCCGAGCGCGAGTTCCCGAACTGGTTCAAGCGGAGCTATTTCGCTCCGAGCATCGAGGGCAGCAGCCGCCGGCTGGGCTGACTCGTCCCCCCAAAGACACGAGCCAGCCCGACCAGGAGCTCAACTCGACGCGATGATCGCTCCGCCGACAGGGAAGTGGTCGGCGAACAGACCGGGGCCGCCGTGGAGGAAGGGCTCCTCCATCGGGATCTCCTCGGGGGAGGGGTCCGGTTCGGGGTTGTGTCCATGCGAGAGCTCGACCATGACGGGCGCGAGATCGGCGAAGTCGACCGTCACGCCGGCGTGTTCGAACGGCTTGCTCTCGAGCAATGTGTAGTTGACCCTCGTGTCGAAGACGCCCGCGCGCCCGTCCATCTGGAAGTACTCCTCGGCACGGTAGGTCGCCACCAGGTCGCCGGCCATGAAGGCCTTCCGGTCGTTGAACCGTCGTGATCCGTCTGGCGCGGCGTCGTAGTAGATCCGGAGTCGGGTCTGGGACGAGGACCGGCCGATGGTGGTGCCTTCGATGGTGTCGTCCCCGGTCACGAAGCCTTCCATGAGGAAGCCGCTACGCACCGCGACGAGGTGTGCGCTCTGGGCGCCGCGACCGTGCGCCGCGACTGTGGCGGGGTCGAAGAGTGAGATGTCCTCCCCGAAGAGCGGGCCCTTCGCGTCGGCTGCGGCGTAGATGACGAAGCGTCCTTCGAACCGGACGCCGTCGACCTCGCCCGGCGGATGTCCTTCGAGGCGACCCCGCCCTGCGATCTGCAAGGCCAGGCGGGTGGTGGGAGAGGTCATGGGTGGGCTCCGTTCGAACGAGATGGGTAGCGATGCATCTCGGTCAACGTAGGTCGCCCGCCGGCGTCGGCCTACCGAAAATCGGTCCGGATTCCGTACTAGTGACGTTTCTCGCCGCGGAACTACCTTCGCTGGAACATCCGACCCACCGGCGACCCATGCGAAGCCGGATGCCCGTCCTGGTGGGCAACCCGAGGAGTTCTGCATGACCCAGGCATCAACGTCTCCCAACTCGATGCGGCGTATCGCCGCAGCCGGTCTACTCGGAACCACCGTCGAGTTCTATGACTTCTTCATCTTCGGAACCGCGGCTGCGCTCGTCTTCGGTTCCCAGTTCTTCCCCGCGCTCGGTGACAACGCGGCCACTCTGGCCTCGCTCGCCACCTATGCGGTTGCCTTCGTGGCTCGCCCCTTCGGCTCGATCCTCTTCGGTCACTTCGGCGACCGCATCGGCCGCAAGGCGACCCTCGTCTCGACTCTGTTGCTGATGGGCGCCGCCACCGTCGCGATCGGCCTCCTTCCGACGGCCGCGAGCATCGGTGCGGCCGCCCCGATCCTGCTGATCACCTGTCGGATCCTGCAGGGCCTGGCCGTTGGCGGCGAGTGGGCCGGAGCGGTACTTCTCACCGGAGAACATGCCCCGCCCAAGCAGCGCGGGTTCTACGCGCTGTTTCCGCAGCTCGGCCCGGCTCTTGGTCTCGCGCTCGCCATGGCGACCTTCCTCGCCGCACACCTGATGATGAGCCCGGAGGCATTCCTCGACTGGGGCTGGCGCCTCCCGTTCCTCGCGAGCCTGGTGCTCGTCGTGATCGGTCTCGTCGTGCGGCTGCAGATCGAGGAGACGCCGAGCTTCAAGGCCATGACGGAGACCAAGACGGTCGCGAAGAACCCGCTGTTCGACGTCGTCAAGATGCAGCCCCTCCAGCTCATCCTCGGCGCTGGTTCGCTGTCGATGGTCTTCGCGCTGTTCCACACCGGCGCCACCTTCCTGACCAGCTACGGCGGCGCCACCCTGCTGCTCTCGCGCACGACCGTCCTGACGGGCGGCATCATCGGGGCGATCGTATTCGCGGTCTTCATCGCAGCCTCGGCGATGTACTCCGATCGGCTGGGCCGTCGCCGCGTGACAATCACTGCCTGCGTCATCGCGATCCCGTGGTCCCTGGTGCTGTTCACCGTTGTCGGCAGCGGCGGTGCCTTCGCCTACATCCTCGGCGTCTCCATCACCCTCGCGATCGCAGGCATCGGCTACGGCCCGGTCGGCGCCCAGCTGCCGGAGCTCTTCAAGACCCGCTACCGCTACACGGGCGCCGGAATCGCCTACAGCCTGGCAGGTGTGCTGGGCGGCGCCATCCCGCCGGTCGTCGCTGAGGCCGCGATCCCGCACTGGGGAACCGGTTTCGTCGGCTACTACCTGGCCGGCTACGCCGTCCTCAGCCTCCTGTGCCTCCTGGCGATCAAGGAGACCCGCGAGGTGGCCATGGACGACTCGACCGAGACGGCGGGCAACGCCGTGGTGGTCGAGGTCTGAACGGTCGCATCGGGCGACCACACAACAACCAGAGAGGCAATGCTCCCAATGAAACTCACCTCTAACGTGCGTCGGCGAGTCGGGGTGGTCGCCACCGCCCTGCTGGTCCCGCTGGTTGGCGTATCCGTGGCCTCGGCCCCGGACGCCGCGGCAGACGAAACGGCCCAGCTCACTGTCGAGCAGGCGCGGACCAAGATCTTGGGCCCCGGTTGGGACGATCCCAACACGGTCCGGGTCCGGTCCATCGGCAACACGACCCAGTTGTTCTCGTTCGGCGGCACCGTTCTGCTGTCCGACTCAACCATTGAGGACCAGCTGACTGACACTGGTGCCAATCGGAATACCAACGGCTACGTCAGCCTGGAGGACGTGATCGCGGCCAAGCCCGTAGCGATCCTGCAGAACCACATCCACTTCGACCAGAACCACAACGCCGTCGCGCTGGCCGTCGACGGTGGCATCCCTCTGGTCACCGACCTCGGTGGCTGCCTCTTCACCAAGGTCACGGCCATCAAGCTCGGCAAGGACCCCGCCAAGCTCAAGTGCAACCTGCTGCGCGATGCCAAGGGCAAGCCCTTCTTCACCGGCGACTCCTGGGCCGGCGGTCTGCCGTACCTCGGACAGGGTCTTGACCTGGGGCTCGAGGACCTTCTTGGACCGGTCCTTGGCCAGCTGCCGCTGAACCTGCTCGGTCAGGAGATTGACCTCACCGCCTTCCTGCGGTTCAACGACTTTGGTGACAACGCATGGCCGGAGAAGCCGATCCCCGGTCTCAAGGAGATCCGGGCCGTCCAGGTCAAGCACACGCCGTCGTTCATCGGTCGGCCCTACCCCGAGAGCCTGTCGGGCGCCCAGCTGAGCATTGACCAGAACATCAAGGACATCATCGAGGACTACGCGAGCAACCCGACGGCGATCGCGCAGAGCATTTACGAGCAGTACGCGCCGTTCGACCTTGAAGGCTCGAACGTCGCCTGGGTCCTGCGATACAAGGACTTCAGCATCGTCCAGCACGGATCGACGGGAGCGACCAACAACCTCGAGCCCGGAGCCAAGGAGATTCGCGAGGCGCTGGAGAAGATCGGCGACACGGACCGTGTAGACCTTGAGATCGGCGGTGTCGCCGAGATGACGTTCTTCACGGACGCCAATTACTTCGCCGACAACAAGGGCTACGCGAAGGCGATTGGCGCCAAGAGGTTCATGCCGACCCATCACTACAACTGGTACCCGCTGTGGCTCACCAATCCTGCCTCGAAGTACTGGCCGGGACTGTCCAAGACCTTCGCTGACGGCAAGGCCGAGGCCGGCGACGCGTTCCCCGACCTGTGCTTCCTGACCGAGGACAACTACGCCACGCTCTGGGACGTCAAGGTCAACACGTGGGCGGGCAACGCCAAGGGCACGATGCGGCCGATGACCGGCCCGGGCTGCTACACCGGCGGTCCTGTCGAGTTCTACGAGAACAAGACCAGCTGACGGTTCACGTCCGAGGGGTCACTGGTGATGATGTTGAGGCACACGATGTCTGATGGATCGTTGTGGCGACGGGTGCGCTGCGTGGGGGGAATCGTAGTGGTTCTTCTCGTGGCGCTGGTCCCGCTGCTGGTCCTGCCAGCGAACGCTCACCGTGACCCCACCCTCGTCGTCCGGCTGACCGGGATTTCCCCGGCTCAGCCGGATGGCGTGGCCATCGAGGTCGTCGACGACGAGCTGACGTACTTCGTTCTCGGTAACGAGTCCGTAGACCCTGTCTATGCACTCGATCCCGACGGCAACCCGTATCTGGAAGTCTCGGCCCGCGGCACCTTCGGTGATATCGATTCACGCTACCTGCGCGCCTCGCCCAAGAACCGTGAGAGTGCCAAGGTCGTCGAGAGACCTTGCTGCAAGACCGACGGAACATGGGTGCGCCTCACGTCGAAAGCGTCGTGGATCTGGCCGGACCCTCGGCTTGATCCCGTCCTTCGCGACGATTCCAAAGACCAGGAGCGCGGCCTTGGCGCCCTCTCTTCGGAACCGCTCGCTAACTGGTCTGTCAGGTTCCGCGGCGTGGATGGCGAGTTCGAGGTCAGGGGCGTCGTCGAGCGGAAGCGGGTGGGCAAGGTCGTCACTACTGTCACGTCTTCACCGCCCGAGCTGCAGGTCGACATCATCGAAGCGCGGCCGCCCCAGATCCGGATCGGCACCGGTCAACACAAGGTCGAGATCCTCGACCGATCGAACCACCCTTATCTCCGGGTCTCCCCGCAGGGTGCCTACGGCAGCAGGAGCAGCGAGGACTACCAGGCGAATCTCCGGGCGCTGCTGCTTCCGGAAGACCGGGGAACCGGGTGGGCGCCGATGGCCGGAAGTGCACCCGGATGGCTCACGTGGGGTGAGCCACGCCTCGACTACAGCGCTGACATCCCCACCGCGTCGTCCGACGAGCAGAACCTGGTGATCAACCGATGGACGATTCCGCTCACGATCGATGGTCGGAGGGCCGAGATCACCGGGGAGTCTGAATGGTCTGCTGTCGATCCACCCGTTCTGGACCCGCCTGTTCCCGGCGACGGGTTCTGGGCGGGTGACGCGAGAGCGTACGCCGTGGCAGTAGCCCTGACGGCCGCGGTCGCGGCCTCCTACCTAGCAGCGCGACTGAGAAGAAGGCGAACTGATGCAAGAACTGATGCAAGAAGGTAGGCGTTGGGGCCACAAGACGGCCCATGTGTTCGTTCTGGCGGCGCTCGTTGGAACTGGGCTGTCCGGTTGCGCAACGGACGGCGGATCGGGCAAGGAGGCCAAGCCGACGATCACCGATCCGACCGAGCTCGTGGACGCAACCGCGATCAAGTTCGAGGACGGCGAGCCGTACGAGGCCCAGCACCTCGAGGCGACCCAAGGTCAGTTCCTCTTCCTGGCCGTCAACAGTGACATTGCGGGACAGCTCGATCTCGAGGGAGATGAGTCGGTGAGGCAGTCGGTCAAGCCCGGCAAGGTTGCGACCGTAGTGGTGAACGCAGCCGAGAACGGCGAGTTCGATCTGACCCTCCGCCACGGCGATGAGGTCACGGTGCTTGCGACGGTTGAGGTGGGCGAATGAACGTCCCCGCCGTCAAGGCACTCGGGGGCGCGATATGGGCGGCCCTACTGCTCGTTCTCACCGCTTGGGCGTGCTCGGTCGACGATCCGGACCCGAACCCGTCGTCCGCGGAGAGCCACTCGCAGTCCGATGATGGACCTGGAGTGAGCGGGCAGCCGCGGTTGATCGAGGTTCGTGGCGGCGAGGTCGTGGGCGGAGCTCAGGAACTCGAAGTCAGCCTGGGTGCCTCCGTGACCGTCGAGGTGCTTTCTGATGAGGCCGACGAGATGCACGTCCACGGCTACGACTTGACGGAGGACCTCCAGGCTGGCGTGCCGGGAACGGTGACGTTCGATGCTGACATCCCCGGCGAGTTCGACGTCGAGTTGGAGGACCACCATCTGTCCCTGATCGTGCTTCGTGTGCGATGAGGGGGCTGGTCGAGGCCGTCAGCGGCGGCGAGGTCCTCGCTCACGGGATCGGCGGCCGATCCGACCTGCCGGTCGCGCCTTGGTTGGCCACGTACGCGGGTGTCGCCGTGGTGGCGGTGTCGTTCTTTGCTGCTACGGCGCTGTGGGCGAAACCGCGATGGGAAGACGCGGGCGGTGAGCTCCGACTCGCCACCGTGGAACGAATCGTGGACTCCGCGCCAGCTCGTGTGGCGCTGCGGCTGCTGGGCCTGCTGCTCCTGACCGTCTTCCTGTGCGTCGGGTGGATGGGGCCCGATGACTACGGTCGAGCGAACCCCGCGCCTACGTGGTTCTACGCGTGGTTCTGGGTGGGGCTCGTCCCCTTGTCGCTGCTTCTTGGCCCGGTCTGGAAGCGCCTCAATCCGCTTCGAGCTGTCGCGTCCACTCTCACCTTCCTGAACCCGGCACCGGTCCGGCTGCCGTCGGCCACCGGTATGTGGCCGGGGGTGGTTGGCCTCGTAGCCTTTCTTTGGCTCGAGCTCGTGTACGACGGCGCTGCTTCACCTTCGACCGTTGCCTGGTTCGTCTTCTGGTACGCCGTGGTCCAGATCGTCGCGGGAGTTGTGTTCGGCCCCACGTGGTTCGACCGGGGAGACGGATTCGAGGTGTACGCGAACATGGTGGCGAGAGCGGCACCTCTGGGGCGCAACCACGGCGGCCGCATCGTGCTGCGCAACCCGATGCGGGGCATCGCCATGACGCCGGCAAGTCCTTCTCTGACTCCCGTGGTCGTAGTGATCCTCGGGTCGACCGTGTTCGACGGAGTCAGCAGGTCCTCCTGGTGGGCGGGACGGGTCGCCGACACCGGGCGCGCCGAGTACCTCATGATCGGCACCCTCGGGTTGGTGGGCTCGGTTGCCGCGGTCGGGGCGACCTTCGGAGCTGCCATGCTCCTGACCCGGCGCTTCGTCTTACGCGACCGCGCGGACGCGCGGGGTCTGGCCGCCCTGTTCGCGCCGTCGCTCATCCCGATCGCGATCGGCTACACCGTCGCCCACTACCTGTCGTTCGCGCTGTTCCAGGGGCAGCAGGGCTACTTGCTGGCCAACGACCCGCTCAGCAAGGGTTGGGACCTCTTCGGTCTGCAGGGAGCCGCCGTCGACTACACGGTGCTCTCCACCTCCCAGATCGCGTTTATCCAGATCGCGGCGATCGTGATCGGTCATGTGGTGGCGGTCCTTGCGGCTCACGACCGTTCGCTCGCGGTACTCCGGAGCGGCGAAGGCATGCGGGGCCAGTATCCGCTTGTCGCCGTCATGATCGCCTACACCGGCGGCGGGATCATTCTCTTGGCTGGAGGCTGATCCTGCCGCGGCCGGCTGCTCAGCCGAGGACGAGGAGAAGGTCGCCGCCCTCGACGGCCTGTGTTTCGTTGATCGCGAGTCGAGTGACGGCTCCCGCCCGCGGCGCCGTGATCGCGGCCTCCATCTTCATCGCCTCGATCGTTGCGACGTGATCCCCGGGCTTGACGATGTCTCCGACATTGACGAGGAGAGTCACCACGCCCTGGAAGGGCGCCGAGACTTGGCCCGGGTTGGCAGGGTCGGCCTTCTCGGTTGACGCCGTCGCGGTCGCAACGCACCGGTCGCGGATACTGAGCCGCCGGAGCTGACCGTTCAGACGACACATGACGGTCCTGTATCCACGTTCGTCGGCCTCGCCGATGGCCTCAAGCCCGATGAGCAGGCGGCGACCGTGCCCGAGATCGATCGCGTGCTCGGTTTCTGGCTGGAGGCCGTAGAGGTACTCAAGCGTGGGAAGAATCGATACGTCACCGTGCTTTGCCCGTGCGGCGTTGAAGTCGGCGGTCGGACCCGGGAATAGCAGCCGGTTGAGGGTACGACGACGCACCGATCGGTCAGCGGTCGCCAACGCCGTGGCGTCCTCGTCGGACAGCACCGGCTCGGGCGCCGTCCACGACTTGCCGTCCAGTGCCTTGGAGCGGAACGGCTCGGGCCAGCCGCCGGGCGGGTCGCCGAGCTCGCCGTTGAGGAAGCCGACGACGGAGTCGGGGATGTCGAAGCGGCCGGGCTCGGCCTCGAACGCGGCGGGGTCGGCGCCGGCGGCGACGAGGGAGAGCGCGAGGTCGCCGATGACCTTCGACGACGGCGTCACCTTGGGGACGTTGCCGAGGATCCGGTTGGCGGCGGCGTACATGTCCTCGACCTGCTCGAACTTCTCGCCGAGGCCGAGCGCGATGGCCTGCTGGCGCAGGTTGGAGAGTTGGCCGCCGGGGATCTCGTGCGTGTAGACGCGGCCGGTCGGGGCGGGGAGCCCGGACTCGAAGGGCGCGTAGAGCCGGCGGGTCGCCTCCCAGTAGGGCTCGAGCGCGTTGACGCCGTCGAGGTCCAGCCCGGTGGACCGCGAGGAGTGGTCGGTGGTGGCGACCAGCGCGGACAGGGCCGGCTGCGATGTCGTACCGGACATCGAGGCGCAGGCCGCGTCGACCGCGTCCACGCCGGCGTCGATCGCGGCGAGCAGGGTGGCGAGCTGGCCGCCCGGGGTGTCGTGGGTGTGCAGGTGCACGGGCAGGTCGAAGCGCTCGCGCAGCGCGGTGACCAGGGTGCGCGCGGCGGGTGCGCGCAGCAGGCCGGCCATGTCCTTGATCGCGAGCACGTGGGCGCCGGCGTCGACGATCTCCTCGGCCAGGCGCAGGTAGTAGTCGAGCGTGTAGAGCTTCTCGCCGGGCGAGGACAGGTCGCCGGTGTAGCAGAGGGCGACCTCGGCGACGGTCGTGCCGGTCTCACGGACGGCCTCGATCGCGGGCCGCATCTGGGAGACGTCGTTGAGGGCGTCGAAGATCCGGAAGACGTCGATGCCGGTGGCCGCGGCCTCCTGCACGAAGGCCTGCGTCACCGCGGTCGGGTACGGCGTGTAGCCGACCGTGTTACGTCCGCGGAGCAGCATCTGCAGGCAGATGTTGGGCACGGCCTCGCGCAGCGCGGCGAGCCGCTCCCACGGGTCCTCGGCGAGGAAGCGGAGCGCGACGTCGTAGGTCGCGCCACCCCAGGCCTCGAGCGACCACAGCTCGGGGGTGAGCCGGGCGACGTGGTCGGCGACGCCGAGCAGGTCGATGGTCCGCACCCGGGTCGCGAGCAGCGACTGGTGGGCGTCGCGGAAGGTGGTGTCGGTGACCGCGACGCCGGTGCGGGCGCGCAGCTCGGCGGCGAAGGCCTCCGGGCCGACGGCGAGCAGCTGCTGGCGGGAGCCGTCCGGCACGGGGAGCGACAGGTCGAGCGCGGGCAGCTTGGACGACGGGTCGACCGAGGCCCGGGCGGCGCCGTACGGCTTGTTGACGGTCACGTCCGCCAAGTAGTCCAGCAACCTGGCTCCTGGGTCCCCCGTGACCCGCGCTGCGAGCAGCTCGGGACGCCGTTCGATGAACGACGTTGTGATGGCCCCGTTGATGAACTCGGCGTCGGCAAGTAGGGCGGAGACGAACGGGACGTTGGTCTGCACCCCGCGGATCCTGAACTCGTCCAAGGCGCGGCGGGCTCGGCGGACGGCATCGGTGAAGGAGGCTCCGCGACACGTCAGCTTCGCGAGCATCGAGTCGAAGTGGGGTGACACCTCCGCTCCCGCGTTGACGGTCCCCGCGTCCACCCGCACGCCAGGCCCGCCAGGGGCTCGATACCCAGTGATGACGCCGGTGTCAGGACGGAAGCCGTTGGCGGGGTCCTCGGTGGTGATCCGGCACTGCAGCGCAGATCCTCGAAGACGCACCTTGTCCTGGCGCAGTCCGAGGTCGGCAAGCGTCTCGCCGGCCGCGATCCGGATCTGCGACTGGACCAGGTCGACGTCGGTGACCTCCTCGGTCACCGTGTGCTCGACCTGGATGCGGGGGTTCATCTCGATGAAGACGTAGTTGCCGGCCGGGTCGAGCAGGAACTCGACCGTGCCGGCGTTCTTGTAGCCGATCTCGCGCGCGAAGCGCACGGCGTCGGCGCACATCCGGTCGCGGATCTCCGGGTCCAGGTTGGGCGCCGGCGCGATCTCGACGACCTTCTGGTGGCGGCGCTGCACGGAGCAGTCGCGCTCGTAGAGGTGGATGACGCCCTCGTCCGTGCCGGTCCCGTCGGCGAGGACCTGCACCTCGATGTGGCGCGGGTCGACGACGGCCTGCTCGATGAAGACCGTCGGGTCGCCGAAGGCGGCCTCGGCCTCGCGCATGCAGGTCTCGATCGCCTCGCGCAGCTGCGCACGGTCGTCGACGCGGCGCATTCCGCGACCGCCGCCACCGGCGACGGCCTTGACGAACAGCGGCGCCGGGATCGCCTCGGCGGCGGCCACGAGGGCGTCGACGTCGGTCGACGGGTCCACGCTCTGCAGTGTCGGTACGCCGGCGGCCTTGGCCGCCGCGATCGCGCGGGCCTTGTTGCCGGTCAGCTCCAGGACCGTCGAGTCCGGGCCGATGAAGGTGATCCCGGCCTCGGCGCAGGCCTCCGCGAGCGCCGGGTTCTCCGACAGGAAGCCGTAGCCGGGGTAGATCGCGTCGGCCCCGCAGGCCACCGCCGTCGCGACGATGGCCTCCGGGTCGAGGTAGGCCCGCACCGGGTGCCCCCGCTCCCCGATCTCGTAGGCCTCGTCGGCCTTGAACCGGTGCTCGGACCATCGGTCCTCGTACGCGAACACGGCGACCGTCTTCGCACCGACCTCCCACGCGGCGCGGAAGGCGCGGATCGCGATCTCGCCACGGTTGGCGACAAGGACCTTCTTGAACATGACTCTCCTGGCTGTGCGTTGGACATGCAGAAGCGGCGCCGGCGCGGTCCGTGACTGGAAGGGTGAACCGCGCCGACGCCGCTGGTGTGCCGGCGTGACGCCGGCGCTGGCGGCTCAGGCCAAGACCGAGTCGAGCTCCGTGAAGTCGATGCCGACGGCGTCGGCAACCGGCTTGTTGGTGAGTTCGCCAGCGTGCGTGTTGAGGCCGAGCGCCAGGCTGCGGTCGTCGCGGCAGGCCTGCGCCCAACCCTTGTCCGCCAGGGCAACCGTGTAGGGGAGCGTGGCGTTGGTCAGCGCGTAGGTCGAGGTGTTCGGGACTGCGCCGGGCATGTTGGCCACGCAGTAGAAGGTCGAGTTGTGGACCTGGTACGTCGGGTCGGCGTGCGTCGTTGCGTGGCTGTCCTCGAAGCAGCCGCCCTGGTCGATGGCGATGTCGACGAGAACGGAGCCCGGCTTCATCTGGGCGACGAGCTCGTTCGAGATGAGCTTGGGCGCGGCGGCACCGGGGATCAGTACGGCACCGATGACCAGGTCGGCCTGCCTGACCTGCTGCTCGAGGGTGAGCCGGGACGACGCGAGGCCGTGGACGCGATTGTTGTAGCGCCAGAACGACATCCGCAGCTTGTCGAGGTCGGTGTCGAGCAGGGTCACGTCGGCGCCCATGCCGAGCGCGATGTTGGCGGCGTTCTGACCGGAGACGCCAGCGCCGATGATGACCACCTTGGCGTTCGCGACGCCACCTACGCCGCCCATGAGCACGCCACGGCCACCCTGGGCCTTCATCAGTGCGTGCGCGCCGACCTGGGGCGCGAGGCAACCGGCCACCTCGGACATTGGGTAGAGCAGCGGCAGGCCGCCGCTCGGCAGCTGGACGGTCTCGTAGGCGATGCCGGTGACCTTGCGGGCGAGCAGCTCTTGGGTGAGCGGCTTGTCGGCAGCGAGGTGGAGGTAGGTGAAGAGGGTCTGGCCCTCCTGCATCCGTGTGTACTCCTCCGCGATGGGCTCCTTCACCTTCAGGACCATCTCCGCCGAGCCCCACACGTCATCGGCGTTGTCGAGGATCTTGGCACCGGCGCCGACGTACTCGGCGTCGGTGATCGAGGAGCCGAGACCGGCCCCGGTCTGGATCACGACGTCATGGCCACGCGAGACCAGCTCGTGCACGCCGACGGGCGTGATGGCCACCCGGTACTCGTGGTTCTTGACTTCCTTGGGGACGCCGATCCGCATGATTCCTCCAACTTGGGACGTGTGCTTGCGCGGATCAGTGTGGGTCGGAGGCACCGTCTCCCGGACAGTCCAGCGGCGCACACACCTGCGGGTCGATGTGTTCGGCAGGGCTATACGTGGCGTGGGTCACGCGGCCTAGTTTCAGCGAGTCCGAACACCGGCTCGTCCCATCGGGGTGACGCGCCCGACCATCCGAGGAGGATGTCCAGATGGGCCAGATCTCCGCATCCCAGTCCGGGGCTGGGAGCGTCTCCACACAGCTTCTCCGCAGCTCGATCAACTTCCTGCACATCGTGCTGATGGTGACTGCAGCCGCGGCACCCCTGGTCGTCGCGTCGACCTACATCCCGATCTCGATGGCGGCCGGCGCGGGCATGGCGACGGCACTCACCTACGCCGCCACCACGGCCATCCTGCTGATCTTCTCCGTGGGCTTCGCGCAGATGGCGAAGCGGATCACATCTGCTGGCGCCTTCTACACCTTCTCCGCACAGGGCCTCGGGCGTCCGATGGGGCTCAGCGTCGGCTTCGTGGTCCTTGCGGCGTACAGCATGATCTCCGCCGCGATCGTCGGTGGCTTCGGCTTCTACGGCTCCGCACTCCTTGATGAACACTTCGGCCTTTCGGTCCCCTGGTACTGGGTGTCGATCACCGGACTCGTCCTTATGTTCGCGATCTCCTACTTCAGGGTCACCTTCACCGCTCGCATCCTCGGTGTGCTGCTTGCCCTCGAGGTGCTGGTCGTGCTCGTCGTCGCTCTCGCGACGGTCTTCTCCGGTGGCACCCAGGGGCAGCAGCCGGAGGCGTTCAACCCGGGCGAGTGGGGTGCTGCCCCGGCGGTCGGCATCGGCTTCTTCCTGGCCTTCTGGTCGTGGATCGGGTTCGAGACGACGGCGATCTACGGCGAGGAGACCCGCGACCCGAAGGAGAGCGTCCCGCGCGCCACTTACATCGCAGTGCTGACGCTCGGCATTTTCTACACGTTCGTCGCGTACGCCGGCACGGTCGGCTTCGGCGATGACTCGCCAGCTCAGGCGGGCACGCTCATTGACCAGTACTTCTTCGTCCTGGCCGACTCTCACACGTTCGGCTTCATGCGGACGTTGATGGACTTCCTCGTGGTCTCCGGGTTCTTCGCCTGCGCGTTCGCGTTCCACAACAACGCTTCGCGGTACTTCTACTCGTTGGGTCGTGACGGCATCTTGCCGCGGGCGCTGGGCCGCACCCACGAGCAGCACAAGTCTCCGCATGTCGCGGCCGGCGTACAGGCGACGATCGCGATCGTCACCGTTGCCATCTTCGCAATCGGTGGGGCCGACCCGTTGGTCCACCTCGCGACCTGGCTGCCGATCTTCTGCACACTCGCGGTGCTGCTGGTGCAGTTCCTCGTCTGCCTGGCGGTGATCGGCTACTTCAACCGAGTGGGACGGGTCACTGGCGCCGATTGGTTGAAGACGCTCGCTGCGCCGGCCGTGGGCGCGATCGCGCAGGGGGTCGTCATGTACCTGCTGGTCAACAACCTGAGCTTCCTCGCGGGAGGTGAGGTGAGGGTGGTCAAGCTGATCCCGCTCTACGTCGCTGTCATCGCCGCGGCTGGGTTCCTCTACGCCCTGTGGCTGCGCTCGCGCGACCCCGACCGCTACGCGACCATCGGCGACCTGCACGACGACGAGCTCGAGGAGCTCTTCGTCGACGAGCAGTACGTCGAGTCCGGCCTGGAATCCGAGCGCCGCGGCGACTGAGGACCTTCCAGGCACTCAACCCCGGGTGGCAGCGGCTGGGGGGGTCGCCGCCACCCGGGGCTCTTTCCAACGAGGAGACCCAACGTGACGAGTGCCACGAGCACCACATCCGAATCCCTGCACCGCGTGGTCGTGATCGGCTCCGGCTTCGGCGGCCTGTTCGGCGCCCGGGCGCTCCGGCACTCCGACGTCGACGTCACCATGATCGCGAAGACGACGCACCACCTCTTCCAGCCGCTGCTCTACCAGGTGGCGACCGGCATCCTCTCCGAGGGCGAGATCGCGCCCCCGACGCGCGAGGTCCTGGCGAACCAGAAGAACCTCCAGGTCCTGCTGGGCGAGGTCACCGGGATCGACCTCGCCGCTCGCGAGGTGAGGTCGAGCGCCCGCGGCGAGGAGCTCGTGACGCCGTACGACTCCCTCATCGTCGCCGCCGGTGCCGGTCAGTCCTACTTCGGCAACGACCACTTCGCCGAGTTCGCCCCCGGCATGAAGAGCATCGACGACGCCCTCGAGCTGCGCGGCCGGATCTTCGGCGCCTTCGAGATGGCCGAGCTCGGCGCCGCTCGTGGGGAGAACGTCGACCACCTGCTGACCTTCGTGGTCGTCGGCGCCGGCCCGACCGGGGTCGAGATGGCCGGCCAGATCGCCGAGCTCGCGCACCGCACGCTGACCCGCGACTTCCGCGCGATCAGCACCCGCCAGGCCCGGGTCATCCTCGTCGATGCCGCGCCCCAGGTGCTGCCGCCGTTCGGCGCCAAGCTCGGCAAGTGGACCCAGGAGAAGCTCGAGAAGCTCGGTGTCGAGGTGCTGCTCGGTGCGATGGTGACCGATGTCGACGAGCGCGGCCTGACCGTGAAGTACAAGGACGGGAGCGAGCAGCGCATCGAGGCCGTCGCGAAGGTGTGGGCGGCCGGTGTCCAGGCCAACTCGCTCGGCCAGCAGCTCTCCGCGCAGACCGGGGCGCCGCTCGACCGCGCCGGCCGGATCTCGGTCAACCCCGACCTGACCCTGCCGGGCCATCCCGAGGTGTTCGTCGTCGGCGACATGATCTCGCTCGACAACCTCCCCGGCGTTGCGCAGGTCGCCATCCAAGGGGGAAACCACGCTGCGAAGCTCATCAATCGGCGTGTGAACGGCTTCCCCCGTGACGACCCGTTCCGCTATCACGACAAGGGCTCGATGGCCATCGTCGGCCGCTTCCGCGCGGTCGCGATGGTCGGCCAGCTCCGCCTCACCGGGATCGTCGCGTGGCTGATGTGGTTGCTCGTCCACCTCTTCTACATCGTCGGGTTCAAGAACCGTGTCACCTCGGTGATGGATTGGTCGGTCTCCTTCCTCGGCACAGGTCGGTCCGAGCGGACCTTCACCGAACAGCAGATCTTCGGACGACTCGCGCTCGCGCAGGTCGCAGAAGAAGCTGCTGGCCGTGGCTTGCGTCCCTGTGTGGAAGAACGCAGCGACGAAGACCTGGTGGGTGCTGGGAAGTCGTGACGACGGAGACGGCGGCGCCTAGCGAACGGGCGGCGAGCCTCGCTCACACCGAGGACTGGCGACTTCGCAGCGCCTGCCTCGACGAGGACGGTGATCTCTTCTTCCCGGTTGGTGACAGACGAGCGGCTCAGGCGCAGTTCGAGGAGGCGCGCGCGTTCTGTGGGCGCTGTTCGGTGAGCACCCGGTGCCTGCTGTTCGCTCTCGAGGTCGGGGCAGAGTTCGGCATGTGGGGCGGTACGACGCCGGGCGAGCGGCAGCGCGTCGCCCGCCGTGCCGAGGATCTCGAACGTCGCCGACGCCATGCGAGATTCAGCGCCGTTGGACATGTGGCGGTCGTGCACAGCCAGATCCGTTGAGGGGTGCACCGCACACGTTGTCGCTCCCGTAGAGCGCGACGACCATCAAGTACCAGGAACCGCGTTATGCGGCGACCCAAGTAGCAGCTCTACAGGAGACGGACGTTGCCCACCACCATCACTGCCGCAGTCCTGCGCGAGGTCGGAGCTCCGCTGGGCCTCGAGTCCGTCATGATCGACGACCCGCTCGACGCCGAGGTGCTCGTCCGGGTCGAGCGTGTGGGGCTCTGCCACAGCGATCTCCACTACGTCCACGGGTCCCTGTCGATCGACCTTCCGACAGTGCTCGGCCACGAGGTGGCCGGCGTCGTCGGCAGGGTCGGTGCTGCGGTGACTCGCTTCTCGCCGGGTGACCGAGTCGTCGCCACCGTGACGCCTGCGTGTGGCACGTGCGACCAGTGCCTGCGTGGACGTCCCACGCAGTGCCAGCGCGTGGACGTGGTGCGATCTCGCCGGCGACCGAAGCACTGGCTGCCCGATGGTTCACCGCTGGGGGCACTCGGAGGGGTGGGTGCCTTCGCTGAGGCGATTCTCGTCGGTGAACACTCGCTTGCGAAGGTAGACGATGTCATCCCTGCCGATGTCGCCTGTTTGCTTGGCTGCTGCGTCACGACAGGTGTTGGTGCGGTCGTGCACGGCGCGTCTGTCGGCCCAACTGACACTGTCGCCGTGATCGGCTGCGGGGGAGTCGGGGTCTCCGCCATCCAAGGCGCCCGCATCGCAGGTGCGCGCCGGATCATTGCCGTCGACGCGAAACCGGCGAAGGTCGAGAGCGCAAAGCGGTTCGGTGCGACCGACGGCGTCGTTGCCGGCACCAGCGCAGAGGAGACGGTGGCCGCCGTTCGTGCGCTCGTCCCTGCAGGGGTCGACCACGCCATTGAGGCCGTCGGGCGCACGGCGACGGCCGAACTGGCCTTCGCCTGTCTCGCTCCCACTGGCGCGGCAACGATCCTCGGCCTGATGCCGGAAGGGGCGCGTCTCTGTTTGCCTGCGGACGAGTTGGTGTACGGCGATCGCACTGTCCGCGGTGCCTACATGGGCGCCAACCGCTTCCTGAGCGACGTCGCCATGTTCACGGACCACTACCGGGCGGGGCGACTCGACCTCGACGGCATGGTCACCAGTGTCATCGACTTCGCCGACATCAACAGCGGTCTCACCGCCATGGGCGATCCCGACACCGTTCGGATCGTCGTCGACCTCACCCGCGCCGGCGCCTGACTCCGGCATTCCCCAATCGCCTCAGACAGGAAGCCGACGATGGCAGTGAGCAACGCCCCCAAGGAACAGATCGACTACATCGACGGCGCGTGGATCGCGCCGGCGCACCAGCTCCCAGGGACGCTCGACGACCCGAACACCGGTGAAGTTCGACAGCGGCAGGTCGCAACGGACCCGACGGGTGTCGAGCGCGCTCTCGCCGCCGCCCATTCCTTGCACGTCGATGGCGCCTGGGAAGCCGCTGGGGTGGAGGCGCGGGTCGCGCTCCTCGACCGGCTCGCCGACGGCCTCGATGCCCGCTCGGACGAGATCGGCTTCGAGGACGCGATGGGCAACGGCAACCCGCTGCGCGTTGCGACCCAGATGGCTGGGTATCTCGGTCCGCGCGTGCGCTCGGCCCGGGACCAGTTGCTCGAGGTTGGCACGGGACGCCATCTCGACGGCAACGGACGCCCGGTCCGCCTGATGCGGCGCCCCCTGGGACCTGCGGCGGTCCTCGCGCCATGGAACGCGCCGACGTTCGTCGGCGTCGCCAAGCTGGCGAGCGCGCTCGCGGCAGGTTGCCCGGTCATCCTCAAACCCTCGGAGTGGGCGCCCGCAGGCTGTCAGATCGTGGCGGAGGTGCTGGCCGACGCCGTCGGCGAATTGGATCTTCCGCCAGCTGTCTTCCAGTTGGTCCACGGCGCCGCGGCGGTCGGGGCGCAGGTCGTCAGCGACCCGCGGGTCCGAGCCGTCTCCTTCACCGGCGGTGGGTCCGGCGGGCGGGCTGTTGCTGCGGCAGCAGCACCTCACTTCGCGGCTCTCCAGCTCGAGCTCGGTGGCCACAACCCGGCGGTCGTCCTCCGGGATGCCGATGTGCGGCTCACAGCCGCGGCTCTGGTCGACGGCATGACAAAGCTCAACGGTCAGTGGTGCGAGGCTCCCGGCAAGGTGATCGTGCACGAGTCCCGTCACGACGAGCTGGTGGACGCGATCCTCGAAGAGCTCAACTCCCGCACGGTCGGGCACTGCTTGGAGGACACGACCGACGTGGGGCCGATCGCGCACTCCGCGCACCGCGACCACCTCGTCGGCCGCATCGACGACCTGGTCGCCAGGGGTGGGAGGGAGCTCACCGTCAACGAGCTCCCCGACCTGTCCGGCTGGTTCCTCGCTCCGACCCTCGTGGTCGGCGTTCCGGCGGAGGACTCGACCGCGGAGTTGTTCGGTCCGGTCATCTCCGTGCATGCCTCGCAGAGCGACGACTTCTCCGTGGCCGCGGCAGCTGGTCCGGAGACAGGGCTCGCCGGCTTCGTGTTCGGCGCCGACGTCGACCGAGCGCTGCGTGCCGCGGCGCGGGTTCCCGCAGGCGAGGTCCGGGTCAACGGCTGCAAGCTCGCGGACCTGGCTGACGGTTCCGAGCAGACATTCTGGAACTCGGCGGGTGTGGGTGGCCACGGACCGACGGACATGGTGCGCTTCTTCCAGGGCAGCCAAGTTGTCGGGCTCGATGACCTGACCCTTCCGATCTGATGAGCGATGAGGAGAGAAGAAGGGCCCGACAGGCGCGGGGGAGAGGCTGAGATGACGCCGAAGGTGGTCATCGTGCAACCAGACGTCCTTTGCCCGCCCAGCGAGTTGGGTCGCTGGCTGGATGAGGAGAAGGTGTCGTGGACGTGCGTGAGGCCCTTCGACGGCGATGCGGTTCCGGCGCTTCTCGACGCACACGGTCTTGTCGTCCTCGGTGGCGACATGAGCTCGCTCGACGACGTTGACTATCCGTGGCTCGAAGACATCCGGGCACTTCAACGTGCGGCGGCCGAACGGGGCCAACCGAGTCTGGGCATCTGCTTGGGAGCTCAGCTCATGGCACAAGCGTTCGGGGGGTGCACCGCGGTCGGCGACCGTGGGCTTGAGGCTGGCGTTGCTGAGGTTGGATGGTTGCCCGGTGCGCAGGACGACAGTCTCGTGGCCGGCTTGGCGTCACCGTTTGTGGCAGGAACCATGCACAGTGACGCGGTGGTGGTACTACCCGCCGATGCCGTGCAACTGGGGTCGGGCGACATGTATCCGAACCAGGTCTTCCGGGTCGGGGAGAGTTCCTGGGGCGTCCAGTTCCATCCCGAGATCAATCACGGCGTCTACCAGTCGTGGGTCGAAGCAACGGGTACCGAGCCCCAGAAGCGTCAGGCGATGCTGGTCGGTGGAGGGGAACTCCTTGAAGTCGAAGACCTCGTTCTTCGCGCCAACCAAGAGCTCGTCCGGAACTTCGCTTCGATGGTTCGACGGGCCGCGACGGGTGGAGAGTGGGAGTGAAGTGACGCGAAGCGCTCTGTTGAAGCAGGTCGTTGACCGTCGTTACCCAACGGTCAGCCGTGGAGAGGGGGTGTTTCTCTACGACAGCGAGGGGCGTCGTTACCTCGACGGGTGTGGTGGCGCGATGACCGCCAGCATCGGCCACGGCGTTCAGGAAGTCGCTGACGCCATGGCCCGGCAGTTGTCGCAGGTCGCGTTCACCTACCGCACGCAGTTCACCAACGAACCTGCCGAGGAGCTTGCGCGTCGGTTGACCGACCTGGCCCCGGGTGACCTCAACCACGCCTTCTTCGTCAGCAGCGGTTCCGAGGCCACGGAGTTCGCCATCCGTGCGGCCGTTGGTCACTGGCGTGAACGCGGCCGCCCGGACAAGGTGAAGATCCTCAGCCGCGAGGTTAGCTACCACGGCATGACCCTCGGTGCCCTGTCGATGTCCGGTCATGCCGCGCGTCGTCCTGACTACGGCTCGTTGCTGCACCCGTTCCCTGTCGTCCCTGCCGTCCACGCCTTCCGGCATGCACGGCCGGGCGAGAGTGACGATGAGTACGGCTCTCGTGCCGCGACGGAGTTCGAGGCTGCGGTGGTCGGCGCGGGACCAGAGACCGTCGCGGGCATCATCGTCGAGCCGATCGTCGGTGCGGCGGGTGGAGTCCTCGTACCGCCGCCCGGCTACCTTCAACTTCTGCGGGAGATCTGCGACCGACTCGACATCCTGCTCCTCATCGACGAGGTCATCACCGGCATGGGTCGCACGGGTGACTGGTTCGCCAGCATCACCGAGGGTGTCGTGCCCGACCTGCTGGCCACAGGCAAGGGACTGAGCGCTGGCTACTCACCCATGGGCGCCGTGCTGATGCGGGATCACATGGTCGAGGTCATCCGCGCGGGCAGTGGTGTGGCGCCGTTCGGGCACACCTTCTCCGGGAACCCGCTGGGCGCCGCGGCTTGCCTCGCCGTGCTGGACCACCTCGAGCAGAATGAGGTCCTGGTCAATGTCAGACAGCGCGGTGAGCAACTGGAGGCCGGCTTGCTGCAGCTCGCCGCCCGCTTTCCCTTCTTAGCCGATGTCCGGGGGCGCGGTCTGCTGTGGGGCTTCGAGTTCCTCGCAGATCCCTTGGCCAAGGCTGCTCCCGACCCGGCCCATCAGGTGTCCGGATTGTTCGTCGATGCCTGCTTCGAGCGGGGTCTCATCGTCTACCCGGCGGGCATCGCTCCCTTGAACAACGCCGTGGTGCTCTCGCCGCCGCTGACGATCAGCGCGGACGAGATCGATCTGATGATCGACATCCTCGACGACGCCCTCCAGGAGGTATCCCGACAGGACTTCCTGGCGGCAGTCGTCGCTGGCGGCCAACGCAACTCAACGAGACAGGATGTGATCGCATGACCGATTCGAAGGACGCGCCCACCGGCGCCGTCGACCAGCTCGAGGTTCTCTTCGCGGGCTACGTGCCTCCGGCCGTGCCGTGGGAGATGGGCACCGCCGGGTCTGTCGCCTCGACCGTGGCCTTCCTGCGCGACGGGGACCAGTTGATCATCGTGGATCCCGGGTTCGTGCCCAGTCGGGGATCGATCCTCGATCCTCTGCGCCAGATGGGCATCGAGGCGGGTGACATCACCGATGTGGTGTTCAGCCACCACCATCCTGACCACACCTTCAACGTTGCGCTCTTCCCGAACGCCCAGGCGCATGACGTGTGGGGCATCTACCGCAACGACCAGTGGGTGATGCGGCCCGCCGAGGGCTTCCAGGTGTCCGACAACGTCAGCCTGATCCAGACCCCGGGGCACACCGACCAGGACATCACAACGCTCGCACGCACCGCGGACGGCCTGGTGGCGTTCACCCACCTGTGGTGGACGGAGTCGCGGCCTCCGGGCGACGACACCGTGGGCACGGACCAGGACGCCTTCCACGCGAGCCGCGCACGTGTTCTCGACATGGAGCCTGCACTGATCGTGCCGGGCCACGGAGCGGCGTTCGAGCCGTCGGAGGCGACCCCTCGCTGACTCGGTGGTGCCGGCGGCCGTGAGGGCGGGACCGCTCACGACCGCCGGTGCTCAGGAGGCCTCAGGCGGTGACGACCGGGCGCCCGAGCGGCAGTGGCTGCCCGCCGGTCGCCTGCCGCACGGTGCCCAGGAAGAGGTAGGAGCCGATGGCAGCGAAGCCCAGAGCCGTGAAGCCGGAGGCCTTGGCGGCCCCGGTGTTGTTGCCGAGAACGGCGACGATCTGCAGGACGAGGGTGAGGTCCACCAGGGCGAGGACCGCGGTGAAGCTCAGCGGGAGGCGGAGCGAGCCGAGGGTGAGGACTCCGACGACCACCAGCCAACTGATCAGGAACAGCGCCTGCGTGTGCTGGATGTCCTCAAGCGGCACCGGCAGCCATCCGTGCGTGAGGCCGAGCACGAGGCCGGCGTAGCTCGCCCAGAAGCCCGCGAAGACCCCGAAGACGGCAGCGACCGCGTTCTGACCGAGCCGAGCTGCCCAGACAGTGGCGATCAGGGTGCAGACGGCGCTGGCCGGGAGGATGATCGCGAGCGGCGCCGCTGCAGCGGCGGCAGAGACGAATCCGGTCAGTTGCAGACCGAGGGCGACCGATCCGACGACGAAACCTGGAAGGCCGACGGCCAAGGGGTCGCCCGTCGGGGCCACCGTCGTCGATCCGGTGTCGGTGGTGGCGGGGGCGGTGTCTGCACTCATGAGGAGCTCCTCTCAGTGCCGCGGCGTGGTGCCGTGGCGAACTGGTCGGCGAACCTATGAAGCGGCCCCGCATATGTCAATGATTTCTGACAAATTGACATGTTGCTGTAGCGGCGGGTGCGCGGTAATCTGTTGTTGTGTCATCACCCATTGACACGAGAGGGAGGTCTGGAGGATGGGCGCACCCGCCCAGGACGCGTTCGACGCATTGTCCGATCCGACGCGGCGCGAGATCCTGCGCCTGCTCGCGGAGAACGGCGAGATGACCGCGGGCGAGGTTGCCGACAGTGTCTCGGCTGTCGGTCGTACTGCTGTGTCGAGCCACCTTCGGATCCTGCGTCAGGCGGGGCTGGTGGTCGAGCGCCGCGAGGGGCGCTTCCGTCACCTTTCGCTGGACCCCGAGGGTCCGGTGCGCGACGCCATGTCGTTCCTGTCGGTGCTGCTCGGGTCAGGTGTTCCGGACGACTCGCCGAGTGTCGAGTCGAAGGCGATGAAGGGATCCCGATCGCGTTCTGCGTAGCGATCCGGGCCTTGGGGGTGACGGTCCTTGGGCGAGGTGCTCATCACGGCGACGCGCGAGCTGCGCCATTCTCCGATGGAGGTCTTCGGCCTCTTCGGTTCGGGTTGCGCAGGCAGTTGGCTCTTCGACGCGCGATGTGACGTCGTGCGGACCGGCGTTCCGGTGGGCATCCGGTTGCCGTCGGACGGTCTCTCCACCGGTTCGGTCGACATCCTCGGACGGTTCGGCCGGGTGGTCCCGGGGCGGCTCATCGAGATCGTCCACGACCAGCCTTGGTCAGGTCGCCTCAAGATATTGATCCGTCCCGGGCCCGACGGAGGTTCCCTGGTGTCCGTCACCGGCGACGTCGACCAGAAGGGCATGGACTGGCTGCTGCGCCGGCGGGGCTGGCCCGTGCCCTCGCACGTGGATGCTGGTGTCCATCGCATCGGCCTTCTCACCAGCAAATCGGGTCCGGGAGCTGTGTTCAGCGTGGCTTCCGAGTACATGGCGGAATTGGCCGTTGAGGAGATCAACGCTGATGGAGGTCTCGACGGACGCCCTGTGGAGCTGGTCGTAGGCGACGACGAGACGAATGCCGACCAAGCTGCGCGGGAGGCTCGACGGCTGATCGCCGCTGGATGCCGATCGATCGTTGCGAGCGTCACGAGTGCCAGCTTCGGCTCGGCGGTCGACGCACTCAGCGGAACCGGTCGTCCCGTGATCCACTCCCTCCTGAACGAGGGCGGAGCTGGAGCTGGCGACGTGCTGCGCTGGGGAGAGCGTCCCTTCGACCAGGTTCGTGCGGCGGCCTCGACGGTGATGAACAGTGCTGCCGGCAAGCGGTGGTACATGATCGGCAACGACTACCGCTGGGCGCACGGTGCCCACCTCGCTGGCGAGCGAGCACTGGCGGAGGCCGGTGCCACCATTGTGGGGAATCAGTTCGTGCCGCTCGGCACCGAGGACTTCGAGTCCACCTTGGCGGGCATCGAGCGGAGCGGGGCGGATTGTGTGCTCTCGACGCTGGTGGGTGCGGACGAGGTCGCCTTCGAGCGGCAGACGTGGGACCAGGGCTTCCGGTCTCGTTGGCAGACGCTGTCGCTGGTGATGGAGGAGTCCGCTCGAGAGAGGATCGGCGATCAGGCATCCCAAGGGATCTGGACGGCTCTCGGCTACTTCGAAGCACTCGACACCCCCGAGAACATCGAACTCGTGGGCCGCTACCGCAGTCGATACGGCGAGCTGGCCCCGCCGCTGTCCTCGCTCTCCGAGTCGGTCTACGAGGCCATCGTGCTCTATGCAGCGGCGGTTCGTCAGAGCCGTGGGGACGAGAGCACGGTGAGCAACATGCTGCGCCGCAGCCGTGGACGCATGCCTCGAGGTGCGGTCCGGTCCGAGGGCCCGCACCACATGCGGCAGGACCTGTACGTTGCCAGGGCCGAGTCCGGCGGGTTCCGCATCCAGAACGGTTGATCCTGCAGTGCGCGATGAACTCTCCCGGAACCCTGCGGTCTGGGAATCCGCGGTCCGGCGTCTTCGGTTCGAGGCGGGCGCGTCGGTGGCCTTCGGAGGTGCGGTCGAGGGCGAACGCCTGAGGCTGGCCTGGTTCAACGGCGCCAACGCCGGAGCCCTCAGGGGTCTCGAGCTCCAACGTGGGCGGGGCCTCGGTGGGAGGGTGTGGGCGGAACAGAGGGCGATGGCCGTCGACGACTACTACGGCACCCAGCGCATCTCGCACGACTATGACCGACAGGTTCGAGCGGAGGGCCTGACAACGATTGCAGCAGCGCCGGTGCGCGTCGGGCGATCTGCCCGAGGTGTCCTCTACGTCGGCTTCCGTGCCACGGTCGTGGGCGATCGGACCCTGGACGTCGTCATCAGGGCATCGCGTGCGCTCGCCCATGAGATCAGTGTTCAGGAGGAGATTCACCGACAGGTGGAACTACGGACCGCGGAGCTCACGCGACGCCACGAGGAAATGGCCGTTCGGGCGCGCAGGCTCCATGCTGGCCTGGTGGCGATCCGTAGCTCCACTACCGACGAGTGCGCGCGTGATGCCGCGACCTCGTTGCTTGAACAGATGGCTGCCGCCGACAGTGGGCCTGCACCACTGTTGACGGCCCGCGAGCTGGATGTCCTCGCGCTCGTCGCCACGGGGTTGACCTACGCAGCCGTGGCCGAGCACCTCGGACTGACGGCCCTCACGGTCAAGTCGTACATGCGCGACGTGCTGTCACGGCTGGGCGTGCGGTCGCGGCACCTGGCGGTGATCGAGGCCAGGCGGTTGGGCCTCGTGCTGTGACCGTCGTCGCGCTCGCCCCCCATCGGGGGGTGTTCGGAGCGCGCTCGATGGCTGAACCATCTGCCGCATGGAAGCCACACACGCTCTGCGCTCCGCACGCGACCATCTCCGCTCGCTGCGCACGTCCTACGACGAGGCGGTCGCCCGGTTTGCCTGGCCGGATGTCGGGTCGACGTTCAACTTCGTGCACGACTGGTTCGACGCCTTCGCCCGCGGCAACGACCAGCCGGGCCTGGTGATCGTGGAGGAGGACGGCGCGCGGGCGTCGTACACGTTCGGGGAGCTGGTCACGCGCTCGGAGCAGGTCGCGCGACACCTCGCCGCGCAGGGCGTCCGCGCCGGCGACAGTGTCGTGGTGATGCTCGGCAACCAGGTCGAGCTGTGGGAGTCGATGCTCGCGCTGATCCGGCTGGGCGCGGTGATCATGCCGACCACGACGGCGGTCGGACCGGCCGAGCTGGTCGACCGGCTGGCGCGCGGCAACGCGCGGGCGGTCGTGTGCAACGCGGCCGACACGGCGAAGTTCGACGACGTGCCCGGCAGCTACCTGCGGGTCGCCGTCGGCGAGGCGCCGGCGGGATGGGTGTCCTACGCGGCGGCGTACGACGTCGCGGCCGCTCCCGTCCCGCACCCGGGCAACGCCAGCGACGACCGGCTGCTGCTCTACTTCACCTCCGGCACGACGAGCCGGCCGAAGCTGGTCGAGCACACGCACACGTCGTACCCGGTGGGCCACCTGTCGACGATGTACTGGCTGGGCCTGCAGCCCGGTGACGTGCACCTCAACATCTCCAGCCCCGGCTGGGCGAAGCACGCCTGGTCGAACTTCTTCGCGCCGTGGCTGGCCGAGGCGACGGTGTTCGTCTTCAACTACGCGCGCTTCGACGCGGCCGCCCTGCTCGGGCAGATCCGGACCGAGGGAGTGACGACCTTCTGTGCGCCGCCGACGGTCTGGCGGATGCTCATCAACGCGGACCTGTCGGGTGGCAAGGGCGCGCTGCGCGAGGCCATCGCCGCCGGCGAGCCGCTGAACCCCGAGGTGATCAGCCAGGTCGAGAAGCACTGGGGCCTGACCATCCGCGACGGCTTCGGGCAGACCGAGATGACGGCCGCGATCGCGAACCCGCCGGGCCAGCCGGTGACGTCGGGCTCGATGGGCCGTCCGCTGCCGGGCGTCCCGGTGGTGCTGGTCGACCCGCTCGAGGGCACCGTCGTCGACGGCGTGGGGGAGGGCGAGATCTGCCTCGACCTGAGCGTCCGCGACGGGTCCGGGCCGCTCACGCTGATGACCGGATACCAGGGCGACGCCGTGAAGAACGCCGAGGCGATGGCCGGCGGCTTCTACCACACCGGCGACGTCGCGGCCCGCGACGAGGACGGCTACATCACCTACATCGGTCGCACCGACGACGTGTTCAAGGCGTCGGACTACAAGGTGAGCCCGTTCGAGCTGGAGTCCGTGCTCATCGAGCACCCCGCTGTCGCCGAGGCGGCGGTCGTGCCGGCACCGGACCCGGTGCGGCTGGCCGTCCCGAAGGCGTACGTCGCCCTCGTCGCCGGCCACGAGCCGACGGCGGAGACGGCGGAGTCGATCCTGCGCTACGCGCGCGAGCACCTGGCGCCGTACCTCCGGGTCCGGAGGCTGGAGTTCTTCGAGCTGCCGAAGACGATCTCGGGCAAGATCCGCCGGGTCGAGCTGCGCAAGCGGGAGAACGAGGTCGAGGGCAGCCGGCCCGCCGGCGAGTACCGCGACGAGGACTTCCCTGCACTGAAGGGCTGACGGTGAGCGCGCGGTGTCGATCTGCTGGCCGATTGGTTCAATATGTCGCTATCTGTTGACATATGAACAGATTGACACTTCACTTGGCGTGACGCGGACCACAAGCCGCGCATCCGAGAGAGGGAGGTCGCATGCCGATCGAGAAGCCCACCGTGGCCGCAATGGCCGAGCTCGCCGCTGCCGCAGGCCTGGGGATCGACGACGCTGAGATCGTGACCTACCAGGCGGTCGCCGACGGACTGCTCGAGTCGTGGAACCGCGTGGAGGAGCTGTACGCCGACCTCGCGCCGAGCGTGCCGGAGCGGACGTGGGTCCGACCGGTCGAGAATCACAACGAGCTCGGAGCCTGGTACGTCCAGACCGACCTTGCTGAGACTGCCGAGGGGCCCCTCGCAGGCCGGACGGTCGTCATCAAGGACAACGTGAGCGTCGCCGGCGTTCCCATGATGAACGGTTCGTTGACCGTCGATGGCTACATCCCGGCCGAGGACGCGACGGTGGTCCGCCGCCTCCTCGCCGCAGGCGCGACCATCGCCGGCAAGTCGACCTGTGAGGACCTCTGCTTCTCCGGAGGCTCCCACACGAGCAAGCCCGGTCCCGTGCGCAATCCCTGGGACCGGGAGCGGTCGGCCGGCGGCTCATCGAGCGGCAGTGCCGCACTCGTCGCCGCCCGCGAGGTGGACCTGGCGCTCGGTGGTGACCAAGGCGGATCGGTGCGGATTCCTGCCGCCTTCTGCGGCATCGTGGGTCACAAGCCGACCTTCGGTCTCGTTCCCTACACGGGCGCCTTCCCGATCGAGCAGTCCATCGACCACCTGGGGCCGATGGCCCGCACCGTCGAGGACGTTGCGAGGATGCTCAACGTCATCGCCGGCGTCGACGGTCTCGACCCACGGCAGCCTGACGCGACGGCGCCGGTCGACTACGTGCAGGCACTCGCCGAGTCCGTCTCCGGTCTACGCCTCGGCGTCGTCACCGAGGGCTTCCAGCTGGCCAACGCTGACCCCGCAGTCAACGAGACCGTGCGCGCAGCCATTGCACAACTGGTATCCGCCGGGCTCGAGGCAGACGAGGTTTCGATCCCGTGGCACGCCTACGGACCGGCGATCTGGGACGTGATCTCGGTCGAGGGCGCGACGTGGCAGATGGTCGACGGCAACGCCTACGGCATGAACTGGAAGGGCTACTACGACCCCGACCTGATCGCTCACTACGGGCGCCGCTGGCGCGAGGACCCCAGCCGGTTCTCGGAGACCGTCAAGCTCGTGATGATGGCCGGTCGGCATGCACTCGCCAACGACTTCGGGCGCCACTACGCGATGGCGCGTGGCCTCGAGTCGCGCCTCGCAGCGGCGTACGACGCGGCCCTCGAGAACTACGACGTGCTGGTGATGCCGACGCTGCCGATCACTGCGAGCAAGCTCCCGGCTGCCGACGCCGAGCTCGCCGACATCCTCGGCAGAGCCCTCGAGATGCTCGCCAACACCGCGCCGTTCGACGTGACGGGCCACCCGGCCTGCTCCGTGCCGGCCGGTCTCGCAGATGGACTTCCGGTCGGCCTCATGGTCATCGGCAGGAAGTACGACGACGCCACGGTCCTACGCGTGGCGCACGCACTGGAGAACGCGATCGGCGGTTTCCCGCTGCCGGCCGCCGAGAGGAGAAACGCATGAACGGGGTGTTCGACCTGGGAGGCACCGACGGACTCGGTCCGATCGATCCTCCTGCCGAGGAGCCGATCTTCCGCGCGGAGTGGGAGAAGCCGGCGTTCACGATGTTCGCCGCCTGCTTCCGTGCCGGCTGGTTCGGCGTGGACCAGTTCCGCTACGGCATCGAGGTGATGGACCCGGCCGTCTATCTCAAGGCGCCGTACTACGAGCACTGGCTCCACACCTTCGAGTATTACGGGATCGGCGGGGGGCACATCGACGAGGCCGAGCTCGACCGGCGTACCCAGTTCTACCTCGACAACCCGGATGCACCGCTACCGGAGCACGAGCAGAGCCAGGAGCTGATCGACTTCGTGAACGCGGTCGTTCCGGCTGGTGCACCTGCTGGCCGTCCGACGGAGAAGGAGCCGCGCTTCAAGGTCGGGGATGTCGTGCGCATGGGCATCGACGTGCCCTTCGGCCACAGCCGTCGTGCCGGCTACGTCCGCGGGAAGACGGGCGTGATCATCAGCCACCACGGTTCGTTCATCTACCCCGACTCCGCGGGCAACGGACAGGGCGACGCTCCCGAGCACCTCTACACCGTGCGGTTCGCGGCCGAGGAGCTGTGGGGTGCGCAGTACGCCGATCCCAACGGAAGCACGTGCTTCGACGTCTGGGATCCCTACATCGAGCTGGTCGAGAAGGAAGGAGCGGTCGCATGAGTGGCCTCGTGAAGTCGCAGGAAGAGATCGCCGCGCGCGTCAAGGCGCTGGAGTCGATGCTTATCGAGCAGGGCGTGATGACGACGTCGATGGTCGACCGGATGGTAGAGATCTACGAGAACGAAGTGGGTCCGCACCTCGGTGCCCAGCTGATCGCCAAGGCGTGGAGTGACCCCGAGTTCAAGGCTCGCCTGCTCGAGGACGCCACCGAGGCCGCGAAGGAGCTCGGCATCAGCGGTCTCCAGGGCGAGGACCTCGTCGCGCTCGAGAACACCGATGACGTCCACAACGCCATCGTGTGCACCCTCTGCTCCTGCTATCCCTGGCCGGTGATGGGGCTTCCGCCGAACTGGTACAAGGAGCCCCAGTACAGGTCCCGCATCGTTCGCGAGCCCCGCAAGGTTCTCTCGGAGGACTTCGGCTTCGACGTGCCGGTGGACAAGGAGATCCGGGTCTGGGACTCCAGCTCGGAGATGCGGTACTTCGTGATGCCCCAGCGTCCGGCCGGCACCGACGGTTGGTCCGAGGAGCAGCTCGCTGCCCTGGTCACCCGCGACTCGATGATCGGTGTCGCTCCCGCCAAGGCCGCATCGTGAGCGTGGGCACCCGTGAGCGGCCCTCTGCAGCAGAACGCCGAGCTGTCGAGGACCTCGTCTGTGACATGCCCGGCGGTCGGGCCGGCGATCTCGCCTTCGACGAGCCGTGGGAGATCCGGGCCTTCGCGCTCGCGGTCAGCGCCCACAAGACCGGGCAGTTCGACTGGTCACAGTTCCAAGGGGCCCTGATCGCATCGATCTCGACCTGGGAGAAGGAGAACCCGGGTCTCGACGATCCGTCGTGGTCGTACTACGAGCACTGGGTCGCCGCCCTAGAGCAAGTCCTGGGGAATCAGGGGGTCCTCCTGCTCGACGAGCTCGACGGACGAACCCTGGACGTGCTTGCCGTACCGGCCAATCGCAACCACCACGAGGCTCACACCGAGCCCATTGCCGTCGACCCGGCCATCCGGGCGTGACGGGAAAGGAAATCATCATGTCCAACGCATCCGTCGCCGCAACCAAGGCGGCCATCGCAGTCCCCGCCTGGGTCTGGGCCGTCGCGGCCTTTGCCCTGTTCGGCGCCTACTTCCTTGTGCAGGAGAACGGCGCTCTGCTTTCGGCGAACGCTGCGCAGTTCCTGCACGAGGTCACCCACGACGGCCGCCACGCCCTCGGCGTGCCCTGCCACTGATCCTGATGCGGACCACGTGGACGCAGCGCCTCGTTCGGGGCGGTGCGAGCGGAATCGCAGGGGGAACGGCCGCGGCTGTGGTCTTGTGGGTGGCCGTCGAGCCGGTCCTGTCCCGCGCGATCGCGTTGGAGGGCGCAGGCGCCGACGCGCACGGTCACGCGGAATCGGAGGGCGCCCATAGCCACTCCCACGAGACCGGTGAGGTCGTGACACGGTTCCAGCAGCAGATCGGCGGCACCCTGACCGTCATCATCGTGGCGGCTCTGATGGGCTTGGCCTTCTCGGTCGTCTACGCGCGGTCGCGGCATCGCCTTCCCGGGCGCACGGACCTCGGCAAGTCGGCTGCGCTCGGCGCGCTCGCCTTCACGGTCATGGCCTTGCTGCCCGCGCTCGTCATCCCGGCCAATCCCCCCGGAGTCGGTGATCCGGACACCGTGAACTATCGAACGCTGTGCTACTTCGTGGTCATCGGTCTGGGAGTTCTCGTCGTCGGCGCAGCCTTCGGGACTCAGCGCTTCCTGGAACGCCGAGCGCCTTCGTCGGAGTTGACGTGGCTCGCTGTGGCTGCGGTGGCGACGCTGGGTGCGGGCGCCGTCGTGCTGTTCGCTCCGGGCCCGGCTGACGTCGTTCCCGGCTCCGTGCCGGCGGCGCTGCTCTGGGACTTCCGGGTCGGATCGCTCGCTCAGCTCGGGGCGATGTGGGGCGTGATCGGCCTTGCGCACGGGGCGGTCACGCACCGAGCTGAGGTGGCTCGCCCAGGGGTCGGACGACCGATGGTCGTCCGAGCGTGACCTTCTCCGGAGGCGTCGTGGCAGACCGTGACCAGTGCCTGGTCACGGTCTGCCGTGGCTGTTGTTGCGGCGACGTCGGCCGCCATCCCGACGTCGACCACGCCGCACAGGTGAATGTGCTGATCAATGGCCTGCGAGGCCGTGCCGAGGTGCGGGTGAGTACCTGTCTGCTGGTCTGCGGGGAGTCGAACGTCGTCGTCGTCTCCCCGGCGCCCTCCGCGCGCGTCGAATGGAGGGCTCGGCCGGTGTGGCTCGGCGGAGTCCTCCAGCCCTCGGTGGTCGATGCCATCGTCGAGTGGGTACACCGTGGGGGACCGGGACGCGCCGAGATGCCGAGAGTTCTCGCGGAGAGGGCGACCGGGCCATTTCGTGCCCTTATACCCTAGGGGGGTATAGTTCACACATGAACAAAGCTTCTCGGGGATCTGCCTCCATTGCATTGGTGGTGATCACCACGGCGCAGCTCATGCTGGTGCTGGACGACTCGATCGTGAACATCGCGCTGCCGAGCATCCAGCGCTCGCTCGACGTGGAGCCGGTCGACCTTCCGTGGGTCGTGAACGCCTACATCGTCGTGTTCGGGTCCCTGCTTCTCGTCGGCGGACGCATCGGGGACGTGTGGGGGCGGCGCCGCACCTTCTCGACGGGGATCGCGATCTTCGTGGCAGGGTCGCTCGCCGGGGGCATGGGGCACGACCTCGAGGTGTTGGTCGCCGCTCGCGCCCTGCAAGGTCTCGGTGCCGCGTTGGCGGCCCCGAACGCGTTGGCGCTCATCGCAACGTCGTTCCAGGACAACATGATGCGCGACAGGGCGCTGTCGCTCTACGGCGCGATGTCCGAGCTCGGCATCATTGCTGGGCTCTTCCTTGGGGGAGTCCTGACTGAAGTCGGGGGCTGGCGCTGGGTCTTCTTCATCAATGTCCCGATCGGTCTGCTGGTCCTGTGGGGGAGTCGGTCGCTCACCGCCACGCGGCCAGCGTCCGGGCCACTCGGTGGCATCGGTGCGGCGCTGGTGACCGGGGGCATGCTGACGATGACGTACGGAATCACCCGCATGGGCGAGCACGGCCTGTTCGATCTGGACGGCCTGATCCTCATTGTGGGCGCGGCGATCCTGTTGGGTCTCTTCGTGCTGTCGCAAGCGAAGGACCATCGCCCACTCCTCCCGCTCGCGCTCCTGGCAGACCGGTCCCGAGCAGGCGCCTATCTCGGCATGCTTCTCCTCGCCATCGGACCGATGGGGACCTTCTACATCATCACGCTCTACCTCCAGGACGTGCGACACTTCACGCCGGTCGAAGCAGGGACCGCGTGGCTGCCCTTCGCTGTCGGGATCATGGGTGGAGCGGCGCTGGCCCCCGTGTTGATCGCACGGACCTCTGCCCGTGTCGTCGCTCCGGCAGGGGCTTTACTAAGCGCGGTCGCCACCGCGTGGTTCTCCAGGATCGGCGAGGACGCGTCGTACTGGGCTCATCTCGCGCCCGCGATGTTCGTGCTGGCACTGGGGTTCGGCTTCGGCGTAATGGCGCTGACCCAAGCAGCCGTGTACGACGTTTCCGAGGACCGCGCAGGTGTGGCTGCAGCCGTGCTCAACGCGGCGCAGCAGGTTGGGGTTGGGCTCGGACTGGCTCTGCTGGCCGGGGTCGCCGCGGCCGTCACGGGTGAAAGCAGTCATGGTGCAGCGGCGGTGGTCGACGGCTACCAGCGGGCGTTGGACGTAGCGACCGGGATCCTCCTGACGGCAGCGGTGATCACCGCGGCGCTCATCAGGGGCACGGGCGGACCTGCTCGACCGGACCCGGTCGCGACGGGTAGCTCCTGGCCCGGCGATCTCGAGACTGAGAACACACGCAAGCGCTAACCCCTGGCGTGCAATGAGTGCGGTCTACTGCGTGATTTCACGCCTGTGTAGGCGAGACTCCGGCCGCCGAACGGCCGTCGAGCCACTCGGAGTGAAAATGCCCAGGCCGGCGGTGCTGCCTATCACCCACCAGAGGTGCCCCACTTCGCCCAGAATGGCGCGCCTTGAGCTTCCTGTGCTGCTTTCGCTATCTCGTCGAGTGCCCGAAGCCCACGAGCGACCTCGTCACTCGACTGCCCAAGGCACCTCAAACAACCAGCCCAGCTGTCATCGCCGACGTCGACTGGTCCGCTGACTGCCACCAAGCCGACCAACGTGGTCGTAGTCCAACGTGCTCCCGAACGGTCAACAGGCGAATTGTCGGATGTAATGCGTTACAGCGTCGGCTCGGAACAACTTCACCAGGCCAGCCCAAGTTCGCCCACGCCGCCATGGGGCCATAGACGACCTACGCGGAATCTGTCGGTGGTACCCGCTATGGTGATTGCGGGTCCGAACACAGGTTCGAACGATGCGGTGAGTCACGGTGACGGTCCGCACGGGCAGGAGTGGCACGTGAACGTCTCAGACGCTTTCGCCAAGTACCAGTTGTATGTCGACGCAGACCCTTCTCAGGTTGAGGAAGCGCGTGAGCGAGCGGCTTCCTTCAAGGGCGCGTTCGACACGCTCAGCGACGTGGACGAGGTCTTCATGTCTGGGTCGCTGGCCCGCAAAACGCACAAGGACCCGATCCACGACGTGGACGTCGTCATCATCTACAACGAAGTCGACCACCCCGGCTGGGGTGGCGCGGGCGACTCCGCCGAGGACGCCCTCAACTACACCCGCGAGAAGGTCAACGCGCTCCTCGGCGCAACGAACGGCACGTACGACCAATTGGTCCGCCTCGCACGCTGGCGCAACCACGCCGTCAAGTGCTTCATCGACGACCCCGACGACGAGGACGCGTTCACCGTCGACGCGATGCCTGCCCTCCGCAAGGACGGCTACCTGCTCATCCCCGAGTTCTTGTCCCGTAAGTGGGTCGCATGCGACCCCGAGCACCTGATCGACGAGGTCCAGAAGCGGCGCGAGCAGTGGGGCAACTACCCGGGCACGGTCCGCATGCTCAAGGATTGGGCATCGATCCAGACGGGCGTCAACATCAAGTCTCTCGTCATGGAGGTCCTCGCACTCGACAACCTCCCGCTGGGCCGGACCCAGCCGGTCGCGGTGAAGGAGTTCTTCGTCAAGGCCGCTCACTACATCGAGAGCGGCTACGCGGTCGAAGACCCCGCCGGGCACTGCGGCCCCATTCAGACCGACCTCGACTACGACACGCTCGGCGACCGACTGCGGGCGGCAGCCGACAACGCGGCGCTCGCGGTGGTGAAGCAGAGCGTCGGTGATGACGCTGGCGCGATTCGTGCATGGCGCGACGTGTTCGGTGAAGGATTCCCGAGGCCGCCGTCGACTGGTCCGGCCCCGGCCGTCGTCCCGCCCGTCCTCCCGCGTCCGGTTAAGGACACTCCGCAAGGATGAGTAAGCCGGTTCTTCAGATTGAGTTGTGGAACGAAGCCGATCCGCAGCTCGAAGAACGCGACAAGGCTGCCATCGCCGCCTTCGCGGCGGACCTCCAGTACGTGCCGCCCAATGTCCACGAAGGGGTCGTCACCCACGGCGCGTGGGCAGGACGCCTACCAATTTGGCCCTTCGACCGTCCCGCGCCGGAAGGGCTCGACGTGCTGGTACCCGACGGTGCGCTCGTATCGCTCCACTACCCATCGGCCTATCCGATGGTGCCACCACGCGTGTACGTCCTCGACCCGGAGCCGACGATCCAGCAGTACACACAGCACGCATGGCACGTCGCGCCTGGCGGGTCCCTCTGCCTTCTGCAGACCGAGAACGACTGGACCCCGGAGACGACGCCCGTCGACCTGCTCCTCAAGGCGTGCGGCTGGCGCATCGAGTTCGCGCTCATGGAAGCCGGGCTCATTGAGTCCATGACAACCAATGGCATCGTCAGCGACCCTTCCCGTGACCACCTCGTAACGGAGGCAGCGAACCTGTGAGTGCCGGATACCCGTGGGTCGCGCTCCCCAGCGAAGCGGTAGAGAAGATCCAGGGCGCTGAAGGGTCCAGTGGTGAGCTCCTGTTCCATGCCAACGAGTGGAACAACATGTACGTCGCCCAGAAGGTCGAGACCTCCAAGGACCTCTGGCTCCCGGTAACGGTCCCCACCGAGTACGCCGCGCTTCGCTATCAAGGCGGAACGGTCGCCGGGCGGTGGGTCCGGATGACTGGCAGCGACATCAACATCCAACACCGGGCCACCATCGCTCGCGGACGCGGCGTCGGTTTCGGATTCGACGACTTCAAGAAACTCGTGCCCGAGGTTCGCCAACCCAGCGGCACCAACAACGGCCTCCTCGTCACCCACGTCCCCGACATGCCGGAAGACTGGATCAAAGCAGGAGCCACCGAATTCTCCGCGTGGCTCACAACCCGTGACTTCGTAACCCCGATGCCGGTCGCCGTAGAACCCGAGACGGGTCTCGCTCAACTTGACGGACACTGGCCCGTCGACGAGGTGCTCGACTTCAAGGTCGCAGTCGTTGGTGTCGGATCGATCGGCGGCGTCGTGGCCGACGCACTGGCCCGGTACGGCGTCGGAGAACTGCATCTCATCGACCCCGACCGGTTCCTGTGGCACAACATGATCCGCCATGTACTCGGCCCCGAGAGCGTCGGCATCATGAAGGTCGATGCAATGAAACAGCGCCTCAACGCACGCTGGCCCGACACCGACGTCCACCCGTACACCTACGACGTGGTCGATCACGCACACCTCATGCGCTCTCTGTTCTCCAACGTTGACGTCATCGTGTGCGCCGCAGACGGCGTTGCCCCGCGACGAGTCGTCTCCCACCTCGCTCGCCGTGCAGGCAAACCAGCCGTCCTCGCCTGCGTCCTCGACGACGGCGCGGTCGGCGAAATCGTGCGCCTTCAACCCGCGCCACGGCACGGATGCCTGATGTGCCTCCGCGCCCATCTCGCCGCCGGTGGAGCCATCGACGTCGAAGCGGCACAAGAACTCGACTACGGCACCGGCTCCGTCCATCGAGCCATGACAGCCGTGGGACCCGACCTCCACTTCGTCGGACAGCTCGCTGCCAAGGCCGCGATCTCCACACTTTTGGAAACCCACCTCGGTGACCACACCGCCCGGCTCCCCGGCGAACTGGCAACCATCGGCCTACGCCCCACTGGAGACCTCGCCGCACCGTTCGACCTCGCCCGGGCCATCGACCTCGCATGGCATGACATCCCGCGACCCCGACCCGTCTGCCCAACGTGCAATCCCGACACATGAGGATCACCGTGGACCGTCGGGCGTGGGAAGCGATCCGCAGCGAGGTCGCGGCAGCACCGGACGGGCTCGAAACCGGCGGAATCCTCCTCGGGAAAGACACAAACGACGGAGTGACAATCGGCGTCGCGGGAGATCCAGGCCCCAACGCCGTCCACGAGCCCACCCGGTTCCTGCGCGACCTCAACCACGCCCAACGAATCGCAGCCGCAGGCTGGGAACACGATCACTCAGTCTGGGTCGGCGAATGGCACACCCACCCGCGAGCGGACCCCATGCCCAGCGCAATCGACCTCGACTCCTACCTGCGTCACCTCACCGATGACGAACTCGGATTCGACCGGTTCATCAGCATCATCGTCAGTCCCGGCCGCGAGCCTCCTGTAGCCGCATGCTGGGTCGTCACCCGCGACGCCGCAACACTCACCCCGCTCACCATCGAAAGCGACCCCGCATGACCAGCACCTTCAACATCCGACAATCCCTTCTCGGCCACCAAGCACGCATCCTCGGCAACCACGAGGCCATCCGCGCGATGACCAACCACGGGACAACCGTCGGTGACCAGAGCGAGCAGGACTGGGTGGCGATCTTGCGCAACTTCCTGCCCGAGCGCTACGAGGTCGGGCCGATCATCGCGGTGGATTCGAACGGCGCACAGAGTGAGCAGATCGACGTCGCGCTCTTCGACCGTCAGTACTCACCCCTGTGGTTCGGGCACCAGGCGGCGACTCGATTCGTTCCTGTGGAGGCCGTCTACGGCGTCTTTGAGGTGAAGCCGCACATCGACAAGGATTACATCGAATACGCCGCCAAGAAGGTCGGGTCTGTTCGGGCCCTCCACCGCACCTCAGCGCCAATCATCCACGCGGGCGGCAAGTTCCGGGCACTCGACCCCGAAGACCGACCGATCATCGGCGGCCTACTCGCGACCACCACCGGTTGGTCGACCCACGAAAGAGCAATTCGGGGCCTTGATGCCTACCTCCCCGCCTACGGCGACCCCGGTTTCCTCGATCTTGGGATCGCTTTGGACACGATCTCCTTCGACCACACGCCTAACCCCGTCGAAGGCGAAGAAACGTCCACCGCCGAGAACCCGCCTCGGGAGTACCGCCACGACGGCAACCAACTCATCCATTTCGCCGCACGACTCTTCCGCATGCTGCAGTTGACCGGCACCGTTCTTGCCGTCGACATGACCGCCTACGAACGGCACATCAACCCGGAGGACTGATCACCCGAGCAGTGGAGCCGGCAACCGCTGAATCAATCCGCCGCGTTCGCGCAACGGCTGTTCTCAGCGACTCGATCGGTTGGAGCGTCACAGGTACAGATTCACTGGGAGGCAACGGTTGAGAAGTTGCGTCCCTGATAGTGGTGTGGCGCCACCCGGGCGTTGGTGACCAGTCGTCAGCCGCCAGCCGTCTGAACTCAGGCCTCCGATCAAGGTCCTCCGCTACACCTTCTGTATGTAGCCGCGTAAGCGAGTGGCCGCTGGGAGAATGGTCACGTGACGGCTGACAACTTCGGAAGCAAGCGCTTCCAGCGTGCCCTCAGGCTCACCCGCGCCAGCCTGCTCGACGAGCCGATCCGGCACGGGTCGTTCTTTTCTCACGCTGCGATCGCCCGTGGTGGCCAGGGGACGGTATTCCTCGGTGCCGGCGACGATCGGGCACTCTCGCGCATCTGCATCATTAAGACGTTCGCCGACGCCGAGCAGTACGCGCTTGATCGAGCTGCCCGGAGCATGCGAACTCAGTTGGCACTGCTGGACAAGGCGAGCGACTATCCGGCTCCGATGTATCCGCTCGACGAGCAGATCCGCCCCAGTCCGTGGGTACCGGACATTCTCGCGTGGGATCTTGAGGCTGCCGCGCCATGGGTCGCGCAAGACTTCCGCGGTCCAAACCTTCGCCGAGCGCTCGCAAACGGCGTCGCCGACAGCAGCAGTCGCAGCAACCGGGATCAACGCACCGACGCCGACGTTCGCACCTGGCTGCTCTCCCAAATTGTGAGTGCAGTGGAGTTCGTCCACATGCACGGCGTCGTCCACCGCGACCTCAAGCCGGACAACGTCCTGGTGGAGCGGGTCAACGATCAGCACATGCTGTCCGAGAGTGTCGCACTGTGCGACTTCGACTTAGCGAAAGGTCAGGGCCAGACAGCGCTCACACAGACGGCTGTCGGCATGGGGACCTTTGGGTACTCGGCTCCCGAGCAACTGTGGATCAGCGCCCGCGAGGTCACGCCGGCAAGCGACATCTACGCCCTCGGAATGCTGACGGTCTATCTGCTTACCGGTCACGAGCCGCGAGACGTCATGGTCGGTCCCGATCTGACACGGCTTCGACTCGCCCCCTCGGTCGCTCAGCAGCTTGGCAACAAGCGCGAGTGGGTCGAAAAGGCTCTGTCTTTCGCGCCTGAAGACCGTCCTCCGCTAGACGCGCTCAGCCGGAAGCTTTACGGACCAGGCTTGGACCGGTAGGCGCGGCCCCACCCACGTCGTACTGCCTTGAGCTGTGTATGCGCGACTTTGTACCTGCCGACCCCTGGCGGCCTTTGCCGCGCGCGAGCTTCGGGCAGAAACCCCGTCGCCCGAAAGCCACGACAACTCACCGCCCTGCCGAAAGCAGCAGCATTCCCACGTCGTATCGCTGCGTGAGACGTGATCATTCCACCGTGGACGGCCCACAATCGTCTCGGTGTGACATCGGAAGCCGTCGGTGCTGCCGCCCATGACGCATGTAGCCCTGTCACGGAGCGGGCGGCGATGGCAGCTTCATCACTTCGCGGTAGGCGTTTGCGCGGTTTCGATCTGTCGGCGCCTTGCGCGCGTTCCCAACTGCCTGGACCTGGAGATTGAGAGCGCTGAGATCGCCCCCAAGATGAACCGACCTGGACAAGAGTTCGAAAGCGCGCAGTACGCCGTCAAGGTCGTCGGCCTCGTAGAGCATCGCCGACGTCTCGACGTACTCCCAGCCAGCGTGCTCGAGGAACCAGGAGCTTTTGGTAAGGCACCTGCTTCGTGCGCGTGTAGTCCAGGTTCAATGTCGCTACGTAGTGCATGGACCATATGGTCACTGAATCTGACCGACTGCGCACTCATGCCACCCAACGAACGGCTCGCCACCCCTGCGTCACTTCGCCGCCTTGGCCCGCACCGCCGCCGAGCGATCCGTCATAAGGAGAGGGCGCGGACCACCATCTCGGACACCTGCTCGATGCGGTCTTCGGAGATCTTCACCGGTTGCTCGCGTAGCCACTCGGCGACTCGCTCGCCGTGCACGAAGGTGCACCGACCTCCGGCTACGCCTTGAGGGAAGTTCGCCCACAAAACCATGACGGGCACGATCCACACGTTGAGGCGCGATGCAGCGAGTACCCGGTCGTGCGTTTCCTTCGCCAGAGCGATCACATGGCCCGCGCCCGGATGGTTGTAACCCAGCGCCGGATTGTCGAGCCGCTGGACGGCAACCCGCCCCTCGCTGACGCTCACGGTGCCGTTGATCCGCTTCGAGTCGAGGAGGAACACTCCGCCTGGTCCGACGACGAGATGGTCGATGTTGCCCCGACGCGCAGGCAGGTCATGCCTCACGATCCACCCTTCGGCCTCGAGCGGTCCGAGTGCAGCTGCGGTCGCCTCCTCACCCCACGCGCCCGCCTGCCAGTTCTCGATCCATCCGGGTGGACTCATGCGCGCGAAAAGGTAGAAGCAGAGCGCGGCTCCAGCGAACACGCCGGCGATCCATTCGAGGGATGGCCAAGTGGTGGCGATTGCGAAGGAACCGACGATCACCGAGCCGCAGATCGCCCCGACCGCCAGGAAGAGCTTGCGGTTGCGGCGCCGCCACGATCGGGTCAGGGCGTCGTACTGCGCCTGGCTGGAGCCTCCAGGTTTGCCCACGGACGAGGACATGTCATGAGCATGGCGAATCGCTGCGGCGCGTGAGGGGAATCAGGAAGGCTCGCGAGTTTCGGTGTCCTCGGCGGCGGAGGTCGATCAGGTCCCCGCAGTCCGCAAAATGTCCGCAGAACGTTGAGAACTGGCCATAGAGCGCCACCATCGACAAGTGGCGTGAATGTCGCGTTTGCGCAGCTCAGAGGGACTTTTCAAGCAGTGACCAGCATCAGTCACCCAGGCCCAGAAACCCATCGAATCCTCCCCCTGGTACTACTGACGCCCCGCCCTGATCAGTAGTTGAGGACGCTCAGGACGAGGAGCGCGGCCGCCAGGGCTCCGAGCACGAGGGCGGGAGCCATCTCCTTCGGCCCGTCCTTCACGCGCAGGTGGGCGACCACCGCTCCGACCAGCAGGAGCAGGAGGCCGAGGGCGGCGAGGATGCGGAGCAGAGGAACCGCGGCCCCGGCGACCAGTCCCGCCGCGCCGGCGAGCTCCAGCGCACCGATGGCCCGGTACGCGTCGACGCCGAGACCGACGTGTGCGGCTCGGGCCCGCATCGACGGGACGGCGGCGAGCTTCGCGGCGCCGATGGCAGTGAAGGGCACCGCGAGGAGGGCGGTGAGGACGGCCGTGGTGTTCATGACTTCTCCTTGTGGCTCGAAGCGCTGTCGCGGGCGAGGGCGCGGAGCCGGCCGACCGGCACCTTGCGGCCGAAGGCGACGGCGGTCGTCCGCTGTCCGGGTCGGTCCCAGCGCAGGATGGCGTCGCCCGCCTGGACGTCCCCGTCCACCGACGCGGGCGCACCGGTGAGCGGAAGAGGGCCGGCGACCTTGATGGAGAGCCCGAGGATCTCCGTCCAGAAGTAGTCGTCGGTCGGCCGCAGCGGGCTGTCCTGCCCGAGCATGGAGGCAGCGGCGACCTTGCCCTGCGCGACCGCATTGGACCAGAACGGCGCGCGGCTGCCGCTGCAGCCCGCGGAGGGGCTGAGGCGGGCGACGTCTCCCGCGGCGAACACGCCGGGCACCGAGGTCGAGCAGCGCTCGTCGATCGCGATGCCCGCAGGATCTGCCAGCGGAGTGCCGGACAGCCATCCGACCGCGGGGAGGTCGCCGGCGCACGTGACGACGAGGTCCGCCGTCAGCGTGTCCCCGTCCGGCAGTGTCACCCCGCGGACCGGGGTTCCGGCAAGCTCGACGGGGCCGGAGACCTGGCGGGTCCGGACTCCTCGGGCCGCCGCGTGGGCCGCAAGGCGGTCCGAGAGGTACGAGCCGAGCAGCCGGCGCAGCGGGGGCTCGGTGTCGATGACGGTGACGTCCAGTCCCCTCGCGGCGGCCGCGCTGGCCACCTCCATGCCGAGGAAGCCGGCGCCGATGACGATGACCGACGCAGCGTGGTCCATCCGTTCCCGGATCGCGCGTGCGTCCGCGAGGGTGCGCAGCACGAGCTCGCCGCGCTGGTCCGGGGTCGCCAGTCGTCGCGCCGTCGCGCCGGTCGCGACGAGCAGGGCGTCGTACGGCACGGCTCGTCCGTCGTCGGTCGTCACGACCCGGCCGGGGGCGTCCAGTGCGACGGCGGGGGAGCGGACGTGCCGGAGGTCGAGGTCCGCGCACGGGTAGGAGAGCCCGGTCTCGCCTGAAGCGTCCTTCAACACGGCCTTGGACAGCGGCGGCCGTGCATACGCGCCCTCGGGCTCGCTCCCGATGATGGTCACGGTCCCGTCGTACCCCTGGGCGCGGAGCTCGCGAGCGGCGGTCAGGCCGGCGATCGACTCGCCGACGATCACCACGGCTCCGGGCCGAGTCACGAGGTCTCCCGCAGCGCGGCGACCGGGCACGACGCGATGGCCGCTCGCGCTGGCGCCTGCTGGTCAGCGGGGACGTCGGAACCCTCTGCGTGATAGGTCAGCTCGGCGTCGTCATCGAGGCTGAAGAGCTGCGGTGCCTGTTCGGCGCAGAGGCCGTGGCCCTCGCACCGGTCGTACTCGACGTGGATCCTCATGGTGGTCACCCTGCGGGGATCAGCTCGAGCGGGAGGTGCTCGAGGCGGTGGATGATGTTGTTGACGGCCCAGGTCGGCTCTCCGGTGAGCCGGATCTGCTCCACCCGGTCGAGCAGGTGCCCGAGGATGGACCGGATCTCCAGCCGGGCCAGGCCCTGCCCGGCGCATCCGTGCGTGCCGTGGCCGAACCCGAGCTGGTGGCTCGCTTCGCGGGTGATGTCGAACGTTGCCGGATCGGTCCACGCCGACTCGTCCCGGTTGGCAGAGGCGTACATGACGAGGACCCGGCTGCCCGCGGGCAGGTCGGTGCCGGCGAGGGAGGTGTCCTCGGCGAGCTGGCGGCCGAAGGCCCGCAGCGGCGACTCCAGCCGGACGACCTCGTTGATCGCGTTCGACAGCAGGCCGCGGTCGGCACGCAGGGCCTGCCACTGGTCGGGGTGCTGCGCGAACAGGTACAGCGCGCTGGCGATGGCGCTGAGGGTGGTGTCGATCGACGGTGCCAGGTAGTCGACCAGCAGCTTGGGGCAGCCGGATGCGTCCAGGCGCCCTTCGTCGACGGCCTTCAGGAGGTCCGCCCCGAGGCTGCCTTCCTGCAGGGTGCGCTGCTGGGCGACGGTGCGTGCGTAGCGCAGCATCTGCAGGGTCGGCTGGATGCTGCGGACCGACTGCCCGTTGATCGGGCCCAGCGCGTCGAAGGTTGCGGCACCCCACGCCAGGAGGCGGTCCCTGCCCTCCTCCGGCCACCCGATCAGGTCGGGGACGATCGACATGGGCAGCGCCATCGCCAGCTCCTCGACGCCGTCCACGTGCCGGCGCTGGACGGCGTCGGCGACGACGAGCCCGGCCTGCTCGTCGACCTGCTCCTGCAGCGCCCGGAGGGCACGGGGGGTGAGCCGGTGCGCCACGAGGCTGCGCCGCTCGGCGTGCTCGGCGCCGTCGCTGTTCAGGGTCGTGCCGCGCGAGAAGCGGTTCGAGATCGGGTTGAGCCCCACGCCCCGGCCCGACACGAAGGTCGTGTCGTCGAGCAGGACGGTCTTGCACTCGGCGTAGCGGGGGAGTGCGTACACCTTGTGTCGCTGGAGCCAGACCACGGGGCCCAGCGAGCGCAGGCGCTGGTAGTGGGGATAGGGATGCAGGATCGCCGAGCGCGAGTAGAGGTTTCCGGTGTCCGTCGGTACGGGCCTGTGCGGCATGGGTGCTCTCCTCCGTGGCTGCTGGTGCGTGACGAGTGTCAACCGCGCATCCCCCGCGCCAGAAGGGCATCACGCTGTAGATTGCTGGCGTGACCATGCATGACGCACAGTGCGAGCGAGGCTCGGCGTGACGTCCCGGTCGTTGGCCAGGGAGTGGGATCCGCCGCCGCCCGCCATCGCCACCCTCCTGCGGCGAGCCGTCGAGGTCATGCTCGAGGAGGCCGACGAGCTCCTGGCGGCCATCGACGCGGCGAGCTTCGAGGTCAACCGGGAGCTGCTCGAGCTCGCGCCGGGGCTGGGTGATGCGCTGCGCGCTGCCGGACGGTCGAACGTGATGGTGTGGGCGCTGGCCAACATGCGCAAGCCCGGCCTGCCGGTGCCCGCGAACCTCAGCCCGGAGAACCTCGACTTCGCCAGGGACGTGGTCCGGCACGGCTTCGACGAGACGATCCTGAGCGGGTTCCGCACCGGGCAGAACCTCGCGCTGCGCACGGCGACCGATGTCGCGTTCCGCGTGACCGACGACCACGAGGCACTGCACGAGCTCCTCGTGCTGATGTCCCAGTCCATCTTCGCCTACGTCGAGGACACCCTCGAGGGCATCACCGCGACGATCCGCGCCGACCGGGCGCAGCTGCGCGACGCGGCGAGCGCCGCGCGGGCCGAGGCCGTGGCGCTGATCCTCGAAGGCGCCCCGATCTCCGAGCGTCGCGCCACGCAGCTCCTCGGGTACGACGTCGAGCGTGCCCACGCCGCCGCGATCGTCTGGTCCGACGAGGCCGTGACGGATGGCGCTATCGAGTCGGTCACGAACGACCTCGCCCGGATGTCCGGCGCCGCCCGTCCGCTGACCCTTCGCGTCGCGCCGTCGACGGCGTGGGTCTGGCTCTCGGGCGGCGCGTCGTCCGGCGTCTCGGAGCGCCTGCAACCGATGGACGGGATACGGGTGGCGCTCGGACGCCCGGCTGCGGGGCTCGCCGGGTTCCGCAAGAGCCACCAGGAGGCCGCCGCCACCCAGCGGCTGGCCCGCCGCCTGCCCCTGCGGAGCTCGCTGACGTCGTACGACGAGGTCGAGGTCCTGGCCCTCGCGAGCGCCAACGAGGACCAGGCCCGCGACTTCGTCGCGCGGACCCTCGGCCCGCTCGCCGACGCTCCGGCGGAGGTGCGCGCCACGCTGCGGACCTACCTCCGCCAGGAGTGCAACCTGAGCCGGACCGCTCAGCTGGAGTTCGCCCACCGCAACACGGTCGCCGCGCGGCTCGAGCGCGCTCGCGACCTCCTGCCGCAGCCGCTCGCGGACCGCACGCTCGAGGTGTCCCTCGCGCTCGAGATCGCCCGGATCCTGGTGGCCTGAGTGCGGCGAGGCGTGGCCGATGTGCCCGGCCCCCACGCCCGTGGCCACTATCCGGAAATCTCCCCCAGCTTCCTGAGCGACTTGTGGAGCGCCGCGCTCAGGGCGTTCTTGAAGACGATGCCCATGGGGCCGTCGATCATCCCGCCGTCGACACTGGTGACGAGGTCGACGCGGGTGCCGCCGTCGCCGGGGATCAGGCGGATCGTGAGGGCCAGCTCGACCCGGGCCCGCGTGACCCCGCTCATGCGCACGGACCGCTGCGGATCGACCTCCTCGAAGGTCCAGTCGATGCTGATCGGCATGTTCATCGCCGTCGCGGACGCTGTCGCCTTGGCGCCCGCGACCGCTACCGGCGGAGGATCGCTCTTCCAGGACTTGTGAATGGTGAGCCACTCGGCCCACCGCGGCGGCTCGCTGATGAAGGGCCACAGCTGCCCCGGATCCGCAGGGACGGTGGCGCTGGCTTCGACGGTTCGCATTCTTCTTCTCCTTGGTGTGGGTGGGACGTGCTCATGGCGAGCAGTCGGGGGCCGCGCGGGTGGGCGGGATCCTTGCAAGGCTCCAGGTCGCCGACGCGGCCACCGCTGCGACAGCGAGACTGAATCCGATGCCGGCCGGTTGCAGACCCACGACCTGGGCAGCGAGGCCCTCGCCGAGGATCGGGGCCGAGATCGCGACGTAGGCGACCACGAACAGGCTGGACGTGATCTCGCTGCGTTGATGTGCGGGCGCTGCGTCCTGGAGCAGCGCGACGGACGTCCGGAAGGTGATGCCCTGGCCGGTGCCGGCGAGCAGGACCGCCACCAGCAGGGGGGTGAGATCCGTCGTGGCGACGGCAACGGCCAGCGCGAGTGAGCCGAGGGTCAGCGCGGTGCCCGCGGCCCGAGGCGCGCGCGTGCCCAGGAGCGGTGCGACGACCTGTCCGAAGGTCGATGCGCCGAAAAGCGCTCCGACGACCAGTCCAGCCAGGGCAGGGTTCGGGAGCTGGAGCAGTTGCGCGAGGAAGAGCGGCACCACGGCCGTGAACAGCCCGAGCATGGCGAATCCGGCGAAGACCGCAACTGCCGAGCGTGCGAAGACGAGTCTCGCGCTGCGTGGCACGGAAAGCCGGGCTCCCCAGCGGAAGCCGCTTCCCCCGACGGGCTCCCTCGGGCGGGGGATCGCCCAGATGCCGGCTGCGGCCATGGTGAGAAGCCCCAGGTGGACGACGTAGGTCAGCTGCAGTGGGTGGTGGGCGTACTGCGCCAGGAGGCCCGCGACGACGGGACCCGCGCCCAGTCCTCCCATGTTTGCTGCGGTGGCGACCAGGACGGCGCGCTCCCTGTCCTGCGCCAGCGCGACGATCGCGGCGGTTGCGGTTCCGGTGAAGACGCCAGCCGAGAGACCTGACAGCAGGCGGGCCGCGATCAGCACCTCGAAGCTGTCGGCGAGGAGGAATGCGACTGAGCTCGCGGCAGCGCAGGCCAGGCCCGGCAGCAGCGTGCGGCGGTACCCGATCGCGTCGGACGCGCGTCCGAAGAGGAGGAGCGCGAGGAGCACTCCGGCGGCGTAGGCCGCGAAGATGACGGTGACCGCGAGCGTCGACAGGCCGAGCTGACGCTGGTAGAGGACGTACAACGGCGTCGGCAGCGTCGTCCCGAGCATCGTCGCCGCGAACGCGGCGGCGACCAGCCAGGGCGCGATCGTCGGCCGCGGTGTGCGATCGCGCCGGACCTCGTGGCGGGCGCCCATGGGAACTCCTCGTCAGCCGGCCGCCCGGCAGGTCGGCCTTCCTGTTGATAACGGATACGTTGTAACCGTTATTGTGTCGGTGGTCAAGCCGACCCATACTGGGCAGGTGTCCGACCTCCGTCACGCTTCCGCGGCTGCCGGCCCTCGACGCTCGCCCGGACGGCCGCCCGTGCCGCGGGAGGACATCGTGGCGGCAGCCCTCGCCATCGTCGACGACGAGGGCCTCGACGCGCTCTCCCTGCGTGCCCTGGCGCAACGCCTCGGCTCCGGCACGGCCACCCTGTACCGACACTTCGAGGGAAGGTCCGAACTGCTCGCCGAGGTCGCGGACCGGGTGCTGGGCGAGGTCCGCGTGGACGCCGATGCGGTGGCGGAGGGCTGGGAGGACGCGTGTCGTGAGCTGGCTCGCGCCCTCTTCCGCGTGCTGTGCAGGCATCGCAACGCCGCCCCGCTGCTGGCGCAGCGCATCCCGCTCGGTCCGCACGCGATGGTCCAGCGCGAGCGTGCGCTCGCACTGCTGCTCGAGCGCGGGTTCTCCCGTGAGCTCGCGGTCGGTGCCTACACCACGATCTCCAGGCACGTCCTCGGCTACGCCATGCAGCTGGGCGGGTCGACCGCGCCGGACCGGGATCGGGAGGCCGCGGAGGTCTCTGCGCAGATCGACTCGCTCGATGGACGGCGGTTCCCCGCCACTGCGACGGTCGCCGACCTGATGCCGGTGCCGATCGAGACGGAGTTCGAGTTCGGCCTCGACCTGATCATCGAGGGCCTCGCCGTGCTTCGGGGTCGCGAGGAGACCGCCTGACAGGCTGTCGCCCCGGCGGTCTGCGACACCAGGGTTGACCTCCGTCGCCTATAACGGATACGGTGTATCCGTTATAGGGTTTCGGCGGATCTGAGGTGCGTTGTGACAGCCAGGAGACTCCTGCGCGGGGGAACCGTGCTGAGCATGGACCCGGTCGTGGGTGACCTTGAGTCCGGGGACGTGCTGATCGATGACGGCGTCATCGTGGAGGTCGGATCGGGCATCCCGGCGGCTGAGGCCGAGGTCATCGACTGTGCCGGCAAGATCGTCCTGCCCGGCTTCGTCAACTCCCACCACCACATGTTCCAGACCGCATTGCGCAACTACTGGTCGGATGCGTTGGACATGGACTACTTCCTCCAGTCGCGGACGGGCGAGGATGCGCTGTTCCACCAGTACGCGCCCGCCGACGTGTACTGGGGGGAGCTGGGGGGAGCCCTCGAGAACCTCGCGGCCGGGACCACCACCGTGGTCGACACCTCGCAGTGCTCCTACACGCCGGAGCACACGGATGCGGCGCTCGAGGGCATCCGGCGCTCGGGGATCCGGGCGGTCTTCAGCTACTCGCCGGTGTTCGGCGACCATGAGGTGGATGACCGGTACAGCCACCCCGACGACATCCGGCGCCTGCTCGGGGCCGCAGGCTCGGACCTGATCCGGCTGGCCCTGGGCTATCACGTCGACGAGGACCTCTTCCGCCTCGCCCGGGATCTGGTCCTGCCCGTCTTCGCGCACGTCAACGACGCGAGCTTCGGCCGGCTGCTCGAGGAGTTCGAGGAGGACGGCCTGCTCGGAGCGCACCTGACGTACATCCACTGCCTCGGGCTCGATGCCTCCACCTGGCAGGCGATCTCCCGTACCGGTGGGAAGGTCTCCGCGTCGTGCATCGCCGAGCAGACCCTGGCCATGGGGCCGCCTGCGCTCAACGATGCTGTCGACCACGGGGTGACCGTGGGCCTCGGCACCGACGCGGTCAGCATCGGGCCGGTCGACTTCTTCTCCCAGATGCGCGCGGCGTACGCGCTGCACCGCGGTGGGCGAGCCGACGTCGCCTCGAGCCGCGGGGTGGATGTCGGGCGCGACGGGAGGTTGCTGTCGCCCCGGGACATCCTCGAGATGGCCACGATCGGTGGCGCGCGGGCCGCTCAGGTCGACGACCTCGTCGGTTCGCTGACCCCCGGCAAGCGCGCGGACGTGCTCGTCCTGAACGGCCGCGCACTCAATGCCGGGCCGGTCCTCCATGCCCCCGGCGCCGTGCTGAACATGGACACCAGCAACGTCGAGACGGTTCTCGTCGACGGGCGGACGGTCAAGGCCGACGGGCAGCTCGTGGGTGTCGACGTCCGCCACGTCGTGGAGCGGCTGACCGAGTCCGCCGAGGGCCTGTTGGCCCGCGCCGGTGCGCGCTCCGTCGTACTCACGTCCTGCCGGCCCTAGTGCACCCGTCCGCACGGGACCGGGCATGCCCATTTAATGGATACGGAGTAACCACAATGGAGTACATGGACGAGACCTCGGCACTCGTCGAGCTCGACGGCATGAAGGTGCACCTCCGCAGAACGGGTCAAGGGCCCACGCTGCTGCTGCTCCACGGCAGCGGCTCGTCGCTGCACATCTTCGATGCAGCAGTGGCGATCCTCGCCCGCGACTTCGACGTCGTCCGGGTCGACCTGCCGGGGTTCGGCGTGACGGGCCCGCGCCCCGACCGCGACTACTCCGTCGGCGCCTATGTGTCCTTCCTCGATCGCTTCGCTGATGCGGTGGGCCTCGAGCGCTTCGTGCTCGCCGGGCACTCCTTCGGCGGACAGGTCGCATGGACCTATGCGCTCTCCCATCCGGGCCGGCTCACCGGCCTCGTCCTGATGAACGCCACGGGATATCCCGACAAGTCGGTGCCGCTGGTCCTGCGACTGGCGCGCCATCCCCTGACGCGCCCGCTCGTCCGCCACCTCGGGTCGCCTGCCGCGACGCGCAGGAGCCTGGTCCGCCTCGCCGGACCCGGTTCGTCGGTCATGGACGACGCCATGGTCGACCGCGTCCACGCCTTCACGTCGGGCGCGGACGCCAGGCAGGCCCTCATCGACTTCGCCGGCACCGAGCAGCCCGACCGGTCTCGCGAGCTCGTCGATATCTCGACCCCGACGCTCGTCCTGAGGAGCGACCTCGTCGACGGCCAGCACTTCGGCCGGGACATCCCGGGGTGCCGAGAAGTCCTCCTGCCCGACGTCGGTCACCTGATGCCCGCAGAGGCGCCTCACGTCATCAGTGGCGCGATCACGAGGTTCTCCCGAGATCTCGACGAGCAGGAGCAGTGATGCGGTACTTTGTCGCCCGGGGAGAGACGGCGCGGCTCGATGCGTCGGCGAGGCGCGGACGTCGCGGGGACTTCGTGGTCCTGTCCGACGGCGTGACCCATTACGAGCTCGCGGGACCGGAGCCGGGGCCCACGGTCGTCTTCGTGCCCGGACTGACCATCCCACTCGACTTCTGGGACGGCGTGGTCGGCGAGCTCCACGATCGCGGCCTGCGCACCCTCACCTACAGCGCCTATGGCCGCGGCATGTCCGACAGGGTGCGCGGCCGCTACGGTCGCGAGCTGTTCGTGCGCCAGCTCGACGATCTGGTCCGGCACCTGGAGCTGGCGCCCCAGCATCTGGTGGCCTCGTCCATGGGTGCCCTGATCGCCCTCGCGTACGCCGGTTCCGCGGACGCATCCGTAGCGTCGCTGGTGCTCAGCGGCCCGGCAGGCCTGGCTGCCGAACGCAATCCGATCTCCCTGCTCCCCGACCGCGGTCCGGTGCTCCCGCTGATCGGCAAGAACCTGCTGCGCCGAAACCTGTTGCGCCACCTCGCGCGCAATGTCGAGTCCGCGGAGGATGCGTCGCGGCTGCGGCAGCTGGTCCTGGACGGCTTCCAGTACGAGGGCTCGATGTACGCGTTGACCTCGACCCTGAAGCATTTTCCCCTCACGGACCAGCATGCCCTCTTCGACAGCGCCCGGCGGGCACTGCCGCCCACGATGCTGGTCTGGGGAGGCAACGATCGGGTGACCCCGCCGACCGGGCTCGCGCCGGCCGTCGAGCTGCTGAGGCCGGCGCGTGCGGAGTACCTCCCTGACTGCGGCCACATGGCGCCCTTCGAGCGACCCCTCGAGTTCGCCGGCCTGCTGACCACCTTCCTCACGGAGCTCTGAGATGACCCAGCTCGACGTACTCATCGTGGGCGCCGGCCCTGCCGGCCTGACCCTGGCCTGCGACCTGGCCAGGCGCGGCGTCCGGCACCGCATCATCGACGCGGCCGACGCCGGGTTCTCCGGCTCGCGGGCCAAGGGCGTGCAGCCACGGACACTCGAGGTCTTCGACGACTTGGGACTCGTCGACGACGTCCTCGATCGCTCCCTCCGCTATCCGCTGCTCGGCGTCCACGTCGGCCCCGTGACCATTCCGTGGCGGATGATGGCCCGGCACGAGCCGACCGACGACGTCCCCTACCCGGAGACCAGGCTCATCCCGCAGTACGACACGGATGCCTGCCTGCGTCGACGGCTCGCGGACCTCGGTGGCGCCGTCGAGTTCTCGACCCGACTGGTGGAGTACGACGGCCCGACCACGGGCGGCAGCGTGGTCGCGACCGTCGTCGGCCCACGGGGCGAAGAGGCGATTCGTGCCCGCTACATCGTCGGCGCCGACGGTGGGGCCAGTGCGGTGCGGAGCCGGGCGGGGATCGCCTTCGTGGGCGACACCGACGAAGGCGATCGCATGATCGTCGCCGACGTCGTTGTGGAGGGCCTCGCGCGCAACCGCTGGCACGTCTGGCCACGCAGCGGCGGCCGATTCGTCGCCCTGTGCCCGTTGCCGGGTGACAGCTTCCAGCTCATGCTGCGCCTCAAGGGCGGGGAGACGCCGGAGCGGGATCCGGCGGCCATCGACCGAATGGTCCGCGAGGCCACGGGCCGCGCCGGCCTGCGGGTTCGCGGCGTCTCATGGTCCTCGGTGTTCCGGCCCAACGTTCGCCTCGCCGAGCGCTACCGCGCGGGCAGTGCCTTCCTCGTCGGCGATGCGGCGCACGTCCACACGCCGGCCGGGGCGCAGGGGCTCAACACCGGAGTGCAGGACTCCCACAACCTCGGATGGAAGCTCGCTCAGGTGATCGCGGGCGCGCCGGACGAGCTGCTCGACACCTACGAGGCCGAGCGTCGACCGGTCGCGGCCCGCGTCCTCGGCCTGTCCAGCGTGCTCTACCAGAGCATCTCGAACCGACCGCTCGCCGCGGCCAAGCGGGGCGACGAGGAGCGCCAGCTGCAGCTGAGCTATCGCGGCGGGCCGCTTGCTACGGAGATCCCCGGTGCCACCGACTCCGCGGTGCAGGCCGGCGACCGCGCGCCGGATGCCCGCTTTCGGCTTCCCGACGGTCATCAGGGAACGCTGTTCGACGCCTTCCGCGGACCGCACTTCACGCTCCTTGCGGTCGGGGATGCCGCGATCGAGGCGCTGGGTGGTCTCGCCTGGCCGAGCAAGGGAGCCGAGCTCGAGATGGTGCCGATCCCGACCGCAGGGGCCGCGGGTGTCACGGCAGCGTACGGACTCCGGCAGCCAGCGCACATCCTGGTTCGTCCCGATGGATATGTCGCCCATGTCGCGACTCGCGACTGGCAGGCCGCGCTGCGCCGGGCGAGCGCGTTGATGTGTCCGCGGTGATGGAGCGGTCGCGATGGCCTCGGGTGCGCTCGCGAGAGAGGGTCGCGTCCGCGCGCCCAGCTCAGGCGGGCCGGATCTCGGCGAGCAGCTCGTCCAGCGGGCCGCCGGGGCCCGGCAGTGGCTGGCTGACGACAGCGTGTGCTTCCTCGATGCTCAGGCCCAGCATGACGAGGAGGGACTGCGTGACGGTGTCGGTGAGGGCGGCGTCGTCGGCGTCCGGATGCTGGTGGAGGTGCTCGCCCAGGGTGAGTGCGGCCCCGCCGACGATGAGGAGCGCCGCGGTGGGCTCGACGTCGCGGAAGCGGCCCGCGGCGACGGCGGCCGCGATGTCGCGCAGCGCGCGCGGGGCGAGGCCGTGGTCGGAGGCGACCAGAGCGGCCCCGTGGGACAGCATCACCTTGCTCAGCTCGGGAACGAGGCGGTGCAGGCGGCCGACCATGCGGAAGCTCCGCGCGAAGGCCTCCGCGGGGTCGTCGAGGTCAGTGGTGACCAGGTCGAGGAAAGCGCCCTGCTGCTCGAGGGCATCGTCGACAGCGGCCTCGAACAGCTGTTCCCGGCTCTCGAAGTGGTTGTAGAACGACCCCATCCCCACGTCGGCGAGCTGGGTGATCTCGAGGATCGCGACATGCGCACGGTCCTCGGCGAGCAGCCGCTGGGCTGCCTTGATCAGGGCGGCCCTGGTCTGGGCCCGTTGCCGTGCGCCTCGTGCGCTCGCCGCCCTGGCCATCGCCTCCGACACCTGTTGCTCCTCACCTCGCCTGCCTGACGGGTCACTCTAGCGCCCGGCGCGAGATGAATGACGAATCCGTCAACGAACCTTGACCGCGGCTCGCCTGTGATTGACGATTGCGTCAAGCAAAAGGAGACGACATGTCCGCTGTTCCCGTGCGCGCGCAGGAAGCGCCCCGCCTCCCGGTGTCCGCGCGATGAGGTCGTTCCGGGATCGAGACCCGATTCGGGTCGGTGTGGCCGGGTTGCTCCTAATCTGCCTCTCGCTCGTTGCCGGCGTCCGGGCGGGCGACCTGCCCTTCGTCGGTGGCGACACCTACTACGCGGAGTTCTCGGACCTGGGCGGCCTCAAGCTGGGGGACCCGGTCCTGGTGACCGGTGTCCGGGTGGGCAAGGTGACCAGCATCGAGCTCGTCGACGCACGGGTCCGCGTCGGGTTCGACGTGGACGGCGCGGCCGAGCTCGGCTCGGAGACCCGGGCCGTCATCAAGGTCCGCACGCTCCTCGGTGCGATGTTCCTCGCGCTCGAGCCGGCCGGGCGGGGCGAGCTGGACGAGGGCGATGTCATCCCGTTGTCCCGTACGACGGCGCCGTACGACGTGATCGACGCGTTCAGCGGCCTGTCGGACCGGGCGGCGGCGATCGACACGGACCAGCTCGCCGCGTCGTTGACCACGCTCGCGGACCTGACCCGCAACACGCCGGAGGAGTTCCGGGCTGCGCTCCGCGGGGTCTCGGGGCTGGCGCGGACGGTGGCCGGTCGCGACGCCGAGCTCGAGCGGCTGCTCCAGGACCTCGCCCGGGTGAGCCGCGCGTTGGCGAGCCGCGACGATGACATCGTCGCGCTGATGGACGACGCCGACGTGCTGTTCCGGGCCCTCGTCGACCGGCGGGAGGCCATCCACGAGCTCCTCGTCGCGACTGCTGACATGAGTCGTGTGCTCACCGGGCTGATCGCCGACAGCCGGGCTGATCTCGCGCCGGCGCTGAAGCATCTCGACTCGGTCCTGGCCGTGCTGCGCAAGAACGAGGACAACGTCGAAGCGAGCCTCATGGCCTTCGCGCCCTTTGCCCGGCTCTTCGCCAATGTCGCCGGGAACGGCCCGTGGCTGGACGGCTACATCTTCAACCTGCCGCCGCTTCCCGCGGGGAAGGCAGGGTGACGACCGCCGTTTCTGATGAATTCGTCATCAGACCTTGACGATCGACGCCTTTTGATTGACGATTACGTCAGACAAGAGGAGGGCCCGTGTCGACCCATCACACGCACAACGACCTGCACAGTGAGCAGGGAGCACTTCCCGGCGAGCACCCCGGCCGGACGAGGAACCCCGTCATCAAGGTGCGCGACCTGGCCTGGCTCGAGTTCGAGAAGCCGGACCTCGACGGCGCCGAGGTCTTCGCGCACGCCTTCGGGTTCGCCACCAGCTTCAAGGACCGCGACGAGCTCCACCTGCGCGGCACCCTGGCGGGGACCCCCGCCGTCATCGTCCGGCGTGGCGCACGCTCCCGGTTCACCGGACCTGCGTTCCTCGCCGCGGACGACGCCGACCTGCTCCGCCTCGCCGGCCACCTGGACGTCCCGGTGGCGCCACTGCCGGAGAGCCTGGGCGGTCTCACCGTGGACGCCCGCGACCCCAGTGGCGCGCGGGTCCGGGTGGTCACCGGTTGCCACGCGCTCCCGGCGCTGCCGGGCCAGGAGCCGCTCGCCCACAACGTCGGCGACCGGCGCCCCCGCGTGAACGCCACCCAGCGGCCGCCCCGGGAGCCCGCGAAGGTCGAGCGGCTCGGCCACGTCGTCCTCCAGACGCCGCGCTACCGGGCGGCGCTCGACTGGTACCTCGAGCACCTCGGCCTCATCGTCAGTGACTTCCTCTACTACGACGGCCAGCGGGCCCTGGGGCCGACGATGAGCTTCATCCGCTGCGACCGTGGCAGCGAGCCCGCCGACCACCACACCCTCGCGATGACCCTCGGTCCTCGCGCGCGGTACGTGCACTCGGCGTACCAGGTGGCTGACCTCGACGCGCTCGCCGCGGGCGGCGAGTTCCTGCTGGACGCGGGCTACCACCGCTCGTGGGGGATCGGTCGCCACATCCAGGGCAGCCAGATCTTCGACTACTGGCGCGACGACAACGGCTTCCTCGTCGAGCACTTCACCGACGGGGACCTGTTCGACAACACCCTCGAGCCCGGGTGGGCGCCCATGACGGCCTCCGGTCTCGCGCAGTGGGGGCCGCCTGCCTCCGCCGACTTCATGGGCCTCAAGCCCGGCCGCGAGTCCCTGGCCGAGGCCCGCTCCATGCTCTCCGCCCTGCGGAGGTCCGACAACGAATTCGACCTGACCCGCCTGCGCGGGCTCCTGAAGGTGGCCAACTCATGAGCATCAACGTCATCCGCACCGCCGACCGCTGGTACGTCGAGAAGTCGGACCGCACCGGCACCCTCATCGACACCGCGGCGATCACGACCGCCGAGCTGCTCGCCGACCGGGCGGCCATCGACCTCGCCGTCGCGGGCGAGGAGAGCGACCTGCCCGGCGACGGGCTGCAGGCGCCGGTGACCGCGCCGTGCCGTGTCGTCGCCCAGATGACGAACTTCGTCAGCCACATCAAGGACTCCGGGTTCAACCCGGACACTGTGCCGCTGACCTTCTTCCGCAAGACCTCGCACTCGATCAGCGGACCCGCCGACGACATCGTCAAGCCGTCCCACGTCCGCTTCCTCGACTACGAGGTGGAGGTCGGACTGGTGATCGGCAAGGAGCTCCCGGTCGGGACCACACTGACCAAGGAGAACATCGCCGACCACGTCGCCGCGCTCGTCGTGACCAACGACGTCTCGGCCCGTGACCTGCAGCTGCCGAAGACCCAGTTCTTCGAGGCCAAGTCCTATCCGACCTTCACCCCGGTCGGCCCGCGGCTGGTCGTCCTGGAGCCCGGTGACTGGGAGCGCTTCGAGGAGCTGCGGCTCCAGCTGTGGGTCAACGGCGAGGTCCGGCAGGACGCGGTCGTCGCCGAGGACATGCTCTACAAGCCGGTCGAAGCGCTCCAGGGGCTGACGCGCTTCCAGCCGCTGTCCCCGGGCGACCTCGTCCTCACGGGGACGCCCGGCGGCACGGCGCTGAAGGCCCCGCGCAAGCCGGTCGAGATCATCGGAGCGCTGCTCCCGCCGGCCACCAAGTGGAAGGCCTTCTTCAAGGCGCAGGCGAGGAACACGGCGTACCTCGCGGACGGCGACGTGGTCGAGATCCAGGTCGCGACCCTCGACGGCAAGCTGGACCTCGGACGACAGCGCACGACGGTCCGGTACGCGTCCGAGGCCGACCGGTGAGTGCGCCGACGGCACTCCCCACCGCCTGGCCGACGTTCGAGGCCCCGGAGGACGTGGAGAGGATCGAGGCCGTCCCGCTGGCCGAGCGGGACCTGCCGGCCACGACGTACCAGGTCCTCCGGCGCGCGGCCGGGCAGTGGTCGGAGCGCGTCGCAGTCAGCGTGATGCCGGACGCGACCCGGTGGCGGGAGGCGGCCAGCCTCACCTACGCCGAGCTGCTGGACGGCGTCGACCGGGTCGCCAACGCGCTCGTGCGCCGAGGCGTCACACCCACCACCCCGGTCGCGATCGTCGCCCCGAACTGCCTGCAGCTCGTCCCCGCGATGCTGGGTGTCCAGGCGGCCGGTGTCGCCGTCCCGCTCAACGGGGGTCTCAGCGCCGAGCACCTCGCCACGCTCCTCGAGCGCGCCGGTGTGCGGCACGCCGTCGTGGCCTCGTCCGACCTCGACGGCGGGATCTGGGACAAGGTCTCCGGGCTCGCCGCCGCGGGTCACCTGGACCACCTGTACCTGCTCGACCCGACCGACCGCACCCGCACGCCTGTCGCTGCGCACCCTGACGTCGACGGTGACGTCGCGGTCGAGTACCTGGCCGACGCGGCCGCGGCCGAGCAGCCCGGCTACGACGACCCGCACACCTCCGGCGACATCGCCGCGGTCTTCCACACCGGCGGCACGACGGGCATCCCCAAGCTGGCCGCGCACACCCACGCCAACCAGGTCATCGACGCGTGGCTCATCGCCGCCGACTCCACCGCCGACTCCACCGCCGACACCAGCGGCGAGCCGGCGACCATCCTCGGCGCACTGCCGTTGTTCCACGTCAACGCCCTGCACGTCACGATGCTCGCGCCGATGCTCAAGGGGCAGCGCGTCGTGTGGGCCGGCCCGCTCGGCTACCGCGATCCCGCCCTGTACAGCGAGATCTGGAAGATCGTCGAGCACTACTCCGTCGCCACCATGAGCGCCGTCCCCACGGTGTACGCCGTACTGGCCGGATGCCCGGTCGACGCCGACATCTCGTCACTGCGCTTCGCCGTGGTCGGGGCGTCCGCCCTTCCACCGGCCGTGCGCACCGCGTTCGAGAACCACACCGGCGTCCCCCTGCTGGAGGGTTACGGCCTCACCGAGGGCACCTGCGCGAGCGCCCGCTCCTTCGTGTCCGACCCCCGTCCGGGGTCGGTCGGCAAGCGACTGCCCTACCAGCAGCTGCGCGTGGTCGACGTCGCGCCGGACGGCTCGTGGACCGACGTACCGGCGGGCGCTGTCGGCACCCTCCTGATCGGTGGTCCGACCGTGTTCGCGGGCTACGTGACCGGCCGGGGCGACGACGGCTTCGTCCTGGACCACCTCGGCAAGGTCCGCGACGGCTGGCTCGACACGGGCGACCTGGCGCGCATCGACGACGGCTTCCTCCACCTGACCGGCCGGGCCAAGGACCTGATCATCCGGGGCGGGCACAACATCGACCCCGCCGCCATCGAGGACGCGCTGCGCGCCCACCCCGCCGTGGCCGACGCAGCCGCTGTCGGTCGACCGGACCCCCGCGCCGGCGAGGTCCCGGTCGCCTACGTCACCGTCGCGGCAGGGACCGAGACCAGCGCCGGGGACCTGGAGGCCTTCGTCGCTGCGTCCAGCCTGGAGCCCGCGGCAAGGCCGAAGTCCGTCACCATCCTCGACGCCCTTCCGGTCACCGACGTCGGCAAGCCCTACAAGCTCGCCCTGCGCGCGGATGCCGCACGAAGGGCCGTCGAGGACGCCCTCGCGGACCTCGTCGGCGTGACCGGCATCGAGGGTCTCGTGGCCGACGGATCGGTCCGTGTCGTCGTCACCGTCGGGCCCGACGCCGATGCCGTCGCCGTCCGCGACCTGCTGGACCAGTTCGCCCTGGCCAGCGAGGTGGTCGCGTCGTGACCGCGGCGGCCGGTGTCCGGCACGGCGGGGGGCCGTCCGAGGAGCCAGATGTTGTCGTGGTCGGCGCTGGTCCCACCGGGGTCACGGCCGCCATCCTCCTCGGCCAGGCAGGAGTCCGGACGCTGGTCCTGGACCGTTGGCCCGACGTGTTCCCCCAGCCACGCGCGGCGCACTTCGATGACGAGGTCTACCGGATCCTCGCCCGCCTCGGTGTGGCCGAGCAGGTCAACCGCATCACGATCGCCGGAGCCGGCCTGAGGCTGCTCTCGCCTCGTCATGTCGCGCTGGCCCAGTTCGACCGGACGGTCCCCTGCACGTCCAACGGCTATCCACAGGCCAACATGTTCGATCAGCCGGAGCTCGAGACCGTCCTGCGTGCCCGGATGCGTGAGCTGCCCCTGGTGGGCTTCCGGGGTGACGTCGAGGTCCGCGCGGTCCGACCGAACGGCCAGAACCGCCCCGAGGTCGAGTACGTCGACCTCGGCACCCAAGAGGTCCACCGGGTCCGTCCGCGGTTCGTCCTCGGGTGCGACGGCGCGAACAGCACCGTCCGTGCCGCCATCGGATCGACGATGCAGGACCTCGGGCTCGGCGACCAGCGCTGGCTCGTGGTGGACATCGTGACGCCGCGCGACCTCGGGCACTGGGGTGGCGTCCACCAGGTCTGCGACAGCAACCGCGCCGCCACCTACACCCGCATGGGCGAGACCCGGCACCGGTGGGAGTTCGCACTCCGGGACGACGAGTCGGCGGCCGACTACCAGGATCTCGACGCGCTGGCGCCGCTGCTGGCCCCGTGGGACACCGACACGACCGACTTCGAGCTCGTCCGGCTGGCGGAGTACACCTTCCGGGCGAGACTGGCCGACCGCTGGCACCGGGACGGGGTCTTCATCCTCGGCGACGCCGCGCACCTGACCCCGCCGTTCATCGGGCAGGGCATGGGCGCGGGCATCCGGGACGCGGCCAACCTCGCCTGGAAGGTCGCGGCCGTCGTCGATGGCATCCTCCCGGTCGAGGTGCTCGACAGCTACGAGGCCGAGCGTGCGCCGCACGCGCGCGCCATGATCCGCCTCGCCAGCCTGGTCGGACGAGCCATGACGGCCGGCGGGCCGCTCGGCGACCGCCTGCGCGGGATCGTCGTCCCGCTCCTGGTGCACCTGCCCGGCGTACGCGGCCGCGTCCTCGACAGCACCACCCCGGCCCTGTCCCGCTCGTCGCTGGTCGACCGCCGTCGACCGGGTCGTGGCCTTGCCGGAACGCTGTGTCCCAACCCGGTCGTGGCGGCGGGGGAGCGCCTCGACGCTGCCGCGGGTGATCGTTGGGTGGTCGTGTCGCGCGCGATTCCGGACGATCGCGATGACGAGCTCCTCCGGTGCCACGACACGGTGGTGATCGACGCTCGGGAGACCCCGGAGCTGGACCGCTGGCTGGGCCGCCACCAGGCGGCGCTGGTGCGACCGGACCGGACCGTCATGACCGTGGGAACGGTGGACGCCGTCGTCAGGCGCGCACCCTTCAACCGTTCCCGAACGACCCTTCAAGCACAACGGAGCTAGACGATGCTGCGTACCGAGTCCCGGCAGGGATCCCGATCGACCGACTTGACCCTCTTCGCGATGTGCCTGTCGCTGGTACTGGTGGTCGGGTCGGTCTCCGCCCTCAACCTGGCCCTGCCGGAGCTGGCGGTCGACCTCGACGCGTCGACGACGGCCCTGACCTGGATCGCGGACGGCTACACCGTCGCGCTCGCCGCGCTGGTGCTGCCGCTCGGTGCCCTCGGCGACCGGTGGGGGCGGCGCAACGTCCTGGTCGTCGGTGCGGTGGTGTTCGGTGCCGCTTCGCTGCTGGCGTCGTACGCCGACACCAGCGACGCGCTGATCATCTGGCGGGTCGTCATGGGTGTGGGCGCGGCGATGATCATGCCGGGCACCCTGTCGACGATCACCGCTGCCTTCCCGGCGGACCAGCGGGCCCGCGGTGTGGCCGTCTGGTCGGGTGTCGCGGCAGCCGGGGCGATCCTCGGGATGCTGGCTGCCGGTGCCCTCCTCGAGCAGTGGACGTGGCGGTCGATCTTCGTCGGCTCCGCCGCCGTCGCCGTCGCAGCCGCCGTGGCGGCACTCGCCTGGGCGCCGAACACGCGCGACGAGGACCAGGGCCGCCCCGACGTCGCCGGCGCCGTCCTCTCGTCGGTCGCCATCGGCACCCTGGTGTTCGCCATCATCGAGGGCAACGAGAAGGGCTGGACCGAGCCGGTCGTGATGGTCACGGCGGTCGTGGCCGTCGTCTGCTTCGCGGGCTACGCCGTCCTCGGGGCCCGCCACGACGAGCCGCTGCTGGACCCACGGCTCTTCGGCCGGCCCGGCTTCCGCAGCGGCGCCATCACCGTGCTCGTGCAGTTCATGGCCGTCTTCGGGTTCTTCTTCGTCGGCCTGCAGTACCTCCAGCTCATCCTCGAGTACAGCCCGCTCGAGGCCGCCGTGGCGCTGGTCCCCGTCGCGATCGTCGTCCTGCCTGCCTCACGGGTCACGCCGTGGCTGGTCGAGCGCATCGGTACCAATGTCGTGATGTCGAGCGGGCTCGCACTGCTGGCGGCGGGCCTGTTCTGGGTCGCCCGCCTCGACGTCGACGCGGGCTACCTGCCCTTCCTCGGCGGGATCCTCGTCGCGGGCCTCGGCATCGGCCTGTCCACGTCGACCGCGACCAGCGCCATCGTCGGCTCCCTCGGCGCCGGGCAGCAGGGGGTCGCGTCGGCGGTCAACGACGCCACGCGCGAGGTCGGCTCGGCGGTCGGGATCGCGGTCATGGGCTCGGTCTTCGGGAGCGTGTACGCCGACAACCTGCCGGACCTGGGTGCCCTGCCCGCCGAGGCTCGTGAAGCGGTCCAGGACTCGCCGGCCGCGGGACTGCACGTGGCCGCCCAGCTCGGAGAGCAGGCGGGCTCGCTCGCGGATGCGGTCAGGCTCGCGTTCATGGACGGCCTGGAGGCGTCCCTCCTGGTCATCTGCGTGGTCCTCGTTGTCTCCGCGATCGGCGCGGCGCTCCGGGCCCCCCGGCGAGGTGAGCCGCCCACCGCGACGTGATGCAGGATGGGACCGTGAGCTGGTCCCCGTGGCGCGTCGTGCCGGCGGGAGTGATCCTGGCGCTGGCCCTGACAGGCGCGCTGCTCGTGCTGCGCGCGCCGGACGACGACCACGACGCGCCGCCCACGACCTCCCCGGCGGTCTCCTCCGCGGCCCTCGAGCCCTGCATCCACACCGGCGACCTCGAGACCGTCCGGGCCCTCAACGAGTTCGTGACGAAGGCCCGCGGCAGCGAGGGCTTCGCCGGCGGCGACGTCGGCGCGAGCGTCGAGCTGCAGGACGGACGCCGCCTCTTCGTCTTCGGCGACACGCTCCGGGCGAGCGACTTCGACGGCCAGCGCTTCGTGCGCAACTCGATGTTGGTCTTCTCGCCCGGGTGCGGACAGGTGGTCATGCCCCATGACCACGGTGCGCTCGTGCCCGACCGCGAGGACGGGGTCGGCTACTGGCCGATGTCGATCGCCCGCATCGAGCGCCAGGGCCACGACATCGTCGGGGTCGGGCTGCAGCGGGTCCGCTCGACCGGTGGCTCGGGCGTGTTCGACTTCGAGATCCTCGGCCCCGCGGTGGCGCGCTTCGACGTACCCCGTGGAGGGGTGCCCGAGCTGCAGTCGGTGCGCGACATCGGACCGGACCGGGCCGACACGAACCAGCCCATGTGGGGAGCGGCCGCCGTTGTCGACGGCGGCTGGGTCTACCTCTACGGCACCTCCCGGCCTGCGGACGCGGGACTCAACGGCTTCGACCTCCGCGTCGCGCGGACCCGACCCGAGTCCGTGGGCGACCCCGCGACCTGGCAGTACTGGGACGGCCGGGCGTGGTCGGCGAGGGCCCGGAGCGCCGTGGAGCTCATCGACCACCGCGGGGGAGTGTCACAGACGCTGAGCGTCTTCCGGGTGGGGCGGACCTGGTACGCGTTGAGCAAGAGGGACGAGGTCCTCGGCACCGACCTGACCGTCTGGACCGCCCCGAGCGCGGCGGGACCCTTCACGGTTCAGCCGGCGTCGGCGTCCATCCCGTCGGACGCCGTTTCGGGCACCCTCCGCTACATGCCGCTGGCGCACCCCGACCTCCTGCCCGAGCCCGGCACCGTCGTCGTGAGCTACAGCGTCAGCAACACCGACTTCGAGGTCGTCCGCGACGACCCGCGGCGCTACCGCCCGCGCTTCCTCCGGGTCGCCCTGCCGGGGCCGCACGGATAGGCCGTCCCGGCGAGGGACCTTGCGCCCGGTCAGCGCCGAGAAGCGCTCGCCGTGGCGTTCGTCGAGGCCGTGGCCGCGCGGAGGAGGTCGTGCAGGGCGTCGAGTGCCGACTGCATGCGTGCCGGGTCGGGGTCGGCCAGCTCCTGGAAGACCAGCCCGTCGAGCGTGGCGAACACAGCGTGGTCCAGGCCCGGAACGTCGGCCAGCCCGATGCGCGCGAGCTCGCGGCGAGTGGCGTCCCGGTAGGTCTCGTAGAGGCCGGCGACCAGCGGCCGGAGCTCGGGTCGCCGGCGACTCTCCAGGATCAGCTCGTACTGGAACGCCTGGCCGTCGGCATCGCTGGTCGCCATCTCGACCAGGGTCCGGGCGAAGTCGTCGATCGAGCCGGTGCCGGACTCGAGCGTCGAGCTGTCCAGGCTCCGCTCGAGGACGTACCTCAGGGCTTCGGCGATCAGGTTGTCCCGGTTGCCGAAGTGGTGGCTCACCAAGCCGTGGGTGACGCCAGCCTCCTCGGCGACGACCCTGTTCGTCACCTTGCGCAGGCCCGCGCGGGCGACGACGCGAATCGTCGCTTCCAGGAGCGCCTCGCGACCGCCGCCGTACTGCACGGCGCGGGATGACTCGTTGCTCATGGTGCTCCTCGGGGTCGCCTCCAACCTATCGAACGCTCGACGAGGGAAGGCGCCGTGAGAGCCGACCTGTCCGAGCCTGAAACTTGCCACTTGACAAGTTTAGTGTGATCCGGATTACTTGTTCCCAAGAACTTTCCACTTGGATAGTTTCGACCCTGGGATCAACCTCAGCGAGGTACACATGTCTGTCGCCGAACCCACCGGGCCCACCACGACATTGCGCAAGGACGCCGTCGGCGTGGTCGGGATCCTCTTCTTCGTCCTCTCTGCCCAAGCACCCCTGACCGGCATCGTCGGCGCAGCCGCTCTCGCGGTCGCCCTCGGCAACGGTGCCGGCGCGCCGGGCGCCTACCTGCTCGTGGGCCTCGTCATCATCCTGTTCGCGGTCGGCTTCACCACGATCACCCGGTACGTCGACAGCGTCGGCGGCTTCTACGCGCTCATCCGTGCGGGGCTCGGCGTGAGCATGGCTCGCATCGGGTCGTGGCTGGCGCTCATCACCTACAACACGATCCAGGCCGCGATGTACGGACTGTTCGGGGCCACGACCAGCGCCCTGATCGACCGGTACCTGCACGTCGACGTGGCGTGGTGGGTGGTGGTGCTGGCCACCGTTGCCCTCGTCTACGCCTTCGGTCGCCGCAACATCGAGGTGGGGGCGCGAGTGATGGCGGTGCTGGTGAGTGCCGAGGTGGCCATCCTGCTGGCCTTCGCCATCGGCGTCATCGTGCGGGGAAGTGCGCCCCAGGGCTTCGACATCGCCGCCAGCTTCGGCCCCGACGCCATCGTCGCGGGAGCACCGGGCATCGCCGTGCTGTTCGCGATCGCGTCGATGTTCGGCTTCGAGTCGACGGCGATCTACGCCGGCGAGGCCCGGGACCCCCAGCGCACGGTTCCACGCGCGACCTATCTCTCGGTGAGCCTCATCGCGGTCTTCTTCGCCTTCATCATGTGGGTCGCCATTTCCTACTACGGGGCGGGCGGTGCCCAGGAGGCCGCGCTCGGCACCCTCGCCACGGACCCTGGCGACTTCGTCCTCGTCCCGATCGGTGCCGTGCTCGGCGGCTGGGCGGCGGACCTGACCTCCGTGCTGCTGTGCACGTCGTTGCTCGCCGGCTTGCTGGCCTTCCACAACATCGTGAACCGGTACCTGCACGCCATGGCCGAGCACGACGAGCTGCCGCGGCAGCTGTCCCGCACCAATCGCCACCAGGCTCCGGCCGTCGCGGCCGCAGCCCAGTCGGTCACCGTCGTCCTGGTCATGGCATGGTTCATGATCGGCGACAAGAACCCCGTGGCGACGTTGTTCGGGTGGCTCAGCGGCACGGCCGTCGCGGCCCTGGTCGTCCTCTACGTGCTCGTCTCCGTCTCGATCATCCGGTACTTCCGGTCCCACCGCGTGCACGCCAACCTGTGGACGACAGCCGTGGCCCCCGCCGTCTCCGTGGTGCTGATGCTCGGCGAGCTGTACATCATCGTGAAGAACTTCCAGACCCTCACGGGTGGCAGCGCGACCACGTGCGCCGTCCTGCTGTGGTCCGTCCCGGCGGTGACGCTTCTCGGGTGGATGGTCTCGACGGCCTTCAGGCGTCGAGCCCACGGCGTCGTCGGCACCGCCGTCGAGACGGCGGCCTGAGATGACCTTCCAGGTCGCGATCGTCGGGAGCGGACCCGCGGGCTGCTACACGGCCCAGGCCCTCCTGAGGACCTTGCCGGGAGTTCGGATCACCCTCGTGGAGCGGCTTCCCGTCCCGTACGGCCTGGTGCGGTACGGCGTCGCGGCCGACCACCAGGGCACCAAGGCCGTCACCCGGCAGTTCGACCGCGTCCTCGGGCACCCGGACGTCACGTTCGTCGGCAACGTCGAGGTCGGTGCGGACGTCAGCCTCGAGGTCCTGCGCTCGCAGTTCGACGCGGTCGTCATCGCCACCGGGCTGTGCCGCGACCGACGCCTCGGGATCGCGGGCGAGGAGCTGCCCGGCGTGATCCCGTCCGGCTGGCTGACCCGGTGGGCGAACGGACATCCTGATGCGACCCACGCACGCCCCCGCCTCGGCCGTCGTGCGGTGGTGATCGGCAACGGCAACGTCGCCATCGACGTCGCCCGCCTGCTCGCGAAGGCGCAGGACGAGTTCACGGGCAGCGACCTGCCGGGCGAGGTGGCCTCGGCACTGGTGGCCGCCGATGTCGGCGAGGTCGTCATCGTCGGACGCGGTACGGCCGACGAGGCCCGGTTCGACCCGGTCATGGTCAAGGAGCTGGCCCAGGTCGCGGGAGCGACGTTCGACGTCCCGGAGTCCTCGAGCGCCTCGGCCAGCCCCCGGTCCGACGCACTACGGCACCTCGCGGACGACCAGCGACGCGGCAACCGGGTCGTGGTGCGGTTCCGGTTCGGGTGGACGCCCTCGCGGATCGAGGGAGAGGACCGGGTCGAGAAGGTCGTCTTCGCCGACCGGACCGGCACGGAGCACTCCGTCGCCACCGACACGGTCGTCTCGGCGATCGGATTCACCGGCCCGGCCCCTCTCGTACCGGACGGTGCCCGGGTCGAGGACGGACGGCTCGGGACCGGACTGTACGCCGTGGGCTGGGCCCGCCGCGGCCCGCGCGGAACGATCCCGGACGCCCGGACCGACGCCCGCCTCGTCGCTGAGGTGGTCGCCGGCGACCTCGGCGCGCAGCACCGGCCGACGAGCCGGAGCGAGCCGCATCGGTGCTTCGCCGCGCTGCCCGCGACGGATCTCGAGGGCTGGCAGGCGATCGATCGCTACGAACGGGCCACCGCTGCCCACGGCCGCGTCCGCAACAAGGTCACCGACAGGCGCGCGCTGCTCCAGCTGGCGCGCCCCCGCCTCAACCACCTCCAAGGAGAACCAGCATGAGCATCGACGTCCTGTACGGAACCGAGTCAGGGAACGCCGAGATGGCGGCCGAGGAGATCGCCGCTGCGGTCGCCGACGCGCGGTCCCTCGACCTCCAGGACCTCGACCCCGACGACCTGTCCGCATCCACCGTCTACCTGGTGCTCTGCTCCACCTACGGCGACGGCGAGCTGCCTGCCTCCGCCCAGCCGTTCGTGGACGGCCTGCAGGCGCAGAAGCCCGACCTGACCGGAGTCCGCTATGCGATCTTCGGCCTCGGCGACAGCAGCTACGCCGAGTCCTACAGCCTCGGTGGGAACCGGCTGGCGGAGTGCCTCGACGCCCTGGGGGCCGAGCGCTTCGGGGACTTCGGCCGCCACGATGCGTCGAGCAGCGAGGACCTGGTCGCCTCGGCGATCGCGTGGGCCCGAGCTGTCCTTGCCGACGCAGCCGTCGCGGCGGCGTGAGGTGTGGCGATGACGACCCTGCAGCCCACCACCGACCCGCTGCCGTACCTGACGCAGGCGTACCGGACGGATCCCTACCCGTTCTACGCCGCGCTCCGTGCCCAGCATCCCGTCCACCGCCATCCCGACGGCTTCTGGGCGATCACCTCGTACGACGCCATCCGCCACCTGCTCTACGACCGCACGCTCGGCGTCGCCGAGCTCGACTACGGCCCCGCAGGCCCCCTGCACGACAGCATGCTGGGTGCCGACGCGCCGAAGCACACCCGCGTACGACGGACCCACAGCCGGTGGTTCACGCCCAGGGCCGTGAAGACCTGGACCGACATCACGCGCGCCGAGGTGGACGCCCGGCTCGAGGTGGTCGCAGCGGGTTCGCGGACCTTCGACGCCGTCCACGACCTGGCCTTCCCCGTCACCTTCGCGACCATCAGCCACCTGCTCGGCGTCCCCGACACCGACGGGGCCAGGGTGCGACAGGCGACGTACGACATCGGCAAGAGCCTCGGTCTCGCGCCGACCGAGGAGGAGGCCGCCGGCACCGCGGCGGCGTTCGACTGGTTCGTCGGCCACATCGAAGGCCTGATCGCGGACAAGCGGCGCCAGCCCGGCGACGGACTGCTGGATGCCTTCCTCGCCTTCGAGGACGAGGGCACGATGTCGCACGACGAGGTGATCGCGTCGACCACCCTGCTGTTCGCCGTGGGGCACCTGGACATCACCTACCTGATCGCCCACGGCATCGAGCTGATGGCGGAGCGACCCGAGATCTTCGACGACTACCGCAACCGGCCCGAGCTGCGCGAGGCGATCGTCAACGAGACGCTCCGGCTGGACACGCCCGAGCAGTTCGTCGTCCGCACCACCACGCAGCCGATCACCCTCGACGGGGTCGACATCCCCGCAGGGGAGGTGCTGGTGCTGTTCATCGGTGCCGGCAACCGCGACCCACTCGTCTTCGCCGAGCCGGACACCTTCCGGCTCGACCGCGACGTCGACCTCAGCAAGCACCTCGCGTTCGGCGGCGGCATCCACGGGTGTGCCGGTCAGGTGCTCGCCCGCGCCGAGGCCCACGTGGTCTTCGGCGCACTGACCGAGCGGTTCACGGCTCTCGAGCTGGCAGGCCCGGTGGACCACAACCACTCCGACTTCATCCGCTCCATCACCGCACTTCCCATCACGGTCCGCTGACCGGGCCCGACCCAGGAGACCCCTGTGACCATCCAGACCGACGAGCTCCGCTCGACCCCCTTCTCGCCGCGCTTCCCCGAGTCGACGGGCGAGGTGATCGACGTCTACGGCTTCGCAGTACCGCTCTGGTACACCGATCCCGACACCGAGTACGACGCCATCCGCAACCGCGTCGCACTGCTCGAGTTCTCCATGCTCTACAAGTGGGACCTCGTGGGACCCGACGCGCTCGCCGTCGCGGACGCGGTCTTCTCCCGCAACCTGCGCGAGCTCGGTCCGCGACGCATCGCCTACGGCGTCGTGGTCACGCCGAACGGCTACATGCTCGACGACGTCACCGCGGCGGTGCTCGGCGCCGACCACGTCCGGGTCATCGGCGGCAACCCGGCCACCGGCGAGGCGCTCGAGGCCGCCGGCGCCGGACACGACGTCCACGTCGCCGAGATCCGCGACACGCTGGCCGTGCTGTCGGTGCAGGGACCCCACAGTCGGGCGCTCCTCCAGCGCCTGACCGACCGTGACATGTCCAACGAGGCCTTTCCCTACTACACGTTCGACCCCGCGATGGAGGTCGCAGGCATCCGCGCGCACGTCAACCGCATGGGCTTCACCGCCGAGCTCGGCTACGAGGTCATGGTGCCGGTGGAGCGAGCCCTCGAGCTCTGGGACGCATTCCTCGCGGCCGGACCGGACCTGGGCGTGCAGCCGGCGGCGGCGGCCGCGCTCATGCAGGCGCGTGTCGAGGCCGGGATGATCATGGGCGAGCTCGAGTACGACGAGACCAGCACGCCCTTCGAGTGCCGGATGGGCTGGGCCGTCGACCTCGACAAGGCCGACTTCCAGGGACGAGCGGCGCTGCTCGCCCACAAGGACGCCGTCCGGACCCGGGTCGTCTCGGTGACCCTCGACTGCGACCCCGATGCCGCCGACGGGGCCCGGCTCCTCCGTGACGGGGCGGACGTCGGCTTCGTCACGATGGCGGTGCCGTCGCCGGCCCTCGACGGTGCCACGCTCGGGCTGGCCCGCGTCGCCGCCACGGCCGCGAGGATCGGCACCGAGCTCGACCTCCCCGGCGGCAAGGCCGTCGTCGTCCGCACGCCTGTCCACGACCCCGAGCGCAACCGCGTGCGGAGCTGAGGAGGACTTCCATGAACCGCTACGTGCTCACCCTGCGGTGCCCCGACCAACCCGGCATCGTCCGTGCCTTCGCCGACGGCGTCGTCAACGTCAAGGGCAATATCGTCGACAACCAGCAGTTCACCGACCCCGACACCGGCACCTTCTGCCTGCGCGCCGAGTTCGAATCGCCCGAGACGAGCGCCGAGGTGGTGCGCCGGAGCGTCGACGACGCGTTGGCCGGCTTCGACCCGGTCATCGGCCTCCGGGACGCGGACCATCGTCGCCGCGTGCTGGTGATGGTCTCGAAGTTCGACCACTGCCTCGTCGACCTGCTCTACCGCCACCGCACCGGTGAGCTGCCGGTCGACATCCCGGTCATCGTGTCGAACCACCTCGACCTCGCGCCGATCGCGGCACAGGCCGGCATCGAGTTCGTCCACCTGCCGGTCGCCAAGGACACCAAGGCGCAGGCGGAGGCGGACCTGCTCGCCCTCGTGGAGCACCACCGGATCGACGTCGTCGTCCTGGCCCGCTACATGCAGGTGCTGTCCGACGACCTGTGCGGCAAGCTCTCCGGGCGGGTCATCAACATCCACCACTCCTTCCTGCCGGGCTTCAAGGGCGCCAAGCCGTACCACCAGGCCCACGCGCGGGGCGTGAAGCTGATCGGGGCGACCGCCCACTACGTCACCGCGGACCTCGACGAGGGCCCGATCATCGAGCAGGACGTCCACCGGGTGAGCCACGCCTACACCGCCGACCAGCTCGTCGCGCTGGGCCGGGACGTCGAGCGCACCGTGCTGTCGCGGGCGGTACGACGGCACGCGGAGGACCGCGTGCTGCTGGTCGGCGCGCGCACGGTGGTCTTCGCATGAGCGCGCGCATCCTCGACGGTGTCGCGACCGCCGCCGCGATCAAGGCCGAGCTCTCCGGCCGCGTGGAGAAGCTTCGCGAGAACGGCGTCGTCCCCGGGTTGGGGACGATCCTCGTGGGGGACGACCCCGGGTCGGCCTGGTACGTCGCCGGCAAGCACCGCGACTGTGCGGAGGTGGGCATCCACTCGATCCGGGTCGACCTGCCTGCCGATGCCTCCCAGGCCGCGGTCGAGGAGGCGGTCCTGCGGCTCAACGCCGACCCGGCCTGCACCGGCTACATCGTGCAGCTGCCGCTCCCTGCGCACATCGACGAGAACGCCGTCCTCGGTCTCATCGACCCCGAGAAGGACGCCGACGGCCTCCACCCCACCAACCTCGGCTGGCTCGTGCTCGGCCGACGGGCTCCGCTGCCGTGCACCCCGAACGGGATCGTCGAGCTCCTGCGCCGCTACGGCCTGGACCTCGACGGCGCCGAGGTGGTGGTCGTCGGTCGTGGCGTGACGGTGGGAAGGCCGCTCGGACTCCTCCTGACCCGGCGTACGGAGAACGCGACGGTCACGCTGTGCCACACCGGGACCCGGGACCTCGCGACGCACACCCGGGCTGCTGACGTCGTGGTCGCGGCAGCGGGGGTGCCGGGGATCATCGGCCCGGACATGGTCCAGGCCGGCGCCGTCGTCCTCGACGTCGGTGTCTCGCGGACCGCAGACGGCAAGATCGCGGGCGATGTCGCAGGAGGGGTCCACGACGTCGCCGGCTGGGTCTCGCCGAATCCCGGCGGCGTCGGACCGATGACGAGGGCCATGCTGCTGAGCAACGTCGTGGAGGCCGCCGAGACCCGTTTGACGCACGCCGCGACAACGCACTCGTGACGACGACACATCTCTCGTATTGCACCAGTTACGTTCCTGCGACAGCGACAGCGATGGCGGCGGAGGTGGCGTCCGTGGTGACGCGGCCGCTCTCGCACCGGCGCACCTCCGCTGGACACCGCCGCGGAACGCCGGACGACTCAGGGAGTCGTCACTGCCGCCGGGGTGGCCTGCTCGGACGGCGCCGGTGCCTCCTCGGTCGCGGGCTCGGTCCCGGCCGTGGGCGTCGGGTCGAGCGGCTCGGTGGTCCCCGACGGCTCCGCGGTGGGCGGGGCGGTCGACTCCGGCGTCGGCGCGGGTGTCGGCTCGCTGCTGCGCGACTTGTGCGGGCGAGGCGTCGCCTCCCCCGTCGGCTCGTCGCCCTCGTCCGCGCCGTCGCTCGTCGCCGTCGGCAGGTCCGTGGCCGGGCCGCCCCGCCGGGTGAGCTCACGCAGCAGCGCGCGGGCAGCGGCCTCGATGTCGCTCGCGGCCGCGCCGTCGAGGTCACCCGTCTCCTCGAAGCGCCGGACATCGGCGATCAGCTGCCGCAGTAGCCGCTGTGCGGCGGGATACCGCCGCGCGGCCATCGCGTCGTCGACCTCGGCGAGCGCGGCCGCGAGCGCGGGTACGTCGTCGGCCGCAGACCTCGCCTCCGTCGTACCGCATCCCGCGAGGAGGCCTGCGAGGAGCGCGGTGGCGAGCGCCCGGGCGAGACGGGTACGCCGGCTCATCGTGGCTCCTCGATCGCGTCGTGCAGCTCCTGCAGGGGCTGCTGGTACCGCTCGGGCACGTTCGCGGGGACCTCCGTGCCCCCGCGCGTGGGCTCGGGGTCGCCCGACGGTCGGAGGAGGAGGAGGACGAGGGCGGCGGCGACCGCCACGACGACCAGGGCCGCCACGAGGAGCCACCGGCGCCGCGGGCCGCGATGCGCGGCCGCACGGCCGCCCTCCGCGGGGGCCGCTGCGGAGCCGTCCGTCGTGACCGCGAGCGGCTGGGTGCTCTCGCCGGGGTCGGGCAGGGCGGGGACGGTCCCGGTGGCGATGGCGGCGGTCGCGGCGGCCACGTCCTCGGCGGTGGGCCTGGCGGCCGGGTCGCGGGCGGTCATCGCCGTCAGCAGGTCCCGCCAGGGGCGCGGCAGCGACACGGGCATGGGCGGCGACGCGACGAGCCGCTGCACGGCGGTCTCGAGAGGGGCGCCGGGGAAGGCCCGCTCCCCGGTGAGGGCCTCCAGCAGCACCAGGCCGAGCGAGTAGACGTCGGCTGCCGAGGTGACGGCCTCGCCCGCGGCCTGCTCGGGCGCGAGATAGGCAGGGGAGCCGATGGTCTCCCCGGTCCGGGTGTGCTGCTCGAGGTCGCCGGCGAGACGGGCGATGCCGAAGTCGGCGAGCAGCGCCCGCGAGTCGCCACACAGCAGCACATTGCTCGGCTTCACGTCCCGGTGGGTGACGCCCTGGGCATGCGCGTAGGCAAGGGCGGCGGCCACCTGCGTCCCGATCTCGGCGACCGTCTGCGCCGGCAGGGCGCCGGCCGCGAGCTGCGCGGCGAGGGTCGGGCCTTCCGCGAGGGTCATCACGAGATAGGGCCGGTCGGCGCGGATGCCGGCGTCCAGGAGGGTGACCAGGCCCGGGTGGTTCAGCCGGGCCAGCAGCTGGGCCTCCGCGATGAAGCGGGCGCGCAGGACGGGATCCTCGACCTCGCGCAGGACCTTGACGGCGACCTCGCGCTGGAGCAGCTCGTCGGTCGCCCGGAAGACGTCGGACATCCCGCCGTGCCCCAGCTCGTCGAGCAACCGGTAGCGGTCGTCGAGAACGATGACCGAATCGCTGCTCATGGGGGAGCAGTACCCGGGGAGTGCCCCGTTCAACGACCGAGTGGGCCATCGCACCTCGGGGCGTTTGAGACCTCTCGCGGGGGTACCACCACCGCCAGCAGGGCGTTCGTCGGGGACGATGCGCGCCGTGTCAGGTTCCGGCGGGTGGTGGGCCAACCGGCCCGCCGGAACCGAGCTCGAGGTTGCGGCGCAGCGCCAGCACGGCGATGTCGTCGCTGCGGTCGGGGTCGCGCATCCGCTCGAGCAGCTCGTCCAGGAACGGTTCGAGCGGGGCGGAGGCGGGGTGGTGGGCCGCGCTCACCTCGGCCAGCCGGGCGAACCCCGCGTCGATGTCCTCGGTACGACGCTCGACGAGCCCGTCGGTGAAGCACAGCAGCGTCGTGCCCGGGTCGAGCGTCGCGGTGGTCGCCTCGAACGCGGCCACCCCGGCGCCGAGCGGAGGACCGGTCCGGACCGGCAGGAAGGCGGTGGCGCCGTCGGCGGACACCGCCAGCGGCGCCGGATGGCCGGCGCTGGCGATGGTGAGCTCGCCGGTGCGCCAGTTCCCCGTGCCGGCGAGGACGGTGACCATGTGGCCGTCGACGGCGATGTCGAACTGGTGGGCACACTTCTCCAGCGCGGCCGCGGGGCTGTCGCCGTCCATCAGGTAGGCGCGGAGCGTGAAGCGCGCCCGCGCCATCTCCGCGACGGCGTCGATGCCGTGCCCCGACACGTCGCCGACGACGAACGCGAACTCGTCCCCCTCGGCCTCGACGACGCTGTACCAGTCGCCTCCGATGTCGATGCCCTGGGCGCCGGCGACATAGGTCGCCGCGATGTCGAAGCCGGGCACCTGCGGGAGCGTCCGGGGCAGCAGCGCGCGCTGCAACCGCACGGAGAGCTCACGTTGTTCGTCGTACAGGCCCTCGACGCGGCGGTAGAGCGAGGTGATGGTCCGGGTGTCCGCCTCGGCGCGTTCGCGGGACCGGAGCAGGTGACGGGTGAGGAGCAGCGCCAGCAGCGTGGCCAGGGGGCCGCCCAGGCCGAGCAGCCACGGGAGCTGCCAGCCCAGGTCGCTGCCCAGGTGCTCGCGGGGACGCGTCACCAACCTCAACACGTCGTCGCCGAAGGGCACGGTCGTGGAGTAGGTCAGCCCGTCGAGCGGCAGCGTCGAGGGCTCGACGTCGGTCATCACCATGTCCTCGGTCCGGGTGCCGTCCCCGAGGTAGAGCGCGTAGTCGAGGCCGGCGAACCCGGAGTCGGCGTCGACGGGGCTCTGGCGGTTCCTCGGCACGGTGCGCCCGGCGAACACCACGAACCGCGACGCCGGGTCGGCGAGCACGAAGACGATGCGGATCTGCTTCCCGACCGTGCTCCAGTCCACGGCCATCGTCCGTGCCCTCAGCGAGCGGGCGACGAGTCTCTCCGCTCGCGCACTGGGTGCGGCGATGCCCGGCCGGCCGCCGACCGCCGCGACCTGGCTCAGGCCCTTGGGTCCCCGCCGCCACAGCGCTCCCACCTGGAACAGCTGGTCGGTGCCGATGTTGCGGCTGAACCGCTCCTCGAACACGGTGCGAAGGCGCCGGGGCAGCACGCTGGCGGCAACGTCGAGCGCGGACGAGAGAGGCTCCTGCAGGCCCATCGTCGCGGCCTCCAGGACGGCGGCGGCCTGGTCGGTCTGGACCTGCAGCAGACGCTCCTCGTTGCTCCGGTCCGTGCGCATGGCCAGCACCACGCTCAGTGCGGTGGTGACCAGGCCGAGGATCACGATCGCCGCGGACACGCGGTCGCGGCGTCGGTCGGGGCTGGACGGCTGATCGGACTCGCCGGCCGTCACGGCGCGGGGTCCTCCTCGACCTCGAAGAGCTGCTTGAGACCCACGACCTCGAGGAGCCGGCGGGTTCCGGGACCCAGCGACCGCAGGGTGAGCAGCTTGCCCGTGTCGATGGCGTGGCGGCGGATCTGGAGGAGGATCCCGAGCCCGCCGGAGTCCATGAAGGTCACGCCGGCGAGGTCCAGCCTCAGGTGCTCGTGCTGGTCCAGGCCGGTCAGGGCGAGCCCGAGGAGGTCGTCGCTCGCGGCGATGTCGATCTCTCCCGAGACCTGGATCTGCCAGGTGGGGCCCAGCGCGGAGGCGGTGAGCTGCGTCATCAGCGTTCCTCGCTCGCGACTGCTGGTGGTGCTCGGCCGCTGCTGGACCGTCGTCAGACCCTACTGCACGAGCCGGCCGCAGACGCTAGATTCGTGGGCGAGCAGCGACCGGGACGAGCCGGCCCGATGCTCCACACGTGGTTGGGGGTGCGGCATGGCCGACGTCGTCCATGCGTTCGCAGTGCCCATCCATCCGTCGTCCGTCGGACTGGCGCGCACCGAGCTGCGCGACGTGCTGCGCCCGGCGGCCCAGCCCGTCGCGCTCGTGGAGGACGCCGTGCTGGTCCTCTCCGAGCTGGTCGCCAACGCGCTCTCCCACGCCCGTCCGACCCGCACCGACGACATCGGGGTCGAGGTACGGCTGGTCGGCGACCGGCTGCACGTGGCGGTCACCGACGGAGGATCCGACAGCGTGCCCGAGATCGTCCCGGGCCCGGGTGTCCGCCCGAGCGGGCGAGGCCTGTTCCTCGTCGACGCGCTCAGCGACCGGTGGTGGTGGGAGCCGGCCGAGCACGGTCGCACCGTCCGCGCCGAGCTGCGCTGCCCCGCCGCGGCCGAGTGAGGCCGCGCGACCGTGTGAGGCTCGGTCCGGACGCACGAGGCCCCACCCGGCTCGGGATGTCCGGGTGGGGCCTCGCTCTGTGCGCCTGGGTCGGTCGGTGCGCCGGTCAGTAGGTGCGGCGGTCGACCACGTCGTCGCGACGCCGCCACGGCGGTGCGTACATCAGCGAGACGACGATGGCGATGATGCCGGCGACGATGAGGATCGTGCCGAGCGCGCCGTCGTTGATGAAGTCCAGGTCGACGGTGATGACGTCGAGCGCGAGGATGAGCCCCAGGACCAGCAGGACGATTCCGAGTCCGATGTACATGATGGTTTCCCCCTTGGTGTTCAGGTCAGCGCGAGGACCAGCGCCGCGGCGATGGCCAGGATGGCGAGGACCAGGACCAGGCCCGACGTCTCGTCGGTCTCGGTCGGTCCCGGATGGTGGTGCTGGACGGTCATCGTGTTCCCCCCTCGGAGCCGGTTGTCTGCCGGCGGACGTCCGGTACCCGGCGTCGTGCGCGACATTCACCGGCAGCACGTCGACGGTGGACCAGCGGATCCGATGGGTCTGGAATCGCGAGATCGGGGCACCTCGTCGCTGGCCGGCGCCGGCGACCCGCCACCCACCCCTGGGGGCGTCGGCGGCCGGCCGCCCAACGGGGGGCCGGCCGCCCCCTCATCGGGGGGTGAGGGGGCGGACCTGGGCGGACGTGAGCGGATCGGCCGCTCAGTGCATCGCCGACCGCGCCGCGTCGCGCACCTTGTCCACGAGCCCGGCCAGCGGGCCCACCGCGGCATTCAGCACGGCCGACTCGCCGACGGCTGGATGCGGGTGCGTGGGCGCGATCTGCTCCGCCGCCTTGAGCGCGGCGGCCATCTTCTCGAGCTCCGCCGGGCCGGCCTCGGCCAGCAGCAGCGGGAACTCCTGCTCCTCCTCGTTCCTCGCGTGCTCCGTCACCATCCCTCGCAGGCGGGCGATGCCGGTCTCGAAGTCGGGCGACGTGGTGTCCATGCCGTCGAGGGAGGACAGCAGCTCCTTCGCCTCGTGCTCCTCCTCCTGACGGGCCTCGACCACGTCGCCGCCGCCGTACCGGGTCACGTTCGGGTGGGTCACGATCTCCTCGGCCGCCTCGTGCACCGACAGCATGCGCCGCAGCTCGGCGAAGGCGCGGGCCCTCGCCTCACCGGCGGTCGTCTGGACCTCGTCGAAGAGCTTCTCGATGTGGCGGTGCTGGTCGGTCAACATCTGCACGACGTTCTTCGTCGCCGTCATCTCCACCTCCAGGGGTGCGGGTTCCGTACGCCGGCGGTACCCGACCCGGCGTACGGAAACCGATCCCCGCTCAGCGCGCGCCGAGGCTCGCCAGCACCCGCTCCGCTGCCTGCTGGCCCGAGGCCGCGGCGTCGGCCAGCGAGGGCATGTCGAGAAGGTAGTCGCCCGCCAGGTGCACCGGGCCGAGCGGCTCGCGCAGGGTGGCCAGCGTGGCCCGGCCCCCCGGCGCCCAGAACGGTACGACGCGCGGGTGGCGCCGCAGGATGCCCGGCTCCACCTTGCCCTCGAGCTCGGGGTAGAGGCGCAGCAGGTCGGCGGTGAACCGCGCGACGATCTCCTCGTCGCCGAGCTCGAAGAGCCGGTCGGCCTCGGCGCCGCCGGCGAAGCAGGCCAGCGCGCCCCCGGGCTTGCGCACGCCCCGGCGCAGAGCGGCGGCGTGGTTGAAGACCGCCTGGAAGGAGAGCCCGGGCGTCGAGACGGCGAGGAAGTCGTCCCACCGCTGCGGGCCCTCCTCGTGGGTGAAGAAGCCCACCACGACGTACCGCCCGTAGTGGATGGCCTCGAAGGCCGTCCGGTGGTCCGGGGGGAGGCCGGGCATGATCTTCACGGCGATGTCCGCGGGGACGGCGACGATCGCCCGCCGGGCGCGGATCCGCGCCGGTCCGGCGGCGTCCTCGTAGTCCACGACGACGCCGTCCTCGGTCCACTCGACCGTGTGCACCGGCGAGCCGAGCCGGACCCGGTCTCCGAGGTCGGCCGCGAGGATGTCGGTCAGGGTCTGGTTGCCGCCCTCGGGGAGGGTGAGGTTGTCGACCTTCTCGGGGTCGGTGAGCAGGATGCCCATCGAGAAGACGAACTGGGTGGCGGCGGTCTCCTCGGGCTCGCAGCCCATCCACTGGCCCGACCAGGACCGCACCATCTCGCGGGCGAGTTCGGACCTCACACCGCGCAGCACGAAGTCGGCACGCCGGTTGTCGAGCTTGGCCCGGACCCGGTTGGCCCACCGGTTGTCCGGGCTCATCTCGAGGAAGGGCACGTTGGCGAGGATGCGGGTGCCGACGGCCGCGAGGCCGAGGCGGTCGCCCCAGGTCATCTTCGAGCGGAACATCAGCGCGAACGGGTTGGAGGTGTCGACCTGCTTGCCGCCCAGCGACAGGGCGACCGACTTGCCCTCGAGGGTCCCGAGGTGGACCCGGTGCCGGTGGAGCGCGTCGATGAGCGGTCCCGTGCCCTCGGTGAACTGGGTGCCCACGTTGATCCAGTAGTCGCCCTTGCGGACGGTGTCGACGCGGCCGCCGGCCCGGTCGCTCGCCTCCAGGACTACGACGTCACGGTCGGCCAGCGTGGTCGCGGCCATCAGCCCGGCCATGCCGGCGCCGATGACGACGACCTCGTGGGTCTCCTCGCGGACCCTGTCCGGGGTCGTGTCCTTGCGTGTCGTGGCCATGCTGCTCAGCTCGCCTTCGTGATGGTGGGGGTGCGGTCCAGCGCTCCGGAGATCGAGGCGACGAGGCGCTCGGTCGCCTTCCGGCAGCTCGGGCTGACCGCGGTGTAGGAGAGGTAGCCGTGGACCAGGCCCGCCTCGCGGTCCACCTGCGCCGGGACGCCGGCCTCGAGGAGGGCCGTCGCGTAGGCCAGCCCGTCGTCATGGAGCGGGTCGAAGCCGGCGAGGTTGACGATCGCAGGAGCCAGCCCCTCGAGGGAGGACGCCCGGTAGGGGGACACCCGCGGGTCCGCGACGTCGGTCCCGGCAGGGAGGTAGTTCTCGACGAACCACGCGACCTGCTTGGCCGACAGGGCCGGGGAGGCGGCGAACTCGTCCTGCGAGGGCCGGTGGTCGACGAGGTCCGTCACCGGCTGGATGAGGACCTGCAGCATCGGCTGCACGGCCTCTCCTCGCACCTGCTGGCACAGGACGGCGGCGATGTTGCCGCCGGCGCTCTCGCCCGCGACGACGACCCGGTGCGGGTCCACGCCCCACGACGCGGCGTGCTCGACGACATACCGCCAGGCGGCGAGGGCGTCGTCCTGCGCGGCAGGGAAGGGGTGCTCGGGCGCGAGCCGGTACTCCACGGACACGACGTCGGCGCCGGTGCCGTGGGCGAGCATGCGCACGGGTGCGGTGTAGCTCGCCCGGCTGCCGATGACGAACCCGCCGCCGTGGAAGAAGAGGACGAGGCCGCGCTCGGGGGTGCCGTTGCTGTAGCGCGTCGCCAGCAGGCCGTCGCCGATCGCGATCTCCTCCTCGATCGCGCACGGAGCGATCCGCGAGGCGAACAGGAGCAGGTCCCGCTCAGTCGTCGCCCGTGCCTCGACGGGCGGCAGGTCGCTGTAGTCCGGACCGGACTCCCCGAGCTTCATCAGCAGCGCGACATCGGGTGCCATGGTGTCGCCGGCCGTGTTGGTCGCCGGCCGGGCCAGCAGGCGCTGGAGCGAGGCCGGCAGACGGCTGAGGAAGACGAGCAGAGTGCGCTGCAGGCGCTGCGCCACCGTGAAGTGCTGCGTGCTCGGCGGGGTGCTCATGACGCGGCCTCGACGCTGACCAGGTGCGGCGCCTCGACGGCGCGCTTCGAGAACTGCAGGTCGCGGTGGATCAGGCGCCCCTTGAAGAGCCGGTTGTCCCGCACGAAGGTCGTGTGCATCCGCCATGGCTTGCCCGCACCCTGGCGCGGCAGCTCCGACTGGGCGCGCTGCATGTAACCCGCCGAGAGGTCGAAGAGGCTCTGGGTGGCCATCCCCTCCGGCGGGACGGGGAGTGCGGTGTCGTACCCCTTGCGGTCCATCTCGCGGATCACGTCGGCGACGAGGCGCGTGACATTGCGGATGCGCAGGGTCCAGGTCGCCTTGGTGAAGCCGAGCATCATCGCCCAGTTCGGCACTCCGGACATGAGGGCACCGTGGTAGAGCACCGTGTCGGCGACGTCCACAGGGGTGCCGTCGACGGTCGGCTTGATGCCGCCGAGCATCTGCATGACCAGGCCGGTCGCGGTGACGATCACGTCGGCCTCGAGAACCTTCCCGGAGGTGAGGAGGATGCCCTTCTCGGTGAACCGCTCGATCTGGTCGGTGGCGACGTCGGCGTTGCCGTTGCGGATCGCCTCGAAGAAGTCGCCGTCCGGGGTGGCGCACAGCCGCTGGTCCCAGGGGCTGTACGGCGGCGCGAAGTGTGTGTCTACGTCGAACCCGGCGGGGAGCTCCTTGACGGTCATGCTGCGCAGGAGCTTGCGCCCGAAGTTGGGGAACTTGACGAGAACCGTCACGAGCAAGTGGTCGCGCCAGATGTTCTTGATCCGGGTGAGGCGGTAGCCGAGCTTCTTGCCGAAGACCTTCAACAGGAACTGGGCGATCTTGTCCACCCGGGGCATCGACGCGACATAGCTCGGGGTGCGCTGGAGCATGGTCACGTGGGCCGCCGCGCCCTCGCCGTTCAGCATCGCCGGGAGCATCGTGACGGCGGTCGCGCCGCTGCCGATGATCACCACACGCTTGCCACTGTGGTCGTAGTCCGCGGGCCAGTGCTGCGGGTGCAGGATGTCGCCCTGGAAGTCCTCGCGACCCTCGAAGCGGGGCTCGAAGCCCTCGTCGTACTTGTAGTAGCCGGTGCCGCTGAAGACGAAGCCGGCCTGGACGATCTTGTGCGACTCGTTGCCGGCCTCGTCGGTCACCGTCACGTGCAGCGTCCACTGCGCGTCCTCGCTGGACCAGTCGGCAGCGGTGACGCGGTGCCGTAGGCGGAGGATCTCGTCCATCCCGAACTCGGCGATGGTCTCCTCCATGTAGCCGCGGATCAGGTCGCCCCCGGCGATCGCCTCCTCGTGCAGCCACGGCTTGAACTCGTAGCCGTAGGTGTGCACCGAGTCGTCGGAGCGGATGCCGGGGTAGCGGAAGAGGTCCCAGGTCCCGCCGACCGCGTCGCGGCCCTCGAGCAGGAGGACCTTCTTGTCCGGGAAGTCGTCCATCAGGTACTTCGTGGCGCCGATGCCCGAGAGGCCGGCGCCGATGACGACGATGTCGGCCGTCTCGGTCGGGTGGCTGGGCTGGGTCATGGTGCGCGTCCTCCTTGTGCGTGACTGTCCTGAGATCAGTCTTAGTCATCTGTTTAGGTCAGGTGCCTAAGTGTGTGTCACGCATCACCTTTCGTCAAGGCCGATCTGGGATCCGCTGCCGGGGCGGCGCCGGGGGTGTTCCGTCGAGATCGATTTGCGCGAGGTGGTTGACAGCGCACCGTGATCCCCCTCACCATCATGGTCAAGCATTTTAGTCGTGTGACTAAGACACTGACTGAGCGATCTTGAGAGGACCGAGCGCATGGCAGCAACCACGACGATCACCGCGCCACCGACGCGACCGGGGGTGGTGCGGGTCGTGAGCGAGGACGACGCCACTCCGCTGGCGCGCCTGGTCGGACGGACCCTGCAGCAGGCACTGCACTCCGGTCATGCCCAGGAGGTGCTCGAGACGACCGTCGGGACCGTGGTGGTCCGTTCCCACGACACCCCGCAGGTCGCGACCATCGCCTTCAGCGGCGGGACGATCGACGTGGCGTCCGGCGCGCAGCCGGAGCCCGGCGCGACCGTCGTGGTCGACCTGAACGCGCGCTTCGCGCTCACGCAGGAGCCTGAGGGCGACGGCGTCCTGGCGGCCGCAGCATTGCAGGCACTGACCCCGCCGGTCCCGCACTGGCGCGAGGCCGCGCGCCGCTTCTGGGCGGCCACCCGCGAGATCCCGGGCATACCGGACGTCCTGGTGGTCGAGGCGGTCGGCCCGGACGGCTCCGAGCACGACCGCTTCGGTGAGGGTACGACGACCTACGGGATCGCCGGCCCCGCCGACCTCCTCGCCGGCATCTTCAGCGGCGCCGACGACCTCCTCGTCTCCCTGGCCGCCGGCGTGCGGATCCAGGGCACCCTCTCGCAGCTGTCCGTGATGACGGCTGCCTCCTGGAAGGTCCGCTTCGATGTCTGAGACCGCCACCACCGGCACCACCGTCCGCAAGGCCGTCCGCCTCGAGGCGACGAACCACGAGGGCAGCCTGCTCGGCAAGAACGTGTCGCCGGCGAAGTTCGAGGCCGGCAAGGAGAGCGGCTTCGCATTCGCCGACATCCTGTTCGCGATCGACCTCGGCAACGAGATCGTCTTCGGCGACGCCTTCCCCGAGTGGCGCGGCAACCTCTACGACATCGCGATGGTCCCGGACCTGACCACTCTCGTCGAGTGGAAGCCGGGCCTGGACTCGGTGATCGGCGACTACTGGCTCAAGGATGGCAGGCCGGTCCCGATCTGCCCGCGCAACCTCGTCAAGGGGCTCGTGGCCCGACTCGCCGGCCATGGCTACACCGCCACCGCCGCTGTCGAGATCGAGGCGACCCTCTTCGAGGAGTCCGTCCAGGAGGCCCGCGCGCGGGGCTACCGCGACCTCACTCCGCTGGGCGGCAGCACCGGGGCGACGTACCACCTGGCCAGGTCCAGCGACTGGGTCTCCTACATGGAGGCCGTGGTCGACCGTCTCGACGAGGTGGGCATCGGCTGGGAGGCGTGGACCGACGAGGCGGCGCCCGGCCAGACCGAGCTCAACATCGCGCCGACCGACCCGGTCCGGCTCGGGGACAGCTGGGCGCGCACCCGGCAGGTGATGCGCGAGGTCGCGCACGAGCTCGGTCACACGGTCTCGTTCATGGCCAAGCCCACCGCCGGCTTCGGTCAGGGCGCGCACATCAACATCTCCCTCCAGAGCGACGGGGTGAACCAGTTCTTCGCCGAGGACGGCCTCTCCGAGGTGATGGGCCACGCTGTCGGCGGCCTGCTCGCCACGATGGCGGGCGCGACCTCGATCGTGATGCCGCAGATCACGTCGTACCGCCGGCTCGTCGACCTCACCGGTCCGCCGACCACGATCAGCTGGGGCGTCAACAACAAGACCGCCGCGGTCCGTGCGATCACGGGCCACCCCAAGTATTCGAGGCTGGAGTACCGGCTGCCCGGCGCCGACGTGAACCCCTACTTCGCGATCGCCGTCGTGCTGGCCGGCGTCCTCGCCGGGATCGAGAAGCAGATCGAGCCGCCGGCGCAGGTCACGGACATGGCCTGGGCCCTGCCCGACAGCTCGGGCGTGGAACGGATCCCCGACACCATGTCGAAGGCCGGTGCCGCGCTCGCCGCCGACCCGTTGCTGCGGGAGTACCTCGGCGACGAGTTCGTCGACTTCTGGGTCGCGTCGCGTCGCTGGGAGTGGATGGAGTTCCACACCAAGGGCGGCGACCCGTTAGCAGAGCTCTCCGCGTGGGAGTCCCGGCGCTACTTCGAGTTCCCGTGAGCGCGCGCAGCGAGGCCGCACGGCGGCCGTTGATCGGCATCACCGGACGCCGCTTCCGCCTCTCCCTGATCGAGGGCTCCGACGAGAGGTACGGCGACCGGTGCATCGACACCGCGATGTCGGACTTCGCGACGCGGATCGCCGAGGCCGGCGGGCTGCCGGTGCACCTGTCCTACGACACCGACCCCGAGGCCGTGTGCGACTGGCTGACGGGTGTGGTCGTCACCGGGGGCCAGGACATGCATCCGGCCTGCTGGGGTGGCGACACGTCGGTGGTCCGCGGCATCGACCCGCGGACCAACCCGATGGTCCACGACCGCGAGCGCGACGACTATGAGATCGCTGTGGTCCGGGCGGCCCTCGACCGGGGGATCCCGGTGCTGGGCGTCTGCCGCGGCCTGCAGGTGCTCAACGTCGCGCTCGGCGGCACGCTCGTCGCGGACCTGCCGCCCGGCGCGATCAGCCACCTCTCCGCGGAGACGGCCCCCACCGACGGGACCGTCGACCACCTCGTCTCCTTCGAGCCCGGGTCCATCGTCGCCGGACTCTTCGACGGCGACGTGGTCACGAACTCCTGGCACCACCAGGCCGTGGACCGCTGCGGGGTGGGGGTCGTCGTGACCGGCCGCACTTCCGACGGCGTCGTCGAGGCGATCGAGGTGCCCGGCCACCCGGTCCTCGGCGTGCAGTGGCACCCGGAGTGGATGAAGAGCGCCGACCCGACGTTGACCTGGGTCGTCCGGGAGGCGACCCGCCTGCTCGAGAACAGGAGTCACCCGTGAGCCTCCATCCCTTCGTCGACGCCGCCCCGATGGCGGCCGACCCGACCATCCCCACCCTGACCGGGCTGTTGGCGCAGCGCGCGGCCGACTCGGGTGAGCGCGAGTTCCTCCGCTTCGGCGACTGGTCGTGGACCTTCGCCGAGATCGACGCCTGGACGTCGCGCCTCGCACACCGCCTGATCGAGGTCGACGGGGTCCGTCCCGGCGACCGGGTCGCGATCATGCTGCCCAATGTCGTGCACTGGCCGGTCGGCTGGCTCGCGGCGCTCAAGGCGGGGGCGGTCGTCGTACCGGTCAACTGCTCGTACCAGCGCGCCGACCTCGCCTTCGTCCTGCGGGACTCCGGCGCCCGCGTCGTCCTCACCGACGCCGAGCGTGTCGGCCTCGTCGCCGAGGTGGCCCGTGCGGAGGGGCTGGAGGTCGACGTGCTCGACGTCGCCGAGGACGGCTCCGAGCCCTTCCCGGCGACGGCGCCGGACCGGGTCGTCGACGCGGACACGCTGGCCAACCTCCAGTACACGTCGGGCACGACGGGCTTCCCGAAGGCGTGCATGCTGACCCACGACTACTGGGTGCGGCTGGGCTGGCTCTGCTCCGGCACGGCCGGGCTCGGCAGGGACGACGTGCTGCTGACGGCGCAGCCGTTCTCCTACATGGACCCCCAGTGGAACACCGCCGTGGCGCTCACCGTCGCTGCGCCGCTCGTCGTGCTGCCGCGATTCTCGGCGTCGACGTTCATGGCCGACGTACGACGGCACCGGGCCACCTTCGTCTACGTCCTCGGCTCGATGCCGACCCTGCTGTTCAAGCAGCCACCGGCCGACGAGGACCGCGACAACGCCCTGCGGGCGGTCTTCTGCTCGGCCATTCCGGTCGCCCTGCACGCCCAGCTCGAGGAGCGGTGGGGTGCGCCTTGGCGCGAGGTCTACGGCATGACCGAGTCGGGGATCGACCTCTACAGCGCGTTCGAGGACACCGCCTCGGTCGGGAGCGGCAGCCTCGGCCGGCCGGTGCCGACCAAACAGGTGCGCGTCGTCGACCCCGCCGACCCGGCGGCCGGCGAGGTGCCGGCCGGTGAGCCCGGCGAGCTGGTGATCTCCGGGCGGCCGATGATGAGCGGCTACTGGCACCGGCCCGACGCCACCGCGAGCACGCTGCGCGACGGCTGGCTGCACACCGGTGACCTCGTCGTACGACGGCCCGACGGCGGCATCCAGATCGTCGGCCGGATCAAGGACATGGTCCGCCGCGGTGGCGAGAACGTCGCCTGCGCGGAGGTCGAGGCCGTGCTCGAGCGCGACGACCGGGTCGTCTCGGCGGCCGTCGTCGCGGAGCCGGACGAGGTCCTGGGTGAGGAGGTCAAGGCGTTCCTCCAGCTCAGGGAGGGCGTCCGCGCCGACCGTGCCACCGCCCAGGACATCGTGACGCGGGCCGGCGCAGAGCTCGCCCGCTTCAAGGTGCCGCGGTACGTCGAGTTCGTCGCCGACTTCCCGCGCACGCCCTCCGAGCGGGTCTCGAAGCCCGCGCTCAAGGCCCGGGCTGCCGAACAGCCCGGGACCACCCACGACTTCTCTCCCCGAAGGAGCTGACCATGACCTCCCTGACCTCCGACGTCGTCCGCGACGTCGCCGTGCTCACCCTCGACCGTCCGGACAAGCTCAATGCCCTCGACGTCATCACCCGGCTCCGGCTGGCCGAGCTGATCCGGGAGCACGGCACCGGCGACACGGTGCGCGGCATCGTCCTCACCGGCCGGGGCCGCGCCTTCTCCGCCGGCGAGGACCTCAGCCAGGCGCCGACCACCGAGGAGGAGGTGCACGCCGCGTTCGAGAGCTTCCACGACATCACCCGCGCGATCCTGGAGACCCGGGTGCCGGTGGTCGCGGCGGTCAACGGCATCGCCGTGGGCGGTGCCTCGGAGATCACGTTGTGCTGCGACACGCGGATCGGGACGCCCGCGACGTCGTACTTCCAGCCGGAGAACGGGCGTGGGCTGACCATCTCCAACGCCACCAGCCTGCTGCTGCGCCGCCTCGTCGGCAACCACGCGATGCGCATGGTGCTGGCGTCGCCGCGCGTCCCTGCGGACGAGGCGCTGCGGATCGGCCTGCTCGACGAGGTCGTCGATCCCGACACCCTGCTCGACCGCGCCATCGACATCGTCCACGCCTGGACGCCGGAGGGCGGGACCACCGCGCTCCACCTCGCCCTGCTGCGGCCGCTGCTCGCGGAGGTCGAGGCGGCGTTCGAGCGCGAGGACGCCGCCGCCCACGAGGCGTGGACGAGCGGACTGCTCACCGCCGGCGTCGCCGGCTTCTGGACCACCAAGGCTGAGGAGGCCACCGCATGATCACCACCCGAGCCGCCGTCCTGAACGAGATCGGCGCACCGCTGGAGCTGACCGACATCCGCGTGGACGACCCGGCGCCGCACGAGGTGCGGATCGCGGTGACCAACGTGGGCCTGTGCCACAGCGACCTGCACTACATGACCGGCACCGTGCCGACCGAGCTCCCGATCGTCGTGGGCCACGAGGTCGCGGGCATCGTGGAGTCGGTCGGCTCGGCCGTCACCTCGCTGCGGCCCGGCGACCGCGTCACCGGCGCGTTGACGCCGCCGTGCGGTGGCTGTGTCAACTGCGACGCGGGGCACTCGACCCAGTGCCTGCGGCTGGACGAGGTGCGCCTGCGGCAGCGGCCCGCCTTCGAGACCGTGGACGGGCGCCCGATCGAGCGGCTCGCGGCGATCGGTGCGTTCTCGCAGCACATCCTGCTGCGCGAGAGCGCGCTGGTGAAGCTGCCCGACGACGTCCCCCTGCACGTGGGCTGCCTGCTGTCCTGTTGCGTCATCACCGGCGTCGGCGCGGTCTTCCGCGGTGCGCAGGTGCGCCCCGGCAGCACGGTCGCGGTGATCGGCTGCGGCGGGGTCGGCTCCGCGATCATCCAGGGCGCGCGGCTCGCCGGCGCCTCCGCGATCGTGGCCATCGACCTCGACGACGACCGGCTCAAGGCCGCCCGTGGGTACGGCGCAACGCACACCATCAACGGAGGCGACGGCGACACCGTGGCGGAGCTGCACCGCCTGCTCGGCGACGGCGTCGACTACGCCTTCGAGGCGGTCGGCTCGGCCCGGACCGCGGAGACGGCGCTCGCCCTGCTCCGTCCGACCGGCACCGCGTGCCTGGTGGGCATCGCGCCGATGGGCACGGAGCTGACGGTGCCCGCGCTCGACTTCTTCTTCCAGGAGAAGCGGCTGATCGGCTCCTACATGGGCTCGGGCCAGGCCCGCGAGGACATCGCCCAGTTCGCCCGGCTCTACCAGCAGGGCCGGCTGCTGCTCGACGAGATGGTCACCCGGGTCGTCCCGTTCGCCGAGATCAACGAGGGCTTCGAGCAGATGAAGTCCGGTGACGTCACCCGCATCGTCGTCGACCTGCGGGCCTGAGAGAGGGACTCCCATGAGCAACCAGATCACCATCCCGCAGCCCGTCAACTTCATCGCCGACGAGTGGTGCGAGGGCACGACCGGCGACGCTTGGAATGTCGACCCCAACACCCGGGAGCCGGTCCACCGGCTCGTGTCCACCTCGGCCGACGACGTCGAGCGGGCGCTGCGCCACGCCGAGCAGTCGTACGACGCCCGTCCCTGGGGCGAGGAGGAGCGCCACGAGCGCGCGGCCGTCCTCGACCGGGTCGCCGATCTCGTCGAGGCGCGGATCGAGGACATCGCCCGCACCGACGCCCTGACCAGCGGTACGCCGATCGGCGTCACCCGCCTCGTGGCGGCCTTCCTGCCCCACCGGATCCGCGCCTCGGCGGCCGACCTGCGCGCGATCCCTCGCGTCACGGCCCTCGACGCCGGCGGCCGCGACGTCCGGCTCCACAAGGTGCCGTGGGGTCCGGCCGCGATCCTCACGCCGTGGAACGGGCCCAGCTTCATCCCGGCGGCCAAGGTGGCGAGCGCGGTCGCGGCCGGCTGCCCGGTCATCCTGAAGCCCTCCGAGCACGCGCCGGGCAGCGCCCAGGTCGTCGTCGAGTGCTTCGTCGAGGCGGGCCTGCCGTCCGGTGCGCTCCAGCTGGTGCACGGCACCGGTGACGTCGGCGCCCGGCTGACCGGCGACCCGCGCGTCAAGATCGTCTCCTTCACGGGTGGGCCCGGCGCCGGCCGTGCCATCGCTCGGGCGGCAGCGGAGGACTTCAAGGTGCTGCAGCTCGAGCTGGGTGGCAACAACCCGGTCGTCGTACTCGACGACGCGGACGTGGACGTCACCGCCGACGGCATCCTCGAGGGGATGACCAAGCTCAACGGACAGTGGTGCGAGGGGCCGGGCAAGGTGCTCGCGCCGCCGGCCCTCGTCGGGCCGCTCGTCGAGGCGCTGACCGAGCGGGTCTCCAAGCTCGTGGTGGGCCACTCGCTCGACGAGGACAGCCAGGTCGGTCCGATCTCGAACGCCCCGCACTTCCAGACCCTGCAGGCCCGGATCGACGGCCTGCGCGGCCTGGGCGCCGAGATCCACCAGCCGGCGCGCCTGCCCGATCTCGGCGGGTTCTTCCTCTCGCCGACCGTGGCCGTGGGTGCTGACGCGGCACAGGCGACCGCGGAGTTGTTCGGCCCGGTGGTCTCCGTGCACGGGGTCGACTCTGCGGAGGACGCCCTGCGGATCGCGAATGCGAACCCGTCGGGCCTGGACGCCTACGTCTTCGGCACCGACACCGACCGGGCGATCGAGGTCGGCGCGCGGGTCGTGGCAGGGGAGGTGCGGGTCAACGGCGCGAAGATCGCCGACCTCGGCGACGACTCGGCCCAGAGTTTCTGGGGCCCGTCGGGCATCGGCGGCCATGGGCCGAACGAGTCGGTCCGGGTGTTCTGCGGTGACCGGGTCGTGGGCGTGGACTCGCCCGACCTGCCGCTGTGACCTTGCCGCTGTGACCGTGTCGCTGTGACCGTGTCGCTGTGACCGCGGGCGCGGCGCGCGGTCGGTGCCTCAGGCGCTGGCCGCGCGCTTGCGTCGCGGGCGCTTGGCGGCGGCGCTTCCGAGCCGCGCCGAGAGCCAGCTCTCGAGTACCGAGGCCGTGACGTCCATCAGGGCATCGGCGGCCTCCCGGTCGCCGTACGTCAAGAAGTTGATGGCAAAGCCGTCGGAGAGTGCCCCGACGACGTAGGGAATGTCCTCGACGACCTCGTCGGCGACGCCCTCCGCGGCGGCGACCCGGCGCATGGCCTCGAGGCCGGCGCCGAGGGCCTGGTCGTAGACGGCGATCCCGCGATCGCCGTGCTGGCGCCGGGCCCAGTTGATCAGCTCGATCGTGGTCGCAGCGAAGCTGGGCGAGTCGCAGTAGCACTCCATGAGACCGCGCAGCATCGCCTGGGCCGTCTCGAGCACCGTCGTGTGCGGGTCGCTCTGCTCGATGACCTCGCGGAACCTGCCGGCGACGAACTCGAAGACATCGGCGAAGAGGTCCTCCTTCGAGTCGTAGCAGTAATGGACCATCGCGACGTTCGCCTTCGCCTGGTCGGCGATCCGGCGCGTGGTGGCGCCGTCGATCCCATGGGTGGAGATCACCTCCACCGCCGCCTCAACGAGCTCGCGACGTCGCTGGGCGACGGGAATCCGTGCCATCGGCGGCCTCCGTGATCGGGCGCCCCGACTAGGACGCTTGTCTAAGTCAACCAGACCCTACCAGAGCCTCCCGCGCGACGGGCTAGGAACTTGGTCAAACATCTTGGTCATACATCTTGATTGGATGACTAACTTCGGCGTACCGTATGAGCCGGATCACACCACCGCCCGAATCGGAGACCAGTCATGTCCCAGACCCAACAGGCAGCCGGAACCGGCCGTCGTACGACGAGAGGCCGTGAGCCCGGCCGGGCAACGCTCGTCGGCATCGGATCCCTGCTGGTCGTGCTGACCAACGCGGTGATCTTCATCCTTCCGCCGCTGCTGCCCGTCATCCAGGCGCAGTACGGCCTCGCCACCGTCGCCGAGGTGACCTGGCTCTACACGGTCCTCACCCTCGGTGGTGGCGCCGGATTCATCCTGCTGCCCCGCCTGGCCGACCTGCACGGCGACCGCAACGCCAACGTCGCCGCCGCGGCCTTCCTCACCGTCGGCGCCCTCGTCCCGGCGATCGGTGACTCCTACCCGACGCTGCTGGTCGGCTGCGCGCTGATGGGCTTCGGCGGGGCCGCCCAGGTGCTGCCCCTCGGGTTCCTGCGCCGGGGCCTGGGCGAGAGCGGCATCACCGTCGCCGTCGCGGTCCTGGTCATCGGCACCGGCGTCGGCATCGTCGCCGGGATGATCGGCGGCGGTCTCATCGTGCAGACCCTCTCGCTGCAGAGCTTCTTCGTGGTCCTCACCGCGATCGGCGCGGTGACCACGGTCGCGTCGTACCTGCTGATCCCGCACCTCCCGCCGGCCGAGCGCGGCGGGCGCATCGGCGTGGTCGGCACCGTGTGGATGATCGCGTGGGTCGCGGCGATCCTGCTGACGCTGACCCAGGGCCTGGTGTGGGGGAACGCCGCCCTGATCCCGCTCGTGCTCGGTGTGGTCGGTGGCATCGCCTGGTTCCGGGTCGAGCGCCGGTCGTCGAACGCGGTCTTCGATGTCGCGCTGATGAAGGCGCCCCTCGTCACCGCGTCGTGCATCTGCATCACCCTGTTCGCCGCGGTGAACGCCGCCTTCCTGCTCCTCGTCAGCACCTATGCCCAGATCATCCCCGCGGCGCTGCGCCCCGTGGACGCCTACGGTCTCGGCCTGAGCGCGCTCGACACCGGCTGGCTGATGCTGCCCTTCGCGCTGACCTTCGTGGTCGGTGGCGCCATCGCCGACCGCCCCGTCAACAACGGCCGCGTGGTCCCGGTCTTCGTGAGCGGCGCGCTCATCAGCGCGGCCGGCCTGGCCTGGCTCGCCCTCGCCCACGACCAGCAGTGGCACTACCTCGTCGGCGCCGCCGTCATCGGACTCGGCTGCAGCATCGGCTACGCCGCCGGCTTCACGCTGGTGCAGCTGGCTGTCCCCGAGGAGAAGGCCGGGATGGCGACCGGCGTTGCCGGCACCTTCCTCGCCGTCGGCTTCGCGTTCGGCACCGCCCTGGTCAGCGCCGACCTCAGCGCCTCGCTCGTGCCGGTTCCCGGAACCACCCTCGAGGTCGCCGCCGAGAACCTGTACGGCGTCGGCTACTGGCTCGCCGGCGCGCTCGCCCTGGCCGTCGTGCTCACCGTCCTGGTCTCGACCAACCGCAGCCGGCGTCGTACCGGCGGCGTCGTGGCCTGACCGTCCCAACGAACGAAGGAACTGTCATGAAAGAAGACATCTACGGCCTGACCTTCCTGGTCGCCGACCTGGTCATGATCGTGTGCGGTTACTGGGCGGGCTGGCGCTTCCTCAAGCACCACCGCAACTACCTGCTCGGCATCGAGTGGTGCATCGTGGCGACCTCCGGCACCAACTTCCTGGTGTGGGCGTTGCGCTTCGCGGACGACCCGGAGGGTGGTGAGGCGAGCGGGCAGTACGCCTTCGCGTTCTTCCTCGACGCGTTCTCCCGATCGATCGGGATCACGCTGCTGCTGGTGGTCGGCCTGATGGCCGTGACCCACCGTTACAAGGCGAGCCTGGCGGTCGAGCTCGGCATCTTCGCGCTGGCGATCGGCAGCGGCCTGTTCCTGGCGCAGCCGAAGTACCGCGCCCACGTTGACGCCAACGGTGAGTTCGTCCTGCACCAGGGCCCGGCCACCTTCTACCTGGTGGTCAACCTGGTGACGCTGGCCTTCCTGCTGTACTTCGTGAAGCGGCTGTGGGACATCGGAGCCACCCGGGTCGCCGTCGCGACGCTCGCCGTCAGCCTCGCGGCGACGGCCATCGCGCTGACCTACGACTTCTTCCCGCTGCCCGACTCGGTCGACCCGCTCGAGGACCGCGCGCTCTTCTACACGTTCGCGCTGACCGTGTGGGGGCTGCAGATGCTGACCTACCTGTTCGCCTACCGCGCGCTCGACGACCACAACAAGGCATCGGGCATCGCTCCGGCCGACGACCACCGCAAGGCGGTGCGGGCATGAGGACCGACGGCGTCACCTACGAGTCCTTCAGCGGCTGGGTCGACGCACCCACCGACCTGCGGCCCGCCGTCGACGGCGACGTGACCTGCCAGGTCGCCGTCATCGGCGGTGGCATCGGCGGGATGTCGACCGCCCTGCGGCTCGCGCAGCGCGGCCAGGACGTCGTGCTGGTGGAGGCGGAGTTCTGCGGCCACGGCTCGAGCTCGCGCAACGCCGGCCAGCTGGCCGGCGCCCCCGGCGGCGACCTCCAGCTGCTCAACCTGCTCTCCCGCAAGAAGATGCCCGGCATGATGCGGCTCGCCGAGAACGCCGCCCATCACGTCGAGGACTTCATCGCCAAGCACGACATCGACTGCGAGTACGAGGCGACGGGCAACGCCTTCGCCGCCGTCTCCCGCGGACAGATGGGGCGGGTACGCCGGGTCGCGAAGATCGTGACCCGCGCCGGTGGGCACGTCGAGGTCGGCACCGCTGCCGAGCTCGGCATCCCGCGCGGCTTCGTCGGCGGGATGCGCGAGACGGTCGGTGGCCGGATGAACCCGGGCAAGTTCTCGCTGGGCATGCGCCGGGTCCTGCTCGACTCCGCCGCGCGGGTCTTCGAGCAGACGAAGGTCACCGACGTCGTGCGGGATGGCGGGCAGATCGTCCTGACGACGTCGGGCGGACAGGTGCGGGCCGACCAGGTCGTCCTCGCGACGAACGCCTTCGCCGGCGAGTGGGACATCACCCCGAAGCACCTCTCGGTGCCGATCTACGTGATCGAGGTCGAGACCGAGCCGATCGACCCCGCGCGCATCGAGGCCCTCGGCTGGACCAGTGGGATGGGGCTGGTCACGCAGCACGCGATCATGGAGAACTACCGGCTCACGCCGAGGGGCACGATCGTCTTCGGTGTACGACGGCTGGAGCGCGGCACGTCGTACCCGCTGCCGGAGCGGACGCCCGACCCCGGGTTGGTCGAGGAGCTGGCCGGTGCCTTCGCGCGGCGGTTCCCGTCGCTCGCCGACGTGGCGGTCGAGCGTGCGTGGGGAGGATGGATCGCGATCACCTCGTCCTGGCTGCCGGTCGCCGGCCGGATCGGCGACGACGTCCACTACTCGATCGCCTGCAACGGCCACGGGCTCGCCCAGGCGCCGTACGTCGGGACGCTGATCGCCGACGCCATCGTCGACGGCGAGCGGCACGAGGACCTCGAGACGATCTGGCAGGAGGAGCCGAGGTTCCCGCGGCCGGTCATGATGGGCCGCGCCGGCCTCCGCACCATCTGGGCCGTCGACCGCTTCAACGACATGGTCAACGGCAGTCGCCGCAATGCGCGGAAGGGTGCGCGAGAAATGGCCTGAGTTTCTTGCAAGGTCGGCGCCGTGCGGCGCTCCTACCCGTGAGCCCGGCACCCGCCCGGCGCCGACCACCTCACGCAAGGACCACTGCCATGACCAGCTCCACCCGCATCCAGATCGCCGCCAAGCTCGCCCTCGCCGGCGCCGCCGCCTTCGCCGGCCTCGCCGCCACCTCGACCGCCGCCCACGCCGGGACCTGCGGCTCGGAGCCGAACCTCGTCTTCGCCAAGCCCGGCGTGACGACCTACGGCACCGGCTGCGCCGACAAGATCATCGGCACCTCCGGCAACGACACCATCTACGCCCTCGGCGGTGATGACGAGGTCCTCTCCGGCACCGGCGCCGACACCGTCTACGGCGGCACCGGCAACGACGACCTCTACACCGGCAGCGGCGCCGACCAGGTCTTCGGTGACTCCGGCAACGACTTCGTCATGGGCGGCTTCGACAACGACACCGTCAACGGCGGCGCCGGCGACGACGTGCTCCGCGGCGAGGAGGGCAATGACGTCCTCATCAGCTACGCCGGCGCGAACGTGGCCGACGGGTCGGACGACCTCTACGGCGGCGACGGCAACGACTACCTGAACGGCTACGAGGGCGTCGACTGGCTCGAGGGCCAGTACGGCGACGACACCCTCGAGTCGCACGAGGTCACCCCGGCCTACGACCACCTCGTCGGCGGCCAGGGCAAGGACAAGTTCGCGGTCAAGGACGTCATCGAGCACGACGCCGCCCACCGCGACGACGTGGACGTCGACAACTTCGACGTCGCGGTCACCAACAAGAACGCGACCGACACGATCCACTGAGCCGTCCTCCGGACCGGCTCCCGGGCCACCGGCCGCGCACCGTCGACGGTGCGCGGTCGGTCGGCGTCCGCCGCCGTACCGCTCGGGAATCCAGTGGCACCCGCCCGCGTTGTTGCCTACCGTGACCCGCATGTTCGCCGCCCGCACCGCACTCCCGACAGTCGTCCTGTCGGCTGTTGCGCCGTGCGCCGACGCCGCGAACGTGAAGCTGGCCGGCGCGCGACGCTGACCCTCCTCCCGCCCCAGCGGGACCGAAGGAGGAGGGTCGTCTCCTCCCGGTCCCGGGCGCGCGGCCCTGGCATGCCGCCGCGCCACGACGTCCTGCCGACGCATCACTCACAGAAAGCACCACCATGGCCAAGAGCCAGTTCGTGCGGACCAAGCCGCACCTCAACATCGGCACGATGGGTCACGTCGACCACGGCAAGACCACGCTGACCGCCGCGATCACGAAGGTGCTCGCGGACGCCGACCCGACCCGCAACTCGTTCGTCGCCTTCGACGGCATCGACCGGGCACCGGAGGAGGTCCAGCGCGGGATCACCATCAACATCGCCCACGTGGAGTACGAGACGGCGACCCGTCACTACGCCCACGTCGACATGCCCGGCCACGCCGACTACGTCAAGAACATGATCACCGGCGCCGCCCAGGTGGACGCCGCGATCCTCGTCGTGTCGGCGCAGGACGGCGCCATGCCGCAGACCCGGGAGCACGTACTCCTGGCGCAGCGGGTCGGCGTGCCGTACCTCGTCGTCGCGCTCAACAAGTCCGACACCGTCGACGACGAGGACCTGCTCGACCTCGTCGAGCTGGAGGTGCGCGACCTGCTCGGCGAGTACGGGTTCCCCGGCGACGAGGTCCCCGTGGTCCGGGTCTCCGGGCTGAAGGCCCTCGAGGGCGACCCGCGCTGGACGCAGTCGATCGTCGACCTGCTGCAGGCCGTGGACGACTACGTCCCCGTCCCCGACCGCGAGCTCGGCGAGCCGTTCCTGATGCCCATCGAGAACGTGCTCACCATCAGCGGCCGCGGGACGGTCGTCACCGGTGCGGTCGAGCGGGGTTCGCTCCGCGTCGGCGACACGGTCGAGGTCGTCGGGCTCGGCCCGACGGTGGCCAGCGTGGCGACCGGGCTGGAGACCTTCGGCAAGACGCTCGACGAGGTCCAGGCCGGCGACAACGCGGCCGTCCTGCTGCGCGGCGTGCGTCGTGAGGACGTACGACGCGGGCAGGTCCTCGCCGTACCGGGCTCGGTCCGCCCGCACGCCAGGTTCACCGCGAACCTGCACGCGCTGACCGCGGCCGAGGGTGGACGGCACACGCCGTTCGCCGCCGACTACCGCCCGCAGTTCTACTTCCGCACGACCGACGTGTCGGGCGGGATCGACCTGGGGGACGTCGCGCTGGTGATGCCGGGTGACACGGTCGAGGTGACCGTCGAGCTCGGCAAGCCGGTCGCGATGGAGGTCGGCCTCGGCTTCGCCGTCCGTGAGGGCGGCCGGACCGTGGCCGCGGGCACGGTCACCAGCCTGCTGGAGGACTGACCCACGAGGTGCTGCGCCCGGCACGCACGAGATGCGTGCCGGGCGCAGCCATGACCTCCCACGTCATCGACGGTACGACGCCCGGTCGGCCACCCTCGGAGACTCACCCCGCCAGCCCGCCCCGAGGAGGCCCCATGTCCGCCGTCACGACCGATCAGCCCGGCCGGCTCGACCCGCTCGACCCCCTCGCCCGGCAGTGGATCGAGGGCGTGCTCGCGGCGTCGCCGATCGCCCGGCACGTCGGCATCACCGTCCTCGACGCGGGCGTCGACGAGGTCCGCCTGGGACTGCGCTTCCGCGACGACCTGACCACGGTCCCCGGCGTACTCCACGGCGGCGTCGTCGCGACCCTCGTCGACGTCGCCGGGGCGTCGGCCTCGGCGTCCGGCCTCACCTCCGCCGACGCAGCGACCGGCGGCGCGACCACCCACCTCGACGTCGCCTATCTCGCCGTCGCCGGCTCCGACCTCGTCGCGACCGCGAAGGTCGTGCACCGCACCCGCACCGGCACCCACACCCAGGTCGCGGTCCACGACGCCGACCACACCCTCGTCGCCACCGCCTCCGTCACCAGCCGCATCTTCCACTGACCGTCGACTTGCCCCGTTTCGCCGGCGACTTGCCACTTTTCTGGGTCGACTGGCCGAAGATCCGAGTCGAGTTGCGCGCACGTCCGCAGCTTCGGCAACTCGATCCACCGAAGTGACAACTCGATCGGCCGAAGTGGCAACTCGGCCGGTAAGAGTGGCAAGTCGGCGGGCGGGGGTGGGACGGGTGACGCCCGTCACGGGTACGACGGGTAGCCTCCGGTCGTGCCCCAGATCGTCGTCCTGACCGGTGCCGGCATCTCCGCCGAGAGCGGGGTGCCGACCTTCCGCGACGCCGACGGGCTGTGGGAGGGCCACCACGTCGAGGACGTCGCGACGCCGGAGGGCTTCGAGCGCGACCGGGCGACCGTGCAGCGCTTCTACGACGAGCGCCGGGCCGCGCTGGCGACGGTCGAGCCGAATGCCGCGCACCGCGCGCTGGCCGAGCTCGAGGAGACGATGGGCGACGCGCTGCTCGTCGTCACCCAGAACATCGACGACCTGCACGAGCGGGCCGGGTCGACGCGGGTGGTGCACATGCACGGCGAGCTGCTCAAGGCGCTGTGTCGCTCCTGCGGGGTCGCCTCGCCGTGGACGGGCACCCTGCTCGACGAGCCCGCCTGCCCCGGCTGCGGGGTGCGCGACCTGCGGCCGGACGTGGTGTGGTTCGGCGAGGTGCCCTACGAGATGGACCGCATCACCGACGCGCTGACCGACGCCACCATGTTCGTCTCGATCGGTACGTCGGGGGCGGTCTACCCGGCGGCCGGTTTCGTGCAGCACGCGCGCCGCCACGGCGCCCGTACCCTCGAGCTCAACCTGGAGCCCAGTGAGGGCACCCACTTCTTCCACGAGGCCCGGCACGGCCGCGCCGGCGACCTGGTGCCCGCCTGGACGCGCGAGGTCCTCTGGACCTGATCACCGGTCGCAGGCGCCGCAGCGGCTACCGTTCCGTCATGCGCCCTGCACTCTCGATCGCACTGCTGCCCCTCCTCGCCCTCGGACTCGCCGCCTGTGGCGACGACGACAGCAAGGGTTCCGACTCCGCCGGCGACGACAAGTCGAGCGAGTCGAGCCAGACCTCGAACTACGAGGACACCCCCGTCGACCAGATCGGCGAGGACGTCGAGGCGGCGATGAAGGCCCTCGAGACCGTCCACCTCGCCGGCAACATCGTCGACGACGAGGGCCAGAAGATCCTGATGGACGTCACCGTCAGCCGCGGTGGCGACTGTGAGGGCACCATGCAGATCGAGGGCGTCGGGTCGATGGACATCATCGCCGTCGAGGGCGTCTCCTACTTCAAGGCCGACGACGCCTTCTGGAAGAGCCAGGGCGGCGAGCAGGCGTCGGTGATCACCGGCCTGATCGGCGACAAGTGGACGACCGACTCCTCGGACCCCGAGGGCTTCGCCGAGCTCTGCGACCTCGACGAGCTGCTGTCCGACCTCAACTCCGACGACATCGCCGGCGACGACTCCAAGGTGACCGGAACGCAGGACGTCTCCGGCAAGGAGACCGTCACCATCGCCTTCACCTCCGACGACGGCAACCAGGGCACGGCCTACGTCGCGGCCGAGGACCCGCACTACTTCGTGCGCTTCGACGTCCCCGAGGAGGGCGCGATGGGCTTCAGCCGCTTCGACGAGCCGCTCGAGGTCGAGAAGCCCGCGGCCGGCGAGATCTTCGACCTGGCCAAGCTCAACTGACCCGACCCGCTCCACCGACCCGACCCGGCGCGTACGACGCGCCGGGTCGCGTCGTCTCCGGCGGTCAGCGCCGGGCGAGCTCCTCGTCCATGATCGCGGCCAGCCGCTCCCGGTCGTCGCCGAGGCCGAGCGGCTCGAGCCAGTCGAGCACGGTGGCACGGAAGAGCTGGCCGGACTCGATCACCCGGGGGTCGCAGTGGCCGGTGGACTCGAGGGTGACCACGCCGTAGAGCGCCGACCACGAGCGCATGTAGATCCAGAGCAGGCCGCGGTCCTCGGCCGGGATGTGCTCCGCCCGGGCCGGGATGAGCGGGTCGAGGACGGCGTCGCGGATGACCGGGTCGAGCTCGTCGAGCGACGGGAACGGGAAGCGTTGCTGCTCCCAGATCTGCCAGAGCAGGTCGGTGAAGAAGTGCCCCGACGTCGAGACGGTGAGCAGTTCGCGGCGCTGGCTGTCGGCCTCGGCGATGGGGTTCGCGAAGACCAGCGCGAACTCGCGGGGCTTGCTGAGCGCCCAGTTCCGGAAGCGCACGCACGCCACCGCCAGCCGGGCGGCCGGGTCGTCCTCGGGGAAGCGCTCGGCGGCCGCGGCCCACTCCGCGGTCGCCGCCTTGTCGAGCTCGAAGGCGACCAGGTCGACGAGCTGCTGGTAGTTCGCGACGTAGCGGTAGAGCGCCGGGGCGGTCATCCCCATCCGCCCCGCGACCGCGCGCAGGGACAGGTCGGCGCCCTCGGCGAGCAGCTGGGCGGAGACGGCCACGATCTCGTCGTACGTCGCCTCGCGCTGTTTCTCGCGGCGGGTGACGGGCGCGCGCAACTGGCCCACGGGACTCCTCGGGTGGTGGGGGAGAGCACTTGACGCGGCGAGTTTACACCGTTTACGGTTAACGGCGTTAACGAAACTGATGCAGTTTCACTGGTACTCGGGCCGAACCCGGAGGAGACGTCATGATCGAGCGATGGGGCGCCCTGGTGGTACGACGGGCGGTCGTCGTCCTGCTGGTCGGGCTCGGCATCACGGCCGCCGCCGCGATCGCCGGCATCGGCCTGGAGGACGAGCTCTCGGCCGGCGGCTTCGACGACCCCGGCACGGAGTCCTCGCGCGAGCTCTCGCTCGAGCGGGACACCTTCGGCAACCGCTCGATCGACGCGATCATCCTCTTCTCCAGCGACGACGCGACGGTCGACGACCCCGGCTTCGAGAGGGAGGTGGAGCGGACCGTCGACGCCATCCCGGCCGACAGCGTCGTCTCCGTGCTCACCTGGTACGACGTCGAGGATCGCGCCATGGTCAGCAAGGACCGGCACGCCACCGCCGTCTACGTGTCCCTGGCCGGCGAGACCCAGAACGACTTCATCGACTCCTACGACGAGCTGCGGCCGGTCGTGGAGACCAGCTCGCTCGACGTCGCCTTCGCCGGACCGTACGCCGTCTACAGCGACGTCAACGAGGAGACCAAGTCCGACCTGCTGCGCGCCGAGCTCGTCTCGATGCCGATCGTGCTGCTGCTGTCGCTGATCATCTTCCGCAGCGTGGTCGCGGCCCTGATGCCGCTGTTGGTCGGCGCGGTCGCGGTGCTCGGTGCCCGGGCGACGATCGCCGGCCTCAACGAGCTGGTCGACGTCTCGATCTTCGCGCCCAACATCATCACCCTGCTGGGGCTGGGCCTCGCGATCGACTACGCGCTCTTCGTGGTCTCCCGCTTCCGCGAGGAGATCGCCCGCACCCCGGGTGACACCCGCCAGGCGCTCGTGCGCACGATGGCGACCGCGGGTCGCACCGTCGCCTTCTCGGCGCTCACCGTGGCCGCGGCGATGAGCTCGCTGCTCGTCTTCCCGCAGACCTTCCTCAAGTCCATCGGGTACGGCGGCATCGCGGCGGTCCTGATCGCGATGGTCGCCGCCCTCACCGTCCTCCCGGCCGCGCTGGCCCTGCTCGGCACCCGCATCGACGCCGGCCGGATCCCGTTCCTGCAGCGCAGTGCGGCCGTCGAGACCGACCACGGCGCGTGGGCCCGGCTCGCCGCCGCGGTCATGCGCCGCCCGGTCGTCGTGGCCGTCGGCGTGGTCGCCGTGCTGCTCGTCGTCGCCTCGCCGTTCCTCGGCGTGAAGTGGGGCAGCGTCGACTACCGCGTCCTGCCCGACGACACCCCCTCGCACATGGCCGCGGAGCGGCTCAACTCCGAGTTCGGGGCCGAGCGCTCCACCGCCAACGTGCTGGTGACCGGCGCGGACGAGGCCGGCCTGGCGTCGTACACGAAGGAGCTGGGTGCGGTGCCCGGGGTCGTCGACGTCCGCCCCGTGCAGGCCGAGGGCGACACCACGCTGCTGCGGGTCGCGTGGCGGGGCAACAGCCAGACCGAGCAGTCGCAGCAGGTGGTCCGCGACCTGCGGGCCGTCGACGGCCCGGCCGGCTCGGAGGCGCTCGTCGGCGGCCTGACCGCGGACACCGTCGACCTGGCCGAGTCCGTCGGCGACCACCTGCCGCTCATGGGCCTGATCGTGATCAGCGTGATGCTGGTGCTGCTCTTCCTCGCCTTCGGCTCGGTGGTGCTGCCCCTCAAGGCCGTGCTGATGAACGCCTTCTCGATCACCGCGTCCTTCGGCGTGGTCACCTGGATCTTCAGCGACGGGCACCTCGCCGACCTGCTCGGGTTCACGCCGCAGGGCTTCCTCGACCTGACCAACCCGATCGTCATGCTGGCCGTGCTCTTCGGCCTCTCGATGGACTACGAGGTCTTCCTGCTCTCGCGCGTCCGCGAGCAGTGGGACGCCACCGGCGACAACGACCGCGCCGTCCAGACCGGCGTGCAGAAGACCGGTCGGATCATCACCAGCGCGGCCCTCCTGCTGGCCGTCGTGATCGGGGCGTTCAGCCTCAGTGGCGTCGTCTTCATGAAGATGCTCGGCCTCGGGATGCTGGTCGCGATCCTCGTCGACGCCACGGTCGTGCGGGCCCTGCTCGTGCCGGCGACGATGAAGCTGCTGGGCCGCTGGAACTGGTGGGCGCCCGCCCCGATGGCCCGCTGGTGGGAGCGTCACGGCTTCCGCGAGGAGTACGACGACCCGGCGGCCGAGCCCGCGAAGGTGCCCGCCGGCGTCTGACCTGCCCGGTCACCCGGACTCCGGCCGGGGCCCGTCCTCCCACGAGCCCCGGGAGCGGGCTGAACCGTCCCGCCTGCTGCGCGGCGCGATGCGCGCCCGCTGGCTGCGTTGCCGACCCTCCACGTGCGTCCAGCATGCGTTCGCGCCGGCGCCTTGCCATCGGACGCACCTCACGCCGCTCGCGACGACGGGCCGGTTCAGCCCGCTCCCGGCCGGGACGATGACAGATCTGGGAATTCCGCCCGGATCGGTCCCCGGACGTCCCCATACTGTCCCCATGGGGCCGTTCATCAGGGTCGGCGCGATCGACAACCACCCGGTGGTGCTTGCCGGGGTCGGTGCTGCCCTGACGCAGACGGCGCCCGACCTCCACCTGGTCGCGATCGCCGACTCGGTCGACGCGCTGCTCGAGGCGGCGCCCGACGGCCTCGACGTGGTGCTGCTCGACCTGCACATGCCCGAGCAGCCGCCGGCCGAGGAGGCCGTGGCCCGGCTGACCGCGCTCGGGATCGTGGTGCTGCTGTTCACCGCCGAGGAGAAGCCGGTCCCGGTCCGCCGTGCGATCGCCGCGGGCGCCGCCGGGCTCGTGCTCAAGGTCGACCCCGCCGAGCGGATCGCGCAGTCGATCCGCGACGCCCTCGCCGGGGAGCTCGCCTGCTCCGGCCAGGTCGCCGCCGCGCTGCTCACCGACGCGTCCTTGGCGACCCGCCTGTCCGAGCGGCAGATCGAGATCCTCCGGGCCGTCAGTACCGGCCTGCCCTACCGCCTCGTCGCCCGCCAGCTGGGCATCAGCGAGGTCACCGTGCGCGAGCACCTCTCCCGTGCCGCCCGCGCCTACCGCGAGGGCGGCGTCGACATCGGCAACGTGCACGGGCTGATCAGCCGGGCGCGGGCTGAGGGTCACCTCGACGAATGAGGGTGGCCAGGTCCGGCGGGCCGGTGATCACGCACGCCTCCGGGTCGGCGTCGACCTGCCACGCCACCGGCAGCAGACGGGGGAGCCGCTCCACGACCTCGGGCGGTGGCCCCGGCACGATCACCACGGTGGCCTCGTCGGCGTTGCCGGAGACCGTCACGTGGCTGGGCCCGAACCGTCGTACCGCTCCCAGGGCGGCGGCCAGGGTCCGCGTCGCCGGCGGCGGCTCGGGGAGGATGGTGTCGACCTGGGCGCCGGTACGCCGCAGCGCGTCCAGCTCGGCCCGCAGTGCCTCGTGCTCGGGGCCGGGCAGGTAGAGGCAGTCCCGCACGGCCTGGGCCAGCAGGCCGGGGCCGGGGCCGGGCGCGGCGGTGTCGTCGCCGACGCTGCGCAGCGCCGCCACGACCGGGCGCAGGGTCGGCCCGAGGGCGACCCGCACCGCGCGGGTCCACGCGGTGGACTGGCTCGCCCCCGGCTCGGTCAGCACCCGACCCGCCCGCCGGCACACGGCGACGATGACCGCGACGAAGAGCGCGTTGAGCGGCTGGACGAACAGGATGTGGGGGAGGTCGACGGCCGTGGCGCCCTTGTCGAGCGCGACGAGCGTGATCACCACCGCGTTCGGCACGAGCAGGAGCAGCACCATCCGCACCGAGATGACCCATGCGGTGGCGAGCGCCGGCAGCGCGCTGAACTCGATCAGCCACGACTCCGTGCCGCCGAGGCCGTCGGCCGAGACGCTCGGCAGCGCCACCAGGAGTACGACGGCCGGCACGCCGCCCACGAGCAGCAACGCCGCCGGGTGCAACGGTCCGCGGCTCATCGCCCGGGTCAGCAGCACCACCACGACCGCGACCACCGCGGCGCCGCCGTAGGACCACGGCTGGAGGGGGACGTCGATCGTCAGCAGGGCAGCGGTCGCGAGGTAGCCGGCGGCGAGGATCGCGACCGCGCGCAGCGCCACCCGGCCCGGGTCGACGACGGCGGCCCGGATCAGCCGGTCGTGCTCGGGCGCCATGCCCAGCAGCCGGCTCACCAGGCGACCGCGCCACACGAGCTCGACGACCGTGCCGGCGCCGGGGGTGCCGCTGATCCGCGCCGTCGCGCCGATCGACTCCATCCGGCCGACGATGGCGACCCGGATGCCGACACCGGGCGTCCCGGCGAAGCCGGCGCCGTGGTCCTCGACCCGGATCCTCAGGGCCGTCGGGCGTCGTACCAGGGTCACGGTGGCGTGCCGCTGGCCGCTGTGGCGCGACACGTTGCGCAGCGCCTCGACGGCCGCGCCGACCATCGCCTCGCGCACGGCCTCCGGCAGGTGGGTGCGGGGCCCGCGGACGACGAGGTCGACGTCGAGCATCTCCCGCGCGGCCGCCGAGCGCAGTGCCGTCGCGACGTCGGCGGCGTCCTCCCCGTGGGCGGGCCCGGCCAGCCGGGCGAGCGCCGATCCCGCGGCGCTGCGCGTCTCGGCCGCGCCGGGGATGCTGCCGACGGCGAGGAGGGTCGGCACGAGGTCGTCGTGGAGGAAGGCGGTCGTCTCGACCTCGGCCGCCGACAGGTGGGCACGGTGGACCTCGCGGTGGCTCGCGATCAGCGCCTCGGCGCGGGCCGACGCGCGGCGCATCTGGGTGACGAGGTAGAGCGCGGCGAACGCCGTACCGCAGATCAGCACGGCCTCCTGCAGCCCGAAGACCAGCCCGTCGGTGCTGCCGGCGCTCTCCCAGCGCAGGGTGACGAAGAGTGCGGCGATGAGGACCATCGCGGGAACGGCCCGTTGGCGCCGGATGGCGATGACGACCAGCATCGGCTCGACGAGGTGGACGATGGGGGAGTCCGCGGCACCGGCCACCGGCACGCTGTCGCGGGGCATCCACGAGCCGACGACGAGGGCGACCGTGCACAGGAGGACGTCGAAGCCGGACGGTCCGCGACCGAGGCAGCGCAGCGCCACCGTCCCGACACACATGATGATCGCCGCCGCCGAGCTCACCTCGACCGGGTCGAAGCTGTCCATGGCGGCGAACTGGACCGCGAACACCACCGTCTTGGCCAGGATCACCATGCCGATGGACAGGTTGAGGCCGCGCTCGACCGAAGCGCCGAACGAGCGCCCGGACAGCCGATGAGCCCCCATTCCTCGGAGGTTAGGGCGATTTACCCGGCCCCGAGGCCGTTCCACTGGACTGATGTCCTCCATTCCTCTGGTTTCGGCGCCCTGCTCGCGGCCGGAAGGATTGGTGGTGGACCGCACCGTGGGGGAAGTGGTCCAGCGAGAGGCGCGCCGCTCCGCTCCGTCCCGCCGCGGACGGAGGACACTGACCGGGGACCGGTCCTGGGGGTCTCGGCACACCGGCCGGGTGCGGCGCTCCTCTCCTCTCGGCTCCGCTCCTCCCCCTCCGCGGGAGGTCCGGACACGAGACCGGTGCGTCCGGGTCATGTCTCCGGCGCCTGCGTCCGGTAGAAACGGGGTGTGCCCCCCTCGTCCCCGCCGCCCGAACCCGCGCCCGGCACGCGGGTCGGCCGGTTCCTGCTGCTCGAGCAGCTCGGCCAGGGCGGCATGGGCGTGGTCTTCCGCGCCCGCGAGGAGAACCTCGGCCGCGAGATCGCGCTCAAGGTCATCGCGCCCCTCTTCGCGCACGACCCGGAGTTCCGCGAGCGGTTCACCCGCGAGGCCCGCGCCCAGGCGTCGCTGGAGTCGGCGCACGTCGTCACCGTCTACGCCCACGGCGAGGAGGACGGCTACCTCTACATCGCCAGCCAGCTGATCCCCGGCGGCGACCTGGGCCAGATGATCCGTGACGAGGGTCCGCCCACGCTCGTCGAGGCCCTCGAGGTGATCGAGCAGGTCGCGAGCGGCCTCGCCGCCGCGCACGACGCCGGACTGGTGCACCGCGACATCAAGCCGGGCAACGTCCTGGTCCGCCGCCGCCCCGGCTCGATCCGCGCCTATCTCGCCGACTTCGGCATCGCCCGGCGGATGAACGCCGACGCCACGAGGTTCAGTACGACGACCGCCGGCACCCCCTCCTACATGGCGCCCGAGCTGCACGGCGGCGCGAAGGCGGGCCCGTCGACGGACATCTACGCCCTCGGGTGCGTGCTCTGGGTGGCCCTGACCGGCACGCCGCCGTACCAGGGGATGTCGGAGTTCCAGCTGATCGCCGCCCACGTGCGCGAGCCGGTGCCGCAGCTCGAGGGTGACAGCGCGATGGTCCACGCGACCAACCGGATCCTGCGCACCGCCATGGCGAAGGAGCCCGCCGAGCGCTACCAGTCCGCGGCCGAGATGGGCAGCGACCTGCAGGCCGCCCTGCGGCTCCCCGTCACGCCCGGGGCCGCCGT